>NZ_CP023747.1:5177500-5487500 GCF_008704995.1 Streptomyces nodosus
GCGAGAGCCGTCGACAGAAAGGCCACCAGCGTCCCGGCGGACAGAGCGCCGTCCGCCACCCGGACGATCCCGAGCACCAGCGCCGCCCCGATCGCCACCTCCGGCAGGGTGACGATGACCGCCCAGATCTGCGCCAGCAGCCGCGCCTTCACCAGCTCCGTGCCGCGCAGCGTCCGCGACAGCTCACCGAAGGCGCGCGCCTGGCTGCGGTGCCGGCCGAAGCCCTTGACGATCCGGATGCCGAGCACGCTCTCCTCGACCACGGTCGTCAGATCGCCCACCTGGTCCTGGGCCCGCCGGGCCACCCGCGCATAGCGCCGCTCGAAGAGCGCGCAAAGGATCATCACCGGGATGCCAGGCCCCAGGACGATCAGTCCGAGCCTCCAGTCCTGGAGCAGCATGATGACCACACCCACCAGGATCGTCACACCGTTGACCAGGAGGAACGTCAGAGGGAAGGCGAGGAACTGACGCAACAGCATCAGATCGGTGGTGGCCCGCGACAGCAGCTGGCCCGAGGCCCAGCGGTCGTGGAAGGCGACCGGGAGCCGCTGCAGATGCCGGTACAGATCCGCCCGCAGGTCCGCCTCGACCCGGGACAGCGGCCGTGCCACCAGCCACCGGCGGATCCCGAACAGCCCCGCCTCGGCGATGCCGAGCAGCAGCAGATACAGCGCGCCGAGCCACACGCCCGCCGGGTCCCCGCCGGTCACCGGCCCGTCCACGAGCCACTTCAGGACGAGCGGGATCACCAGGCTGACGCAGGAGGCGACGGTCGCCACGAGCGCGGCGGTGAGCAGCCGCGCCCGCACCGGCCGTACATAGGGCCACAGGCGCAGCAGGACACGGACGGTGGAACGGCTCTCGGAGGCATGTGGTGTGGGCATCAGGGGCGAGCCTACGGACCGGCACCGACATCGCCCACCGAGTTTCGGCCGGACCGGATTCCGCCGTTGGACCTACGACCTGCGTTTTCGACCCCGGGAACCATGCCGGGCCCGGTCCGGTCGCAGGGCCGCGTCAACCGATCGGCCGATACGCCTTCGAGCGCGCCGGGCGATGCACAGGGTCGCCTACGAACGGGGCATCCTCGGCTGAGGGCGCTGGTGCCGCGGCAGGCAACGGCTGCCTGTCGGAGCGCTAGTCCGCTGCCTTGAGCAGCAGTACGCATCTCGCCGGCACCGTGATCGCGGCGCCCGAGGGGTGCGCCGGGCCCGGCGCCCGGGCCTGCTCCTCCCGTGAGGTGTCCACGATCACCTCGTAGTGTCGTGCCCAGGGCGGCCCCGGCAGGACGAAGTCCACCGGGCGGTCCCCGGCGTGCAGCACCGCCAGGAAACTGTCGTCGGTGATCGGGGCGCCGCGCTCGTCCCGGCCCGGTATGTCGCGTCCGGAAAGGTACATGCCGAGGGTCGCCGTGGGGGCGTACCAGTCGCCCTCCGTCATCTCCGTCCCGCGCGGTGTGAACCACGCCAGATCCCGGAGGCCGTCCGCCGCGCGGGCGTGCCCGGAGAAGAACGCCCGGCGGCGCAGCACGGGATGGCGTCGGCGCAGCGCGATCAGACGGGAGGTCAGCTCGAACAGGGCCCGCCAGCCCGGGTCCTGGAGCAGGTTCCAGTCCACCCAGCCGGTCTCGTTGTCCTGGCAGTAGGCGTTGTTGTTGCCGCGCTGGGTGCGGCCCATCTCGTCGCCCGCCACCAGCATCGGCACGCCCGTGGACAACAGCAGGGTGGTCAGCAGATTGCGCATCTGGCGTCGCCTCAGCGCTTGTACGGTCCTGTCCTCCGTCTCTCCCTCGGCGCCGCAGTTCCAGGAGCGGTTGTCGTCGGAGCCGTCCCGATTGCCCTCGCCGTTGGCCTCGTTGTGCTTGCGGTCGTAGGACACCAGGTCGCGCAGGGTGAAGCCGTCGTGCGCGGTCACGAAGTCGACCGAGGCGGAGGGGGCCCGGCCGCCCCGGGCGTACAGGTCGCTGGAGCCCGACAGGCGGTAGCCCAGATCCCGTACGTCCGGCAGCGCGCCCCGCCAGAAGTCCCGTACCGCGTCCCGGTAGCGGTCGTTCCACTCCGCCCACAGAGGAGGGAACCCCCCGGTCCGGTAGCCGCCCGGCCCCAGGTCCCACGGTTCCGCGATCAGCTTCACCCGGCGCAGCACCGGGTCCTGGGCGATCGCCGCCAGGAACGGGGAGAACATGTCGACGTCGTGCGCGGACCTGGCCAGCGCCGTCGCCAGATCGAAGCGGAAGCCGTCCACGCCCATCTCGGTGACCCAGTAGCGCAGCGAGTCGGTGATCAGCCGCAGCACCTGCGGCCGCACCACGTGCAGGGTGTTGCCGCAGCCGGTGTAGTCGGTGTAGCGGCGGGCGTCCGGCTGGAGGCGGTAGTAGCCGCGGTTGTCGATCCCCTTCAGCGACAGCGTGGGGCCCAGTTCGCCCGCCTCCGCCGTGTGGTTGTAGACCACGTCCAGGACGACCTCGATCCCGGCCGAGTGCAGCGCCCGCACCATCCGCTTGAACTCGCCCACCTGCCGGCCCGCGGTGCCGGAGGCGGCGTACGCCGCGTGCGGGGCGAAGTAGCCGATCGAGTTGTAGCCCCAGTGGTTGCTCAGCCCCCGCCGCAGCAGATGGTCCTCGTGCGCGAACTGCTGGACGGGGAGCAGTTCGACGGCCGTCACGCCCAGCCGCAGCAGATGCCCGACGGCCGCGGGGTGCGCCAGACCGGCGTAGGTGCCGCGCAGCTCCTCGGGGATCTCCGGGTGCAGCCGGGTGAATCCGCGGACGTGCAGCTCATAGATCACCGAGTCCGCCCAGGGCGTCTGCGGGCGGTGGTCGTCGGCCCAGTCGTCGTCATCGTGCACCACCACGCCCTTGGGCACATGGGGGGCCGAGTCCCGCTCGTCGCGCACGGTGTCCGCGACATGCTGCTCGGGCCAGTCCCGCACATGCCCGTACACCTCCGGCGGCAGCCGGAAGTCGCCGTCCACCGCGCGTGCGTACGGATCCAGCAGCAGCTTCGCCGGGTTCCAGCGCGCCCCGGTCCAGGGGTCCCAGCGGCCGTGCACCCGGTAGCCGTACCGCTGCCCGGGCAGCACCCCCGGTACGAAGCCGTGCCAGATCTCGTCGGTCGGCTCCGCCAGCCGCACCCGGGTCTCCTGGCTCCCGGGGCCCGGACCGTCGAACAGGCACAGCTCCACCGCCTCCGCGCCGCCCGCCCACAGTGCGAAGTTGGTGCCCATGGTCCCGTCCGGGCCCGCGCGGAAGCACGCCCCCAGCGGCCTCGGCACGCCCGGCCACACCGGCACCGGGCGCCGAGGGCCGTCGAACCCGGCGGCCGGACGGGTGGACCGGGCCCCCTCCACCGGCTCCGGCCGCTCCGCCTCCCGGACCGGTTGCTGCACTGCCTCCTGCTCGGCTGCGCTCGACACCCCTCGGCCTCCCGCGGCTCGGCGGGACGACACGCCCCGGGGCCCACGGCGTCCCGGCCGCGGCTCCCCTCGTGTCGCCCTTCCCCTGTTCTGCCCAGCGCGCGGCTCGCACTCACGTTTCCCCGCGGGAGGCTGCGTCGTTGGGATCGGCGTGATGCACGTACATACACGCGCGCGGCGCGCAGGGGCCGCACTGGCGGCGGCACTGACCTGGGCGGGTCTGCTGGCCGGCTGCAGCTCCCCCGGATCCGACGACCCCAAGCCGTCCGCGCCCGAGGACGTCATCCGCGTCACCCCCGAGGACGGCCGCAAGGGGGTCCGCGCCGACCGTCCGCTCAGGGTCCGGGTGGCCGGCGGACGCCTGGAGTCGGTGACCGTCGTCCGGTCCCAGGACGGGCAGGACTCCCCGGTACCCGGACATCTGTCCGCCGACGGCAGAGTCTGGCAGCCCGACGAACCACGGCTCGCGCTCGCCGCCAAGTACACCGTCGACGCGGTGGCACACGACGGCGACGGCCGCCGTGCCGCCCGCCATGCGACCTTCACCACCTTCGTCCCCGATCAGCGGTTCATCGGATATCTCACGCCGGAGGACCGTACGACCGTGGGCACCGGGATGATCGTGTCGGTGCAGTTCAACCGGGCGATCGCCGACCGGGCCGCCGTCGAGCGGGCGATCCGGGTGAGCGCCAGGCCGGCCGTGGAGATCCGTCCCCACTGGTTCGGCGGGGACCGCCTCGACTTCCGGCCCCGGGCGTACTGGAAGCCCGGCACCCGGGTCACGGTGGCGCTGCGGCTGCGCGATGTGGAGGGCGCTCCGGGGGCGTACGGGGTGCAGCACAAGGACGTCACCTTCACCGTCGGCCGCAACCAGGTCTCGGTGGTCGACGCCGCCGCCCACACCATGCGGGTCCGCCGCGGCGGCCGGCTGGTGGCCACCCTTCCGATCACGGCGGGCGCTCCCGGGACCACCACCTACAACGGGAAGATGGTGGTGATGGAGAAGCTCGAGGTCACCCGCATGAACAGCCGCACGGTCGGCTTCGGCGGCGAGTACGACATCCCCGATGTGCCGCACGCCATGCGGCTGACCGAGTCCGGCACCTTCATCCATGGCAACTACTGGGCCCCCGGCGCCCCCGGGCACACCAATGTCAGCCATGGCTGTGTGGGCCTCAAGGACGTGAGGGGCGGCGGAGCCGACACCCCCGCGGGCCTGTTCTTCCACCGCAGCCTCGTCGGCGACGTCGTGGAGGTCGTCCACAGCGATGACAAGAAGGTGGCTCCCGACAACGGCCTCGGAGGGTGGAACATGGGCTGGGACGAGTGGAAGTCGGGCGGCGCGGCGCACTGATGCGGCTTTCGCCCCGGTCCGGCACCGGTGCGCGCGGGGGCGCGCGCCCGGCGGGCCCATGCACCCGCGCGCGGCCCCGGTTTGGGACTGAACAGTGACACTCCCGGGGAGCCATCGTCTCGGGGCGTGTGGTTAATTTGCGCCATGCGCGCACACGACGCGCTGAAGTGCGGGCCTCAACAGGCCGTGCGAGGGGAGAAAACAACGTGAACGGGCGACCGATATCGGGGACGCCGGGTGCGCGGATACGGGGGCGCAGGGGATGGTCGGCACTGATACTCGGTGCCCTGGTGCTCACCGCCACCGCGTGCGGCGGGGGGAAGGACTCCGGCGAGGGGGCCGGGGAGGGCAAGGGCAAGGGCTCCGAGAAGGCCGTCACCCAGCAGTCGAAGGCCGTCGTCACCATAGCCCCCAAGGACGGCGCCAAAGCCGTGAAGACCTCCGGCGCCCTTGAAGTGACGGCAGCCGAGGGCAAGTTGACCGAGGTCAAGGTCGAGGACACCAAGGGCCGTCAGATCGCGGGGACGATAACCGGCGGGGGCGCCTCCTGGACGCCCTCGACCCATCTGGCCGCGGCCACCACCTACAAGGTGCACGCGGTCGCCAAGGACTCGGCGGGACTCACCTCCGCGGCGGAGTCCTCCTTCACCACGCTCACCCCGCAGAACACCTTCATCGGCAACTTCACGCCCGAGGACGGTTCCACCGTCGGGGTCGGCATGCCGTTCTCGGTCCGTTTCACCCGGGGCATCACCCACCCGGCCGACGTCGAGAAGGCCATCACGATCAAGACCGAGCCGGCCGTCGAGGTCCGCGGCCACTGGTTCGGCAACGACCGCCTCGACTTCCGGCCCGAGGAGTACTGGAAGGCCGGCACCAAGGTCACCGTGAACCTCAACCTCGACGGTGTCGAGGGCCGTTCCGGCGTCTACGGCAAACAGTCCAAGACGGTGAGCTTCACCATCGGCCGCAGCCAGGTCTCCACCGTCGACGCCAAGACCCACAAGATGGTCGTCAAGCGCGACGGAAAGGTCGTCAAGACCATCCCGGTCACCGCGGGCAAGCCCGGGTACGACACCTGGAACGGCACGATGGTCATCAGCGAGCGCCTGGCCGTGACCCGGATGAACGGCGAGACCGTCGGCTACGGCGGTGAGTACGACATCAAGGACGTGCCGCACGCCATGCGGCTGACCGACTCGGGCACCTTCATCCACGGCAACTACTGGGGCGGCGGCGCCTTCGGCAACTACAACGCGAGCCACGGCTGTGTCGGCCTGCGCGATGTGCGCGGCGGCTGGGACAAGTCGGCGCCCGCCTCCTGGTTCTTCAACAACTCCATGCTCGGCGACGTCGTCGTGGTGAAGAACTCCCATGACCGCACGGTCGCCCCCGACAACGGCCTCAACGGCTGGAACATGTCCTGGGCCGAGTGGACCAAGTAGCTCCGCCCCGGTGATCCGGGCCCGGTGTGCCGCTGTGAGCGAGCACACCGGGCCCGACTGCGTTAATGGCCGTTAACCTTCCGGCATGACTGTGCATCTGGAAGTCTCCGAGGGCGTGGGCGTCGTCCGGCTGGACCGCCCGCCCATGAACGCGCTGGACGTCGCCACCCAGGACCGGATCAAAGAGCTCGCCGAGGAGATCACGCGCCGCGAGGACGTACGGGCCGTGGTGATCCACGGCGGGGAGAAGGTGTTCGCGGCGGGCGCGGACATCAAGGAGATGCAGGGCATGGACCATGCCGCGATGGTGGCGCGCTCCCGTGCCCTGCAGGAGTCCTTCACCGCCGTCGCCCGTATCCCCAAGCCGGTCGTCGCCGGTGTCACGGGCTACGCCCTGGGCGGAGGATGCGAGCTGGCGCTGTGCGCGGACTTCCGCATCGCCGCCGACAACGCCAAGCTGGGACAGCCGGAGATCCTGCTCGGTCTGATCCCGGGCGCGGGCGGCACCCAGCGGCTGGCACGTCTGATCGGTCCGTCCAGGGCCAAGGACCTCATCTTCACGGGGCGGATGGTGAAGGCGGACGAGGCGCTGACCCTGGGCCTGGTCGACCGGGTGGTGCCGGCCGCCGAGGTGTACACCGAGGCGTACGCCTGGGCCGCGAGGCTCGCCCAGGGCCCGGCCATCGCGCTGCGCGCCGCCAAGGAGGCCGTCGACACCGGTCTGGAGACGGACATCGAGACCGGACTGGCGGTGGAGAGGACCTGGTTCGCCGGTCTGTTCGCGACCGAGGACCGTGAGCGCGGAATGCGCAGCTTCGTCGAGGAAGGGCCGGGCAAGGCGAAGTTCCGCTGAGGCCGCAAGGACCGGAATTCCCTCGACAAGGGACCTTCGTCCCCTTGCAGTTGACGCACCGTCTTACCCGCCCTCCCTCGAAGGGGTGGTTTATCGGAGCCTTAAGCCAACCTTAAGGACGAGGCGTCGACACCCCTCGACATTGCCCCCAACTGACCTGTTTTCGCAGGTCAGTTGGGGTGTGATCGAGGTTTTATTGCCCCTGGCATATGCCGGTAGAATCGTGTGGAATGTACGGTTCCGAGGTGCGTATTCCGTGGTTACGCCTCCGTGTGACAGCCGGGGCCGCCATCATGGGGGGCATGGCGGGGCTGGAGGGTGTCGAACCACCGCGGCGGCACGGGAGTGCGACCGCGGCGCGCTGGTCACCGGCGGTCGAGGACGAACGGGCGCTCAGGGCCCTGGAGTTGTTCGGGAACCCTGCGGAGGCGGAGGTGTCGCTGCCGTCCCGGCCCGAATCCGCGGGCGCCGCGCGCCGGCTCGCCCAGGTCGTGATCCTGCGGCACTGGGGACTCAGCCCGAGGATGACCGAGGACGCGGTGCTGCTGGTCTCCGAACTCGTCGGCAACGCCGTGCGGCACACCGGGGCGCGCCGCTTCGGACTGCGGATGCGCCGACGGCGGGGCTGGATCCGGATCGAGGTGCGCGACCCCTCCCGGGGACTGCCCTGTCTGATGCCCGTCCAGGAGCTGGATGTGAGCGGCCGGGGCCTCTTCCTCGTCGACAAGCTCGCCGACCGCTGGGGCGTCGATCTGCTGCCCCGCGGCAAGACCACCTGGTTCGAGATGCGGGTCGCCGACCGCTGACCCCCCGCCTCGGTCGCACGCCTTTCAGGGGAATGCGGGCGGTTCGGCCGGGTACGACCCGACACGACCCGGCCGTACCACTGGTCCGCCAATCGCCGGTTTTCTTACCCCCTCGCCCTTAAATGGGGAGGTGACCACGCCCGTCCCTCCCTCCCCGCCGGAGCGCGCGACCGACACCGCGCGCCCGGTGCCCGACCGCCGCGCGGCGCTGCGCACCGGC
Source organism: Streptomyces nodosus (assembly GCF_008704995.1). Classification (NCBI taxonomy): domain Bacteria; kingdom Bacillati; phylum Actinomycetota; class Actinomycetes; order Kitasatosporales; family Streptomycetaceae; genus Streptomyces; species Streptomyces nodosus. The sequence goes on from NZ_CP023747.1 coordinate 5,185,596, forward strand.
GCCGGGCTCGCCGCCGCCGGTGCGTTCACCGCCGCCTGTTCCCCCGGCACCGGCACCGTCCGCCGGCCCCTCCCGCCCAGCGGCACCGCTCCCCCGAGCGCGACGGCGCCCGCGCCCCAGCCGCGCGCCTACCCGCAGCAGCCCGCTCAGATCGAGCACGGCCCGCGCGACCGCCCCCGGGTGGCCCTCACCTTCCACGGCCAGGGCGACCCGCGCTTCGCCAACTCGATCCTCGGCACGGCGGAGAAGGCCAACGCGAAGATCACCGTGCTCGCGGTCGGCACCTGGCTCGACGAGCACCCCGAGATGGCCCGCCGCATCCTCCGGGGCGGTCATGACCTCGGCAACCACACCCTGCATCACCTCGGCATCAACACCATGTCCGAGGCGGACGCGTTCGCCGAGATCCAGGGGTGCGCCGACCGGCTGCGACGGCTGACCGGATCCATCGGCACCTGGTTCCGCCCCTCCCGCGCCCCGCGCGCCGCCCCGCTCGTCGAACGGCTCGCCCGCCTCGCCGGCTATCCGCACGTCCTGTCGTACGACGTGGACTCGCTCGACTACACCTCGCCGGGCGCGAGCGCCGTCACCCGCAAGGTCGTCGACGAGGCCCGCAACGGGTCCGTGGTGAGCCTGCACTTCGGATACCCGGACACGGTCACCGCCTTCCCCGACCTCCTGCACGAACTCGACCGCCGCGGCCTCACCGCGGTGACCACCACGGAGCTGCTGAGCTGATGCACGCCACGACCCTGATGCGCGCCCTGATCGCCGGCGCCGCCCTCACCGCTCTCGCCGGATGCAGCGGCGAATCCTCCCACAAGGACGGCTCCCTCGCCTCCAAGAGCCCCACCGGCGCGGCCCGGTCCGAGCGGACCGTCCAGACCCTGCCCGGCATGCCGCCCGTGCTCGACCCCTCGGACATCTATGCGGCCGACCGCCCGGGGCAGTTGTCCGACGTGGTCAAGGGCTTCCCGTCCCGTGTCTATGTCCCCAACACCAACTCCAACACGGTGACCGTCATCGACCCGGCCGACTACAAGGTCATCGACACCATCCCGGTCGGCCGCCAGCCCCAGCACGTCGTGCCGTCCTGGGACCTGAAGACCCTGTGGGTCAACAACGACCTGGGCAACTCCCTCACCCCCATCGACCCCAAGACCGGCGAGGCCGGCAAACCGGTCGATGTGCACGACCCGTACAACCTCTACTTCACACCGAACGGGAAGTACGCGATCGTGATGGCCTCCCGGGACCGTCAACTGGTCTTCCGGGACGCGCACACCATGAAGACGGCGAAGACCGTGCCGGTGGACTGCTACGGCGTCAACCACGCCGACTTCTCCCTCGACGGCCGCTACTTCATCGTCTCCTGCGAGTTCAGCGGCGAACTTCTCAAGGTCGACACCGAGCACATGAAGGTCGTCGGACAGCAGAAGCTGCCGTACCGCGGGGCCATGCCCCAGGATGTGAAGGTCTCCCCGGACGGGAAGAAGTTCTATGTCGCCGACATGGTGGCCGACGGACTGTGGATCCTGGACGGCGACACCTTCGGCAAGCCGTCCTTCCTGCCCACCGGCAAGGGCGCCCACGGCCTCTATGTCAGCCGCGACTCCCGCGAGATGTACATCTCCAACCGGGGTGAGGGCACCATCTCGGTCCTGGACTTCAGGAACGACCGGCTGACCAAGAAGTGGCGTCTGCCCGGCGGCGGCAGCCCCGACATGGGCGGCGTCTCGTCGGACGGCAAGGTGCTGTGGCTGTCCGGCCGTTACAACTCCGAGGTGTACGCGATCGACACCGCCAGCGGCCGGCAGCTCGCCCGCATCAAGGTGGGCAGCGGTCCGCACGGCCTCGCGGTCTATCCGCAGCCCGGCCGCTACTCGCTGGGGCACACGGGCGTCTTCCGGTGAGGCGAGGGCGGCCGGGACACGCCGCCGCACGAGTGAGGATGCGCGGCCGGCCGGCGCGGTGCCGGGATCGTATGCCCATGATCACAACTCGCCTGCGCCGACGGGCCGCAGTCCTCGTCGTGTCCCTGTCGGCGGTCCTCACCACGACCGCCGCCACCGCTCCCGCGAGCCCGGCGGCCCCGGTGAAGGCCGCGCCCGCCTGCCCTCGGCTCGACGACCCGATCGAGGCCGCCGCGGACCACCGGGTGGACCTGGACCGCATCACCCCGGAGCCGGTCTGGCGCACCGGCTGCGGCACGCTCTACCGCAGCGACAGCCGTCCCCCGACGACCGTCTTCGCCGAGGGCTTCCAGCCCAGGGACATCACCACCGGGCAGTACGACATCGAGAAGTACGTTCTGGTCAACCAGCCCTCGCCGTATGTGTCGACGACCTACGACCACGACCTGTACAAGACCTGGTACAAGTCCGGCTGGAACTACTACGTCGACGCCCCCGGCGGCATCGACGTCAACAGGACCATCGGCGACACCCATCGCTGGGCCGACCAGGTGGAGGTCGCCTTCCCCGGCGGTATCGCGCGCCGCTACATCATCGGCGTCTGCCCGGTGGACAAGACCACCAAGGTCGAGATCATGAGCGGCTGCGAGAGCAACCCGCACTTCGTGCCGTGGCACTGACCGCCGGTCACGGGGTCAGCGCCTGAGGAACAGCGCCTCGGACCCCACGGGACGGTAACCGGCCGCCTGGAACGCCCGCAGACTGCGGGCGTTCCCCGCCGATATCTGGGCCCACACCGGCTCGCCCCCGCTCATCCGCCGAGCCGCCGCGACCAGCGCACGCCCCACCTTCCGGTCCCGGGCGTCCTCGTCCACCTCGACGGCGACCTCCAGGCGCCCCGCGACCCCGCGCCCCATGACGAGCACACCGCCGTCCGCCGCCCACACCCGCACCGCGTTCCGTCGCCGCCGGGAGCTGACGACCCGCGGACGGTCCGGGTCGTCGACCTCCTTCAGCTCGAGCTGCGGGCCGCCCGGCAGCGCGGACCCGACCATCAGCACATCGATCGTCTCGGTCCTGCGCCCCGTCCGCTCCATGAAGGCCCCGAGGAACCGCGCGTTCATCGTCGCGGCGAGCGCGTCGCAGTCGGTGCGCTCCAGCGTCCGGCGGACCCAGTCGGGATCCTCGTCCGTGAACACGACGGAGTGCGCGGTGAAGGCGAGGACCCCGGCGTCCCGCGGGGAGTGCTGGGGCACCACCGTGGTGCCGCCGTCGGCCGGCGGGAACACCCCACATGCCGCGGCGTCCAGAACATCCCGCAGACGGTCGGACATGAGTCGCTCTCCTCGGCTTGAGTCTCCACCCACTGGAAGGCCCAGACTCGCAGACATGATCGAGAACGGCAGCACCGGTCTCTTCACCATCGGCGAGCTGGCCCGGGCCACCGGACTGACCGTCCGCACCATCCGCTACTGGTCGGACGAGGGGGCACTGCCCCCGGTGACCCGCTCCCAGGGCGGCTACCGGCTGTACGACGCGGAGTCCGTGGCCCGCCTCGAACTGATCCGCACCCTGCGCGAACTGGGCCTCGGCCTGGGCGATGTGCGCCGGGTGCTGGCGGGCGAGACCACCGTCGCCGAGGTGGCCGCCACCCATGTGGCCGCCCTGGACGCGCAGATCCGCGCGCTGAAGGTGACCCGGGCGGTGCTGTCGACCGTGGCGCGACGCGGTTCGAGTGCGGAGGAGATGACCCTGATGAACAGACTGGCACGGCTGTCGGCCGGCGAACGGCACCGGATCATGGAGGAGTTCGTGGCCGAGACGCTGCACGGGCTCGACACCGTCGATCCCGAGATCCGTGAGCGGATCCGGCGCACCTCGCTGGAACTCCCGGACGACCCGGCGCCCGAGCAGGTCGACGCCTGGGTGGAGCTGGCCGAGATGATCCAGGACCCGGACTTCCGGGCGCAGATGCGCAGGGCGGTCGAGTTCAACGCCGCCGACCGGGACTCCGGGGCGCCCGCCGGAGCCTCCCTGTGGTTCGTCAGACGTCTCGTGGAACTGGCCGGCCGGGCCCGGGAGCAGGGCATCGAGCCCGGGGCACCCGAGGCCGACGCGGTGCTCGGGGAACTGCTGGGGGACGCCGACCGGGCCGCGGTGCTGGACCGCATGGAGGCGGGGTTCGGCGAACGGCTCACCCGCTACCGGGAACTGCTCTGTGTCCTGAACGGCCGGCCCCGGCCCCCGCACACCGAGGACTTCGCCTGGGTGGTCGCGGCCCTCAGACATCGCGCGGGCCGCTGACCCGCCGAACCTGGCGCCCCGTACCGAAGCCGGCCGGTGCGGGGCGCGTTCCCGGCACCGCGCCCTGCCGTGGTCAGGCGCCCGCGGCCCACTGCTGCAGCGGGCCGTGGTCAGGCGCCCGCGGCCCACTGCTGCAGCGCCGCCTTGCCGGCGAAATCGGCGACGTCCTTGTCCAGCGGGTCGGAGGTGTACTGGTGGAAGCGCCAGGTCGCCTTGATACGGGGTTTGCCCGCCGTGACGTAGTCGGCGATCCACAGGCCGTCCCCGGCGTAGGAGGTGGTGTCGACGGTGAGCCAGAAGTTGCGGTTGGTGTACAGCAGGACGCGGTGGTGCGGCCGGAGTTTCTTCACCGTGCGGATGAAGAGGTCCTTCTCGGCGTTGCTCGCGTGGGTGCCGTCGCCGGTCGTCTCCCAGTCCACGGCCAGCAGATCCCCCGTCTGCTCCGGAGCCTTGGCGAGGAAGTAGTCGGCCTGCGCCGCGATGTTGCCCGGCCACAGGAAGTGGTAGAAGCCGACCACACAACCGGCGTCCCGCGCGGTCTTCGTCTGGGCGGTGAGTCTGGGGTTCACATAGGACCGCCCCTCCGTCGCCTTGACGAAGACGAAGGAGAGGCCGTCCGTGCCGTACGCGGAGGACTGGTAGGCGCTCACGTCGATGCCGTTCAGCATGCACACTCCCTGAAGGTGCTGTGGGGGAGGGGTCTCTGGTTGGCTTGTGCCCCCTCTTCCCTACGGACGATCCCCTCAGGGCGTTCGAACATCAGCTCAGCCGCGGGGGGCCACCGCACCCAGGACGGCGGGCGACTTGGCCGCCCAGTCCGAGGTGATCACGCTGGCGTGGTGCCCGGCCAGCAGGGACAGACGGGCGGCCACCTCGTCGTCCGTGGGACTGGTCGAGGAGATCGGCGGGGAGACGGCGGCGGCGTCCGTGGCGATCAGGATGTAGTGGTTCTCCGCATAGAAGGACGTGTCATAGCCCTGATTGACGTAGGTCGCCGCGTCGCCGTCGAAGAACACGAACCAGGGGCGGATCGAGGCGTCGTAGCGGCTGGTGCGCGGGTCGCCGGGCGCGGCGCCGAGGACGGCGGGGAAGGCCTGGGCCGACGCGATGGTCCCGGCCGTGTACCGGTCGCGCAGATGGTCGCCGTACTCCTGGTCGGTCCAGTAGTGGTCGAAGGGGTTGGCCTGTTCCACCGTGCCGGGGATCAGCTCGAAGATCACCTTGCCGGTGAGGTCGTCCCGGGACGGCCAGGCGCCGGCCCGGGCGGCCGCGTCCAGCGACGAGTACGTCCCGCCCAGCAGGTCGGAGGGCTTGTAGACGATGCTGCCGAGCTTCTGCGCCACCAGGGTGTCGAAGGCGGCGGGTCCGAGGCCGAGAGTGTTGTTGAAGCCGATCTTCATCTCCAGCTTGAAGACGATCGGCCGGTGGTCGGGGTGCAGCTGATGCCAGGCGGCGATGTTGTCCAGGCAGCTGCCGAGGTCCTGGTCACGGCTCTTGCCGTACAGCTCGCCCGGTGCCTTCGCGGCCTCGCAGTTGTTGTCGTTGCCCAGCGGATTGCTGTGGCTGACCCGCCAGCGCCGGGTCAGCGGGTCGGCGTAGACATCGAGCTCGAGCAGCGAGGCACCGGAGTCCAGTGCCTGTGCGAGATAGGCGTACTTGCTCTTCTCGTACGCGTTGTGGGTACCGATCGCCGTCGTCGCGGAGAAGCTCGGCCCCGCCGCGTGGGCGTTGCCTGGTATCGCCGTCAGCAGCGCGACGGCACCCAGTAACGCCGCGAGTCCTCTTGTGCCACGCATGGCCAACTCCCCTTCTTCGTGGTCGAGTTGAAGGGAAGCGTAGAAGAGGCCGGTTACCGCCCGGTAGCCCCTGGGGGAACAGGGGCCGCACCGGTGCCCGGGGACGCTCGGTATCGCCTCCGGCCCGCCGGGGTACGGCATCGACGGCGATTGCTATCGTGCGGACGCCAGGTCAAGGGCCGTACACAGAGGAAACGGGGGCGGGCCATGGGACTGATGGACCGTATACGCGGTGAGTTCATCGACATCATCGAGTGGACCGACGACAGTCGCGACACCATCGTCTGGCGCTTTCCGCGCTACGAGAACGAGATCAAGATGGGCGCCCAGCTCGTCGTCCGCGAGTCCCAGGTGGCGGTCTTCGTCAACGAGGGGCAGATCGCCGATGTCTTCGAGCCCGGCACACACACCCTGGAGACCCAGAACCTCCCGATCCTCTCCACCCTGAAGGGCTGGAAGTACGGCTTCCACTCGCCCTTCAAGGCCGAGGTCTACTTCGTCACCACCCGGCAGTTCACGGATCTCAAGTGGGGGACGCAGAACCCCGTCATCGTCCGGGACCCCGAGTTCGGCATGGTCCGGCTGCGGGCCTTCGGCGCCTTCGCGGCCCGGGTCGTGGACGCCTCCGCGCTGCTGCGGGAGCTGGCCGGCACCGACCCGCAGTTCCGCACCGAGGAGGTGCAGGAGTATCTGCGGCAGCTGATCGTCGGCCGGCTCGGCAACGCCCTGGCCACGGCCGGGGTGCCGATGCTGGACCTGGCCGCGCGTCAGGACGGGCTCGGCGCCAGGCTGGCGGCCGCCCTCACCGAGGAACTGGCCCCGGTCGGCATCGCGGTGCCCACGTTCATCATCGAGAACATCTCGCTCCCGCCCGAGGTCGAGGCCGCCATCGACACCCGTTCCCGGATGGGGATCGTGGGCAACCTCGACCAGTACGCCCAGTTCCAGGCGGCCGAGGCGATCGGAGAGGCCGCGCGCAACCCCGGCGCCGCCGGCGAGGGCGTCGGGCTGGGCGTCGGCATGGCCCTGGGCCAGCGCATGGCGGCGGGCCTCTCCCCGCAGCAGGCCCCCGCCCCGGCGGCACCCCCTGCGGCCACCCCGCCGCCGCTGCCCCGGCAGCAGTGGTTCATCGGCGTCGGCGGCGCCCAGCAGGGCCCCTACGACAGCACCGCGCTGACCGGTCTGATCAGTGCGGGCACGCTCACCCGGACCACCCTGGTCTGGCAGAACGGCATGTCCGAGTGGCTCCCCGCCGAGCAGGTGCCGGACATCGACCGCCTCTTCGGCAGCGTCCCGCCGCCGCTGCCGCCCCAGGCCTGAGCGGGCGGGGACGACGACCATGACCGGAGACCAGACGGCCGCCGCCGCCCGCTCGTACCCGTGCGAGGCGTGCGGTGCCACCGTGGAGTACGCCCCGGGAACCGACGCGATGCACTGCCCCTACTGCGGGCACCGGCAGGCCATCGTGCCCGTCCCGCGCGAGGTGCAGGAGCATCCGATCCAGGAGCTGGCGTCCCTCCCCGCCAAGCCCTCGGCGGCCCCGGGCGCGGCCAACACCTTTCTCTGCCCGGGCTGCGGCGCCCGGACCGAGAGCGACACGCTCTCCGTGCGGTGCCAGTTCTGCGCCACCCCCCTGGTGGCCGACGCCGACGCCACCGAGCGGGTCGTCCCCGAGGCCGTCGTCCCCTTCGGCCTGAACCGGGACGCCGCCCGGGACGCACTGCGCAGCTGGACGTCCTCCCGCTGGTTCGCCCCCAAGAGCCTGAAGAAGGTCACCGAGGCGGAGTCCTTCAAGGGCAGCTATCTGCCGCACTGGACGTACGACGCGGCCACCGTCTCCGACTACCGGGGCCGGCGCGGCGAGTACTACTACGAGACCGTGACCCGCACCGTCACCGAGAACGGCGAGACCCGCACCGTGACCGAGCAGGTGCGGCACACCCGCTGGTACCCGGCCTCGGGGACGGTCTCCCGGGCCTTCGACGATGTGCTGGTGCCCGGCACCGGCCATGTCACCGCCAAGCAGCTGGACAAGCTCACGCCCTGGCCGCTGGACGAGGCCAGGCCCTACCAGGAGGAGTACCTGGCCGGCTTCCAGACGGTGCGGTACGACATCGAGCCCGAGGACGGCCTGGAGACGGCCAAGGAGCGGATGGCCGAGGCCATCGAGGACGACTGCCGGAGCGACATCGGAGGCGACGAGCAGCGGGTCGAATCCGTCGACACCCGCTACTTCGACGTCACCTTCAAGCTGATGCTGCTCCCGGTGTGGTTCCTGACCTACCTCCACGCCGGGCGGACCTGGCAGGTGACGGTGAACGCCCGCACCGGCGAGGTGGTCGGCGAGCGCCCGTACAGCGTCGGCAAGATCGTCGCCGCGTCGGTCGCGGCGCTCGCGGTCATCGGGCTGATCGTCTGGCTGGTCGCCCGGAGATAGCCGCCCCGGGAGGCGTCCGGCATCCGCCGGGACGCGTCGGCGGGCGGGCCCCGACCACGTGGGTCGGGGCCCGTTCCGTCAGCACTCGATGATGTTGACGGCCAGGCCGCCGCGCGCCGTCTCCTTGTACTTCACGCTCATGTCCGCGCCGGTCTCCTTCATGGTCTTGATGACCTTGTCGAGGGAGACCTTGTGGGTGCCGTCGCCGCGCATCGCCATACGGGCCGCGGTGACGGCCTTGACCGCCGCCATGCCGTTGCGCTCGATGCACGGGATCTGCACCAGACCGCCGACCGGGTCGCAGGTCAGGCCGAGGTTGTGCTCCATGCCGATCTCGGCCGCGTTCTCCACCTGCTCGGGGGTGCCGCCCAGCACCTCCGCCAGCGCGCCCGCCGCCATCGAGCAGGCCGAGCCGACCTCGCCCTGGCAGCCGACCTCCGCGCCGGAGATGGAGGCGTTCTCCTTGAAGAGCATGCCGATCGCGCCGGCCGCGAGCAGAAAGCGCACGACGCCCTCCTCGTCGGCACCCGGCACAAAGTTGATGTAGTAGTGCAGCACCGCCGGGATGATGCCCGCGGCGCCGTTCGTCGGGGCCGTGACCACCCGGCCGCCCGCCGCGTTCTCCTCGTTCACCGCCATGGCGTAGAGAGTGATCCACTCCATGGCGCGCGCCACCGGGTCGCCCTCGGCGCGCAGCTGCCGCGCGGTGACGGCGGCCCGCCGGCGCACCCGCAGCCCGCCGGGCAGGATCCCCTCCCGGGACAGGCCCCGCGACACGCACGCCTGCATGACCCGCCATATGTCCAGCAGACCGGAGCGGATCTCCTCCTCGCTGCGCCAGGCCCGCTCGTTCTCCAGCATCAGCGCGGAGATCGACAGCCCCGTCTCACGGGTCAGCCGCAGCAGCTCGTCGCCGGTGCGGAAGGGGTATTTGAGGACCGTGTCGTCCAGCTTGATGCGGTCCGCGCCCACCGCGTCCTCGTCGACCACGAAGCCGCCGCCGACGGAGTAGTAGGTCTTGGAGAGCAGTTCCGCCCCGGAGGCGTCGTACGCCCACAGCGTCATGCCGTTCGCGTGGTACGGAAGGGTCTCGCGCCGGTGCAGGACCAGATCGTCGTCGAAGGAGAACGCGATCTCGTGCTCGCCGAGCAGGTTGATCCGTCCGGCGGTCCTGATGTCCTCCACCCGCTGGTCGGCGGACTCCACGTCCACCGTGCGCGGGGAGGCGCCCTCCAGTCCGAGCAGGACCGCCTTGGGTGTGCCGTGGCCGTGGCCGGTGGCACCGAGCGAGCCGTACAGCTCCGCCCGTACGGACGCGACGGGGTCCAGCAGACCCTCGTTGCGCAGTCGCAGCGCGAACATGCGCGCGGCGCGCATCGGACCGACCGTATGGGAGCTGGACGGGCCGATGCCGATCGAGAACAGGTCGAAGACCGAGATGGCCACGGTGACTCCTCAATGCGGTGGTGGTGCGGGGGCGGGGCACCGCGCACACCTGTGGACGGCAGGTCGGTGTGCGCGGCTTCCCTGAAGGAGGGGCTTACTTCCCGAGCCCCGGGTACAGCGGGTGCTTGTCGGCCAGGGCCTTGACCCGGGCCTTCAGCGACTCGGCGTCGTAGGCCGGCTTGAGCGCCTCGGCGATGACGTCCGCCACCTCGGCGAAGTCCTCGGCCGTGAAGCCGCGGGTGGCCAGGGCGGGCGTGCCGATCCGCAGGCCCGAGGTGACCATCGGCGGGCGGGGGTCGTTCGGGATCGCGTTGCGGTTGACCGTGATGCCGACCTCATGGAGGCGGTCCTCGGCCTGCTGACCGTCCAGCTCGGAGTTCCTGAGGTCGACCAGCACCAGATGCACATCGGTGCCGCCGGACAGGACGTCCACGCCCACGGCCTTGACGTCGTCCGCGACGAGCCGCTCGGCGAGGATGCGCGCACCCTCCAGCGTCCGCCGCTGGCGGTCCTTGAAGTCCTCGGACGCCGCGACCTTGAAGGCGACCGCCTTGGCGGCGACCACATGCTCCAGCGGGCCGCCCTGCTGACCGGGGAAGACCGCGGAGTTGATCTTCTTGGCCAGTTCGGCGGTCGACAGGATCACACCGCCGCGCGGGCCGCCCAGCGTCTTGTGGGTGGTGGTGGTGACGACATGGGCGTGCGGCACCGGGCTCGGGTGCAGCCCCGCCGCCACCAGGCCGGCGAAGTGCGCCATGTCGACCATCAGATAGGCGCCGACCTCGTCCGCGATCCGGCGGAATGCGGCGAAGTCCAGCTGCCTCGGGTAGGCCGACCAGCCCGCCACGATCAGCTTCGGCCGGGACTCCTTGGCAAGGCGCTCCACCTCGTCCATGTCGACGACACCGTCGGCACCGACGTGGTAGGCGACCACGTCGTAGAGCTTGCCGGAGAAGTTGATCTTCATGCCGTGGGTCAGGTGCCCGCCGTGGGCGAGGTCCAGACCCATGATCGTGTCGCCGGGCTTGAGCAGCGCGAACATCGCGGCCGCGTTGGCCTGCGCGCCCGAGTGCGGCTGCACATTGGCGTGCTCGGCGCCGAAGAGCTCCTTGACGCGGTCGATGGCGATCTGCTCGACCACGTCGACGTGCTCACAGCCGCCGTAGTAGCGGCGGCCCGGGTAGCCCTCGGCGTACTTGTTGGTGAGGACGGAGCCCTGGGCCTCCATGACCGCGGCCGGGGCGAAGTTCTCCGAGGCGATCATCTCGAGGGTGGACTGCTGACGGTGCAGCTCGGCGTCGACCGCGGCGGCCACGTCCGGGTCGAGCTCATGCAGAGGTGTGTTCAGAAGCGACATGTGCTGCTACGACTCCTCAGCCGGCGATGTGGGCGGCGTACTCGTCGGCGGAGAGCAGGTCGTCCTGCTCCTGGGTGACCCGCACCTTGAACAGCCAGCCGCCCTCGAAGGGCGCGGTGTTCACCAGCGACGGGTCGTCCACCACGGCCTCGTTGACCTCGGTGATCTCACCGGTGACCGGGGAGTACAGATCGCTCACCGACTTGGTCGACTCCAGCTCGCCGCAGGTCTCGCCCGCGGTCACCGTGTCACCGACCTCCGGGAGCTGTACGAAGACGACATCGCCGAGCGCGTTGGACGCGTGCTCCGTGATGCCGACCGTCGAGACGCCGTCCTCGGCGTCCGACAGCCACTCGTGCTCCTTGCTGTAGCGCAGCTGCTGGGGGTTGCTCATGTCTGAATTCTCCTGTACGCGGGGAGTGGAGGTGAAAGGGGGACCGCCGGGGCGCTCACGAGCGGACGGGACATGCCCGGGGGCACGCCCCGGCTCGCGCCCGGTGGCTGCTACTTCTGGCGCTTGTAGAACGGCAGCGCCACGACCTCGTAGGGCTCGTGCTTGCCACGGATGTCGACCCCGACGCCGGGCGTGCCCGGGACGGAGTGCGGGGCGTCCACGTACGCCATCGCGATCGGCCGGCCCAGCGTGGGGGAGGGGGCACCGGAGGTGACCTCGCCGATCACCTCGCCACCGAAGACCACCGGGTATCCGGCGCGCGGGACGCGACGGCCCTCGGCGACCAGGCCCACCAGGACGCGCGGCGGGTTCTTCTCGGCGCGCTCGGCGGCCTCGACCAGCGCGGCGCGGCCGACGAAGTCGCCCTCCTTCTCGAACTTCACGACCCGGCCGAGACCGGCGTCGAAGGGGGTCAGGGAGGTGCCGAGCTCATGCCCGTACAGCGGCATCCCCGCCTCCAGGCGCAGCGTGTCCCGGCAGGAGAGGCCGCAGGGCACCAGACCCACCGGGGCGCCCGCCTCGGTCAGCGCCCGCCACAGGCCCTCGGCGTGCTCGGGGGCGGCGAACAGCTCGAAGCCGTCCTCACCGGTGTAGCCGGTGCGCGCGAGGAGCACCGGGACCCCGGCGACCGTGGCGGACAGGCCCGCGTAGTACTTCAGGCCGTCCAGATCGGCGTCGGTCAGCGAGCCGAGGACGCCGGCGGACTCCGGGCCCTGGATCGCGATCAGCGCATAGGCGTCCCGGTCGTCCCGCACCTCGGCGTCGAAGCCCGTGGCCCGCTCCACCAGGGCGTCCAGCACGACCTGGGCGTTGGAGGCGTTGGCGACGACCAGGTACTCCCGCTCCCCGAGCCGGTACACGATGAGGTCGTCGAGGATGCCGCCGTCCTCGCGGCAGATCATGGTGTAGCGGGCGCGGCCCACGCCGACGGAGGAGATGTTGCCGACCAGGGCGTGGTCCAGGAGCCGGTTCGCCTCGGGTCCGGTCACCGTGATCTCGCCCATGTGCGAGAGGTCGAAGAGACCCGCCTTGGTGCGGACGGCGAGGTGCTCGTCGCGCTCGGAACCGTACCGCAGGGGCATGTCCCAGCCGGCGAAGTCGGTCATCGTGGCGCCGAGCGAACGATGCAGGGCATCGAGCGCGGTACGGCGCAGGGGGCTACTGCTCATCGGTTGTGCTCCCAGGGCGATGGGGTCCCCCGCGCGAGCGGACGCCGAGCGTGGGGAGGGCGAGGTCGTTCCTCCCCATCTGTCATCGGAACCTGAGAGGTTCGCCATGACTCCGCGCGGCGGTCGTCACGGCTTGCACCTTGGGTGGAGCCACCGGAAGCGGCCCGCTTTTCAGATGTGCCTCGCCCGCGCGGTATAGGGGCCTGAGAGATTCAAGGGAGGGACTTGCTCCTTCGGCGCCCGGACGCAGATGCGTACCCGGAACTCTCCCGCGCGGATTCAAGCGGCCGGTATGCAGTTGGCGCGGACATCATTGCACGCCACACCCGCCCCGTGGCAGGGCCCATGTCCGTCACCGGGCTGTGGCGTTTCCCGCACCGGAACGTGAACCTGGCGCATTACCTTTTCTTTGCATTCGGCGGAGGCGGGTATCCCTGCCTTCGGGAGCGCGCTGCCAGGGAGGGCATGACGGTGAACAGGACCACGGTGTACGCCACGGCGCCGGACGTCACGGCGCCCGCACGGCCCGGGACGGGGACCCGGCGGGAGCGCGGGCCGGCGGGGCCCGGCGGGATCCGCGATCTGCGCGGGAGCGCCGGCCGCGGTCCGCACCGGCTCACCTTCGGGGCCGGCGATCTGGTCGTCGTCGCCGGTCTGCCCGGCGGCGGCAAGTCCACCCTGATGCGGCGCGCCGTGCGGGGCTTACGGGTCGACTCCCAGGACACCCGGGAGCGCTGGGACGGGCACCTGGCCCGCTTCCTCCCCTACGCGCTCTACCGCCCGCTGGTCCGGCTCACCCACTACACCGCCCTGCGCCGGGCGCTGCGCGCGGGCACCGGGGCCGTCGTGCACGACTGCGGCACCCAGAGCTGGGTGCGCAACTGGCTGGCCAGGGAGGCCCGGCGCCGCGGCGGCACCCTCCATCTGCTGCTGCTCGACGTCACCCCGGACACGGCCCTGGCGGGACAGCGGGCGCGCGGCCGGGGCGTCTCACGGCGCGCGTTCCTCAGGCACCGCCGGGCCACCCGCCGTCTGCTGCGCTCGGTGGAGGAAGGCCGTCCGCCCCACGGCTGCGGCTCGGTGGTGGTGCTCGACCGGGACGCGGCGGACGTCCTGCGCGGGATCGACTTCGCGGACCGAGCCACCTCGCCCGGCCACCCGCTAGCCTTTTCAGCCACAACAGCGGTTCTGAGCAGGCGGTAGGCAGATGGACTTCCAGGCGGACCTTCCCGCGGGCATTCCCCCACAGGCGCACCCCCATCCGCACGGCGGATGGCCGGGCAACGAACTGGAGGAGGTGCTCTCCGCCTCACTCGGCGTCCCCTCGTCCGGCGCCCGCATCGTCGAGGTCCTCGCCCGGAGCTTCCTGTGGGTGCCGTTGCCCAACGGCGGCGGCCCGCACAGCGAGTCCCTCGACCTGCCCACGATGGAGCTGGCGGGCCAGGCGTACGTGCCGGTGTTCAGCTCGGAGGAGCAGTTCCGCCAAGTCGTCGGCACCCATATGTCGTTCACGATCGCGCCCGCCGTCGAGTTCGCGCGCGGGCTGCCCCCGCAGGTCGGCCTGGCGCTCAACCCGGACGGGGTGGTCGGCGCCCCGCTGCCGCCGGAGGTGGTGGCCGAACTGTGCCGCGGCGGGAACACCCCGCTGGGCGGGCCCGTCACCGGGGGCCGTGTCCGGCTCTTCGAGCCCGACTGGCAGGACGATCCGGTGGACCTTCTCGCCGCCGCCTCCGCCGAGTTCGAGGCGACCGGTCTGGTGCTCACCGCGCGCCGCTGCCTGGCCGCGATCGAGACCGCCGACCCGGTGATGTTCATCGGCGTCGAACTCTCCTCCTGGGAGGCGGACACGCGCACGATCCCGCTGGAGGCGCTCGGCCGGGCGCTCGGCACGGTGCCCACCGCGACACCCGTGAACATGGTCTTCATGGATGTGGCCCAGGACCCGGTGGGGGACTGGCTGCGGGAGCGGGTGCGGCCCTTCTACCAGCGCGGGCACTGAGCCCGTCGCGGCCCCGGCACCCTGTGCCGGGGTGAAGTGGGCTCCCGCGTGTCAAGCCGCTGTCGGGATGGGCGCTTAACCTGGTTTCATGGCCGGAGCGGGACGAGTCACGGTCCGGCCCGGGGGCCGGACCGAGGCGGGACCGCAGGAGGACACGGTGCCCCGGACAGGGGAGAATGGCCCGGTCGGTGTGGTGCGGCTGAAAACCGCCCGCACCATACCGAGGTGTTCCGCCGGGGTTGTCAGGTTCGTGGTGAAGGGGCGGTAGAGGGTGAGCGCGTCGGGCACGGCTGCGGCCGGGCAGGTCGAGCACATGCTGCGCCAGGTGACGCCGGGGCGGTACGACGCCTATGAGGCGCTTCTTCGCGTGCTGTCGACCCCGTCGTCCGGTCAGGTCTGGATGCTGCTCTGGCACGGCCAGGCCGGTTCACCCGACGCCCAGTACGGGAACATGGAGGTGGACGGCCACGGCTACGCGCCCTGTGTCACCTCCGCGCAGGAACTCTCGGCCAGCGGCTGGAATCGCTCGTACGAGGTCGTCGACGGCCTCGATGTGGCCCGCACCCTCTACCCGGAGCACTACGGCCTGTGGCTGAACCCACATGCGCCGGGCGGCGGCGTCGGCATCCCCTGGCTCGATCTGCGCCGGATCGCCACCGGTCTGGAGCGCCAGCCCGCGGGACCGCTCAGGCTGTCCGAACCGGCCGTCCCGGTCCCGCAGTTCTACGCCCTGCTCACCCAGAACGCCCACCGTACCCCCGCCGTACGGTCGTTGCGCCGCGCCTGGGTGCAACCCGCCCTCGGCGCACCGTACCTGGCGATCGGTCTCGATGTGTACGACACCTCTCCGGCGGCGGTCGACTCGGTGCGCGCCATGATGCAGCAGTCCATCGTGGCCGTGCCCGAGGGGCTGCCGGTGTCGACCGTCGCGATGTCCGACGCCTATGACCCGGTGGCGATCTGGCTGGGCGTCAACTCCCGTCCGTTCTACGACCGTGAGGCCCATGTGGCCCCGGCCCCGGCCGGCGGCTACGGCTACCCGCCGGTGCGCGGCGCGTACTGACCCCGGACCGCTCGCGGCACTTACCGGTGCCGTTTCCTTCCCGGCCCGGTTGTGACACGCGCCCTCGCGCGATGCCGTCGTCGCCGACGCCCGCGCGGGGAGACCGCGGCCGGGCGAGCTCGTGCCGGACCCGGTGAAGGTCCCTTCAGGCCGTCGCGCCCCATGCTCGCGATCATGTCCAGGGGCCGGCCCTCCACGTCGAGCGGGCAGCCGGGCTCATCGACGGCGCGATCCGTCCCATCGGCGTGACCCGTCCCATCGGAGTGATCCGGGCGGCGTCGCCCGGAGAGTCCTCATGGCCGCGGAAGGGGTCGGTCCGCAGAGAAAGCGCTGTTCGCCGGGTTTGCGGCAGCCGCTGGGGTGCCAAGTCGTCCGATGGCGGGACCAGTTGGGGTGAACGGGCGCACGTTCGGGAAGGGCTACCCTGTGTCCGGATAACGGAAAACCACAACCCGCATCACGGTTGCGCATCCTTTCGCGGTCAGACCTGGCGAGTGATCGCCGAGGCGTTGAAGACTCACCTCGCGGACGTAGGGCTTTCGATTTTTGATCGAGCCAATCGGGGGATCCGCCGGACAGTCGCGCCGCATCCATCTGCCGCATCGCGCAGCAGGCAATCGAACCAAAGCCGTCCACAGCGGCGGAGAAAAGGCCGGTCACCACCGGCGAGAGGGGTCAGGTCACTGTGACCGCACCGATCGAGACCACCGGGGCGGCAGCCGAGACGCAGCCGGAGGCTGCGCTCGCTGGTGCCGAGAAGGGGCGGATCGAGGGCCGTTCCCTTGGACAGATCGCCTGGTCCCGATTCAAGAAGGACAAGGTCGCGGTCACCGGCGGTGCCATCGTGGTCGTGCTGGTCCTCCTCGCGATCCTCTCGCGCCCCATCCAGGCGGTGTTCGGGCTCGATCCCAACGCTTTCCACCAGGATCTGATCGACCCCAACACCTCGCTGCCCAACGGCGCCTGGGGCGGTATGAGTGCGGACCACCCGCTGGGCGTGGACCCGAAGTTCGGCCGCGACATCGCCACCCGCATCCTCGAGGGATCCTGGGTGTCGCTGGTGGTCGCGTTCGGCGCGACGATCCTGTCCAACGTCATCGGCGCGATCATGGGCGTGGTGGCCGGCTACTACGGCGGGCGGGTGGACACGATCATCAGCCGTCTGATGGACACCTTCCTCGCCTTCCCGCTGCTGCTGTTCGCCATCGCCATCTCCGCCACCCTGCAGGGCGGCGCGTTCGGCCTCACCGGGCTGCCGCTGCACCTCAGCGTGCTGATCTTCATCATCGGCTTCTTCAACTGGCCCTACCTGGGCCGGATCGTCCGAGGCCAGACGCTCGCCCTGCGCGAGCGTGAGTTCGTGGACGCCTCCCGGGGCATGGGCGCCAGGGGCCCGTACATCCTGTTCCGGGAACTGATGCCCAACCTGGTCGGCCCGATCATCGTCTACTCGACGCTGCTCATCCCGACGAACATCCTCTTCGAGGCGTCCCTGAGCTTCCTCGGCGTCGGCATTCAGCCCCCGCAGGCGTCCTGGGGCGGCATGCTCCGGGAAGCTGTCACGTTCTACGAGGTCGATCCTCAGTACATGATCGTGCCTGGGCTTGCCATCTTCGTGACCGTCCTGGCGTTCAACCTGCTCGGTGACGGTCTCCGCGATGCTCTCGACCCGCGCAGCCGCTGACGCCTGCTGCTGAGAGCCCAACAAGTTTCCAACAATGGAGGGGAACCCGCCCATCATGCGAAGGTCAGCGCTGGCCGCGGTTGCGGCCATCGGCTCCGTCAGCCTGCTTGTCGCAGGTTGCAGCAAGGCCGATGACAACAAGAACAACGGTGGCAAGGGCAACACATCGGCCGGGGCCGACGCCGCTACCAAGGGGGTCGTCAACGCCTCCGACAAGAAGGGCGGGACGCTCACCTACGAGATGTCCGACGTCCCGGACTCCTTCGACCCGGGTAACACGTACTACGCGTACATGTACAACCTCAGCCGGCTGTGGGCCCGCCCGCTCATGACGTTCAAGCCCGGCCCCGGCACCGAGGGCAACACCCTGGTCCCGGACCTCGCCGAGGGCAAGGGCACCCCGAGCGACGGCGGCAAGACCTGGACGTACAAGATCCGCGCGGGTCTGAAGTACCAGGACGGCACGCCGATCACCACGAAGGACGTGAAGTACGCCGTCGAGCGGTCCAACTTCGCGCGTGACGTGCTCTCGCTCGGCCCCAACTACTTCCAGCAGCTCCTGGCGGGCGGCGACAAGTACAAGGGCCCCTACAAGGACAAGAGCGGCAAGGGCCTGTCCTCCATCGAGACCCCGGACGACACCACCATCGTCTTCCACCTGAAGCAGGCCTTCCAGGAGTTCGACTACCTGGTCGCCGCCCCGGAGACCGCTCCGGTGCCTCAGGCCAAGGACAAGGGCGTCGACTACGTCAAGAACATCATGTCCTCGGGCTCGTACAAGTTCGAGAGCTACGCCGAGGGCAAGCAGGCCGTCCTCGTGCGCAACGAGAACTGGGACGCGAAGACGGACCCGCTGCGCAAGCAGCTGCCGGACAAGATCGTCGTCAAGATGAAGGTCAACCCGGAGACGATCGACAAGGACGTCCTGGCGGGCGACGCGATCGAGCTGGTGGGTACGGGTGTCCAGGCCTCGACCCAGGCCCAGCTGCTCAGCGACCCGAAGAAGAAGGCCGACACGGACAACACCTTCGGTGGCCGCCTGGTCTACATGGCGATCAACACCAAGGTCGCGCCGTTCGACAAGGTCGAGTGCCGCAAGGCCGTGCAGTACGCGATCGACAAGGCCTCGGTGCAGACCGCCGAGGGCGGCCCGGTCCGCGGTGAAATCGCTTCCACCGTCGTCCCGCCGGACATCACCGGCTACGAGAAGGCGGACGCCTACGCGACCCCGGACAGCAAGGGTGACGTCGCCAAGGCCAAGGAGCAGCTGAAGGCCTGCGGCAAGACGTCGATCACGACGAACATCTCGGCCCGCTCCGACCGCCAGCAGGAGGTGGACGCCGCCACGGCGATCATCAACTCGCTGGAGAAGGTCGGCATCAAGGCCACCCTGAAGCAGTACCCGTCGGGCAAGTACTTCACTGACTACGCGGGTGTGCCGAAGGTCACCCAGAAGCAGAACATCGGTCTGATGATGATGCAGTGGGGTGCCGACTGGCCCTCCGGCTACGGCTTCCTGCAGCAGATCCTGAACGGCGCGGCCATCAGCCAGTCCGGTAACACCAACCTGTCGCAGTACAACAGCAAGGAAGTCAACTCCCTGCTGTCCAAGGCGATCGCGACGCAGGACGACAGCGAGCGCAACAGCCTGTACGCGCAGATCGACAAGAAGACCATGGACGACGCCGTGATCGTCCCGCTGACCTACTTCAAGGTCCTGCTGGCCCGCCCGCAGAACGCCACGAACCTGGTTTCCTCGGCGGCCTGGAGCGGTCAGTACGACTACCTCAACATCGGCACCACGAAGTAGCAGCCCCGGAAGGCAGGTGAAGGCATTGGTGCCCGCGGGCTTTGCGGCCCGCGGGCATCGGCGCCGGCCCCGTGATCTCGTACATCCTCCGCCGGACGTTCGCAGCAGTGATCCTGCTGCTGGTCGTCTCCGCGGTCACCTTCGCCATCTTCTTCCTGCTGCCGCGGCTCGCCGGTCAGACCGCTGACCAGCTTGCGCAGCAGTACATCGGCAAGAGCCCGTCCAAGGCCGACATCATCGCGGTCAAGCAGAACCTCGGTCTGGACCAGCCCCTTTACGTCCAGTACTGGCACTTCATCAAGGGGATCGTGGCCGGCGCCACCTATGACTTGGGCCCCACTGCGGTGCACTGCGACGCGCCGTGCTTCGGCTACTCCTTCAAGACCCACGAGCAGGTCTGGCCCCAGCTCACCTCCCGTATGCCGGTGACGCTCTCACTGGCCTCGGGTGCGGCGGTCCTGTGGCTGCTCTCCGGCGTGACGGTCGGCGTCATCTCCGCGCTCAAGCCGCGTTCGATCTTCGACCGCACCTTCATGGGTGTCGCGCTCGCCGGTGTCTCCCTGCCCATGTTCTTCACGGGCAACCTGGCGATCCTGCTGTTCGTCTTCAAGTGGCCGATCTTCGGCCGCACCTACATCCCGCTCACCGAGAACCCGGCCCAGTGGGCCAACACGCTCTTCCCCGCGTGGTGTTCCCTGGCGCTGCTCTACTCCGCCATCTACGCCCGGCTCACCCGCTCGGGCATGCTGGAGACGATGAACGAGGACTTCATCCGCACCGCCCGGGCCAAGGGCCTGGGCGAGAGCAAGGTCGTCGTCCGGCACGGACTGCGGGCCGCGCTCACCCCGATCATCACCGTCTTCGGCATGGACATCGGCCTGCTGCTCGGCGGCGCCGTGATCACCGAGACCGTCTTCTCGCTGGAAGGCGTAGGCGCCTACGCGGTGCAGGGCATCACCGACAACGACCTGCCCAAGATCCTCGGCGTGACCCTGCTCGCCGCATCCTTCGTCGTGATCGCAAATCTTCTGGTGGACCTGCTGTACGCCGCCGCCGACCCGCGGGTGAGGCTCTCGTGACCGAACTCTCCAAGACCGGTGCCGCCGTGGGCGAGCCGGCCACCACCGCGCCGGCCCCGACGGCCTTCCTCGAGGTCCGCGACCTGAAGGTGCACTTCCCGACCGACGACGGCCTGGTCAAGTCCGTCGACGGGCTGAGCTTCAAGCTGGAGAAGGGCAAGACCCTCTCCGTCGTCGGCGAGTCGGGCTCCGGCAAGTCGGTCACCTCGCTCGCGATCATGGGCCTGCACCGGCTCGGCGCCCGCGGCAAGAACGTCCAGATGTCCGGCGAGATCTGGCTGGACGGCAAGGAACTGGTCTCCGCCCACCCGGACGAGGTGCGCAAGCTGCGCGGCCGCGAGATGGCGATGATCTTCCAGGACCCGCTGTCCGCGATGCACCCGTATTACAAGATCGGCGACCAGATCGTCGAGGCCTACCGGGTGCACCACAAGGTGAGCAGGAAGACCGCCCGCACCCGGGCCGTCGAGATGCTCGACCGGGTCGGCATCCCCGAGCCGCACAAGCGTATCGACGGCTACCCGCACGAGTTCTCCGGCGGTATGCGCCAGCGCGCCATGATCGCCATGGCGCTGGTCAACAACCCCGAACTGCTCATCGCGGACGAGCCGACCACCGCGCTCGACGTCACCGTGCAGGCGCAGATCCTCGACCT
Organism: Streptomyces nodosus; assembly: GCF_008704995.1. Classification (NCBI taxonomy): domain Bacteria; kingdom Bacillati; phylum Actinomycetota; class Actinomycetes; order Kitasatosporales; family Streptomycetaceae; genus Streptomyces; species Streptomyces nodosus. The sequence goes on from NZ_CP023747.1 coordinate 5,206,762, forward strand.
GATCCGCGATCTCCAGAAGGAGTTCGGCTCCGCGGTCGTCATCATCACGCACGACCTCGGCGTGGTCGCCGAGATCGCCGACGACGTGCTGGTGATGTACGGCGGCCGGTGCGTGGAGCGCGGCCCGGTCGACGAGATCTTCGAGCGACCGCAGCACCCGTACACCTGGGGGCTCCTCGGCTCGATGCCGCGCATCGACCGTGAGACCTCCGAGCGGCTCATCCCGGTCAAGGGCCAGCCGCCGAGCCTCATCAACGTCCCGTCCGGTTGTGCCTTCAACCCACGCTGCCCGTACGCGGACATCCCCAAGGGGAACGTCACCCGCACGGTGCGTCCGGAGCTGGAGCTGGTGGACACCGGACACTGGTCCGCCTGCCACCTCTCGGCCGAGGACCGTACGCGGATCTGGACCGAAGAGATTGCGCCGAAGCTGTGAGTGAGACGAAGAAGACGGACACCGCCGGCCAGGCCGAGGTCCCGCGGCAGGCGCAGGCTTCCGAAGGCGACTCCGCGGACCGCGGGGTGCTGCTCCGGGTCGAGGGCCTGACCAAGCACTTCCCCATCAAGAAGGGGATCCTGCAGCGTCAGGTCGGCGCGGTGAAGGCCGTCGACGGCATCGACTTCGAGGTGCGCAAGGGCGAGACCCTGGGCGTCGTCGGTGAGTCGGGCTGCGGCAAGTCGACCATGGGCCGGGTCATCACCCGCCTCCAGGACCCGACCAGCGGCACGATCACCTTCGAGGGCCAGGACATCACGCGGCTGAACGCCGGGAAGATGCGTCCGCTGCGCCGCGACATCCAGATGATCTTCCAGGACCCGTACGGCTCCCTGAATCCCCGCCACACCATCGGCTCGATCGTCTCGGCGCCCTTCCGGCTCCAGGGCGTGGAGCCCGAGGGCGGGGTGAAGAAGGAGGTCCAGCGGCTGCTGGAGCTGGTCGGTCTCAGCCCCGAGCACTTCAACCGCTACCCGCACGAGTTCTCCGGCGGCCAGCGCCAGCGCATCGGCATCGCCCGGGCGCTCGCGCTCAAGCCGAAGCTGGTGGTGGCGGACGAGCCGGTCTCCGCCCTGGACGTCTCCATCCAGGCCCAGGTGGTCAACCTCATGGACGACCTCCAGGAGGAGCTGGGCCTGACCTACGTGATCATCGCGCACGACCTCTCGGTCGTCCGGCACGTCTCGGACCGGATCGCGGTGATGTACCTCGGCAAGATCGTCGAACTCGCCGACCGGACCTCGCTGTACCAGGCGCCGATGCACCCGTACACCAAGGCCCTGATGTCGGCGGTGCCGATCCCGGACCCGAAGCGACAGGGTGGCAAGAACGAGCGGATCCTGCTGCGCGGGGACGTGCCCTCGCCGATCGCCCCGCCGAGCGGCTGCCGTTTCCACACCCGGTGCTGGAAGGCGACCGAGATCTGCCGTACGACCGAGCCGCCGCTCAAGGAGCTGAGGCCCGGTCAGCGGGTGGCCTGCCACCACCCGGAGAACTTCGAGGACCAGGCCCCACAGGACACGGTGCTGCTGTCCGACGCCAGGAAGACGGCGGAGCTCGTACCGGACGCGGTGCTGGAGGAGTCGGCGGAGACCTCGGCGGCGGTGGCCGCGGAGATCGCGGCCGAGAAGTCCGACGGTGCCGACACGTCCGACGGCGCCGAGAAGTCCGATCGTGCCGACACGTCCGACGGCGCCGAGAAGTCCGACGGTGCCGGGAAGTCGGAGGGCGCCGAGGCGGCTGCGGACGCCGAGGAGCCGGCTGCCTCCGAGGAGCCGGCGAAGAAGGCGGAAGCCGACCCCCAGGAGTCGACCGACAAGTAGCCCGACGATTCACCCGAACGGGAGAGCGCGGGGTCCGGCGTGTCCGGGCCCCTGGCGCTCTCCCGTTCGGCATGCTGAGGGGTTGTCGTGCGGAACCTTGGCGCTTCACGGCTCACACCTTGCTTTGTAAGGTGCACACCCTTGGATGGGTCAGAATATAAGGGTGCTCCAGCAATTGTTCAGCCCTTCCGTCCAGCACACGCTCGATGTGGTCGGCATCTTCGTCTTCGCGATCTCCGGCGCTCTGCTGGCCGTCCGCAAGAACTTCGATGTCTTCGGAATCGCCGTGCTCGCCGAGGTCACCGCGCTCGGCGGAGGACTGTTCCGTGACCTGGTCATCGGCGCCGTGCCCCCGGCCGCCTTCACGGATCTGGGGTACTTCCTGACCCCGCTGTTCGCCGCCCTGCTGGTCTTCTTCCTCCACCCGCAGGTGGAGCGCATCCAGGTCGCCGTCAATGTCTTCGACGCGGCCGGCCTCGGACTGTTCTGTGTCGCCGGCACGACCAAGGCGTACGAGCACGGCCTCGGCCTCACCGCGTCCGCCACCCTGGGCCTGGCCACGGCGGTGGGCGGCGGTGTCCTGCGGGACATCCTCGCCAACGAGGTGCCCTCGCTGCTGCGCTGGGACCGCGATCTGTACGCGGTGCCGGCGATCGTCGGCGCCACGATGGCGGCGCTCTGCATCCGCTACGGCGTGCTCACCCCGGTGACCACGGCGCTCGCGGTGGTCACCGCCTTCGTACTGCGTCTGCTGGCGATGCGGTTTCACTGGCGAGCGCCGCGTGCCTGGAATCGCCGGTCCACGGTCGTGGAGGAGTAGACCCGAGGGTCCTTCTGCCGCTCATCTGCCGGGTCAGCCAGGTGAAGGCGGGGCGGATCTGCGGCCGCCACAGGGCCATGGTGTGGCCGCCCGCGCTGCGCGGGATCAGCACCGTGTGCACCGTCGTGGGCGGCCTGGCGATCCGCTGCAGCGCCGCGGCCGCCTGGTAGCCGTCGCCCAGCTGACCGGAGAGGTAGAGGGCGACGCGGGGCGCGGTGCGACAGCTCTTGAGCAGGACGTACGGGTTGTTCTGGCGGCGCAGCGCGATGCTCTGCGCGGCCAGGGAGACACGCTCGCCGATCGGGTCGTTGTAGCCGGACAGGCTGATCGCGGCCCGGTAGCGGTCGGGGTGCGCGACCGCGAGCTTGGTCGCGCAGTGCGCGCCCGCCGAGTAACCGGCGGCCGCCCAGCCGTTCGGTGCGGACTCGGCCCGGAAGTTGTCCGTCACCATCTTGGGGACGTCGATGCTCAGCCAGGTGTCGGCGTTCACGGCGCCCGGGACGTTCGCACAGCCCGTGTCGACCCTGGCGATGAGATTGGTGCGCGGGGCCACCAGGATGAACGGCGCCACCTGCCCGTCGCGCATCAGCGGCAGCAGCTGCTCGTGCACCTTCAGTGAGCCGAACCATGCCTTGGCCGAGCCCGGATATCCGGAGAGCAGCTCCACGACCGGGAACTTCCGGTGCCGGTAGGCGGGCTCCTGGTACTGCGGTGGAAGCCAGACGTAGACCTCGGCGTCCACGCCCGACACCCGGCCCTTGAGCTGGGTGACCCGCACCCCGCCGGCCGCGTGCATGTCCGGGCCGTCGGCCTGGCCGAAGGTCTGCCGCACCTTCGGAAGGGAGGTGATCCGGATCCCGCCGGTGCCGTCCTTGCCCAGGTCGGCGGCCTGCTGCACATGGTTGCCCGTGCCGAGCAGATCGGCCCAGTTGTCGTACAGGCTGTTGGCGTTGTTCACCAGGACGAAGACCAGGACGACCGCGGTGGCCTGGGCGAACAGCAGCATGAAGACCCGGGCGCCGTGGCGCAGGGCCACCGGGCCGCGGATCCGGGACCACAGGAACAAGGGCAGGATGAGGGCGACCGTGAGGAGGGTGATCGAAGTGATGAGGAACGGCGTTCCAGTCAGACTCATCGGATTGCATGCTCTTCCTGTGAGCGGACAGATCGGCCTGTACACCCCTTGAGAGGGGGAATGGGGCCTTACGGTCACGGGTCGACAGGAGTGCTTACCGAGAAATTGCCGAATCCTCACCCGGGGTGGAGCGGAGTGGGATGGAGCGGGGCGGGGTCGGCCAGGTCGGGCGGATCACAAAAGCTACTGCTTAGTATTTTCCTGTTGTACGGTTTCAGGCATGGCAGAAGCAGTGACCGCCCAGGCCGCCCGAGGCGCCATAGGCGACAGTGAGTTCGACCGCGACACCGCGGTCGTCCGCCGGGAACCCGGCGTCCATGACATCGACCTCTCCGCCGGCTGGACGATCGCCGGCGCCGTCAACGGCGGCTATCTGCTGGCCGTCCTCGGCCGTGCCCTCGCGGACACCCTGCCGCACTCCGACCCGTTCACCGTCTCCGCGCACTACCTCACGGCGTCCCGGCCCGGCCCGGCCGTGATCCGCACGGATGTCGTCCGCACCGGACGCACCCTCTCCACGGGCCAGGCCTCGTTGTTCCAGTACGACGACGAGGGCCACGAGGTGGAACGGATCCGGGTGCTCGCCTCGTACGGCGATCTGGACGCCCTGCCCGACGACATCCGTACCAGCGCGGAACCGCCCGCCATCCCGCCGTTGGACCGGTGCTTCGACGCCCAGGACGGTCCGGCACCGGTCTCCGGCAGCTCGGCCATCGTCGAGCGGCTGATGCTCAGGCTCGACCCCGCCACGCTGGGCTGGGCGCTGGGCTCGCCCTCCGGGAAGGGCGAGATGAGGGCCTGGTTCGGGCTGGCCGACGGCCGCGACACGGATCCCCTCGCCCTGCTCCTCGCGGTGGACGCGCTGCCGCCCACCGCCTTCGAGCTCGGGCTCTCCGGCTGGGTGCCGACCGTCGAACTGACCGTGCACGTCCGGAGCCGTCCGGCGCCGGGGCCGCTGCGGGTCTCCATCACCACCCGCAATCTCGCCGGAGGCTATCTGGAGGAGGACGCGGAGGTCTGGGACAGCGCGGACCGTCTGGTCGCCCAGTCCCGCCAGTTGGCGCGGGTCAGACTGTCCTGAACCCGGGGCGGCCCGGTCGGTCCTCTCGGAGGCGGCCGCCGGACGGTTCACGGGCCGCCCTTCGGAGGCGGCTGTTCCGTGGGAGACGCCGCGCCGGGTCCGGCCGGGGAGGCGATGCAAATCGGCCGCACCCCGGCCGGAAGAACGACACCCCGGGAAGCGGCCCTAGAATTGGGCCACCATGGCTTACCTCGACCACGCCGCGACCACCCCGATGCTCCCCGAGGCGGCAGAGGCACTGACCGCGCAGCTCGGCGTCACCGGCAACGCCTCCTCACTGCACGCATCCGGCCGGCGGGCGAGACGAACCGTCGAAGAGGCCCGGGAGACCCTCGCCGACGCCCTGGGTGCCCGCCCCAGCGAGGTCGTCTTCACCTCCGGCGGCACCGAGGCCGACAACCTCGCCGTGAAGGGCCTGTACTGGTCCCGGCGTGCCGCCGACCCGGCCCGTACCCGGGTGCTCGCCAGCCCCGTCGAACACCACGCGGTCCTCGACGCGGTCGACTGGCTCGGCGAACACGAGGGCGCCACGGTCGAGTATCTGCCCGTCGACTCCTACGGCCGGGTCCGTCCGGAGGCCCTGCGCGAGGCCGTCGCCCGTAACCCCGACGATGTCGCCCTCGCCACGGTCATGTGGGCCAACAACGAGATCGGCACCGTCATGCCGGTCCGTGAACTGGCCGACGTGGCGGCGGAGTTCGACATTCCGCTGCATGCCGACGCGGTCCAGGCCTTCGGTCAGCTCCCGGTGGACTTCGAGGCCTCGGGCCTCGCCGCCATGACGGTCTCCGGCCACAAGATCGGCGGTCCCTACGGCATCGGCGCGCTGCTCCTGGGCCGCAGATACAGCCCCGTACCGGTGCTGCACGGCGGCGGTCAGGAACGCCATGTGCGCTCCGGCACCCTCGATGTGCCGGCGGTCGCCTCCTTCGCCGTCGCCGGACGGCTCGCCGCCGAGCACCGGGAGCGGTTCGCCCGCGAGATCGGTGCCCTGCGCGACGAACTGATCGCCGTGGTCCGCGAGGCCGTCCCGGACGCGATCCTGGGCGGGGACCCGGTGGACCGGCTGCCGGCCAACGCGCACTTCACCTTCCCCGGCTGCGAGGGCGACTCCCTGCTTCTGCTGCTGGACGCTCAGGGCATCGAGTGCTCCACGGGCTCCGCCTGCACGGCCGGTGTGGCCCAGCCCAGCCATGTCCTGCTGGCCACCGGCGCCGATCCGGACCTGGCCCGCGGCACCCTGCGCTTCTCCCTGGGCCACACCTCCACCGTGGCCGATGTGGAGGCGGTCGCCAAGACGATCGGCCCCGCGGTGGAGCGCGCCCGCACCGCCGGTCTGACCTGACGGGACACGCCGCCCACGCCCCGGCCGAGCTCTCGAACACCCGCCCTGCGCACGGGCCCTGACGGCCGGTGAGGCCCGCCTAGGCGGAGCGTTGCGGCTTCACCGGGGCGGTCCGGGCCGCCCGTACCAGACGGAGGTAGCGGGCCCAGTCCCAGTGCGGGCCCGGATCCGTGTGATCCGTGCCCGGAACCTCGACATGCCCGATGATGTGCCCGCGGTCCACGGGTATGCCGTACCGTCCGCAGATCGCGGCGGTGAGCCGCGCCGACGCCTCGTACATCGCGTCCGTGAACGAGGAGGCGTCCTCCACGAAGCCCTCGTGCTCGATGCCGACGCTCCGCTCGTTGTACTCCCGGTTGCCCGCGTGGAAGGCGACGTCCAGCTCCCGGACCATCTGGGTGACATGCCCGTCGGCGCTCACTATGTAGTGCGCCGCCGCGCCGTGCCCCGGGTCCTGGAACACGTTCACGGCGCTGCGGTAGCCGCCCTGGGTGACATGGATGATCACACGGTCTATGCGGTAGTCGTCGGGCCGGTCCGCGCGCCGCAGATTGGCCGGTGACGCCGCCACCCAGCGGGCCCCGGGGAAGTCGACCGCGCCCGCCACCCGGGGCTTTTCGATGCCGGGCAGCCGCCACCACAGGCGTCCCAGCTCCTCGCGTGCCAGCGCCGCCGTACCCAGCACCGCCGTACCCAGCACCGCCGCGGTCCCCCCGACGAACAGTGCCCGTCGTCCGAGCCGCCGGTCCCCGTCCTTCGCCGTCCTCCGGTCCCCCATGTCACGGTCAACGGATACTCGGGGGCCCCGGTTCCCGCGGGCCCGTACTCTTGAAGGGCTATGACTGACACTCCGCAGCGCCCCCTCCGCGTTCTCGCCGCCATGTCCGGCGGGGTCGACTCCGCCGTCGCCGCCGCACGCGCCGCAGAGGCGGGCCACGACGTGACCGGCGTCCACCTCGCGCTCTCCGCGAACCCGCAGTCCTTCCGGACGGGCGCACGCGGCTGCTGCACCATCGAGGACTCGCGCGACGCGCGCCGTGCCGCGGATGTCATCGGTATCCCGTTCTATGTCTGGGACCTCGCCGAGCGGTTCCGTGAGGACGTGGTCGAGGACTTCATCGCCGAGTACGAGGCCGGGCGCACCCCCAACCCGTGTCTGCGCTGCAACGAGAAGATCAAGTTCGCGGCGCTGCTCGACAAGGCCCTCGCGCTCGGCTTCGACGCGGTCTGCACGGGCCACTACGCCACGATCGTCACCCTGGACGACGGCACCCGTGAGCTGCACCGCGCCTCCGACATGGCCAAGGACCAGTCGTATGTCCTGGGGGTCCTCGACGAGAAGCAGCTCGCGCACGCCATGTTCCCGCTCGGGGACACGCTCACCACCAAGGACGAGATCCGCGCGGAGGCCGAGCGCCGTGGCCTCGCCGTCGCCAAGAAGCCCGACTCCCACGACATCTGCTTCATCGCGGACGGCGACACCCAGGGCTTCCTGGCGCGCCGACTGGGCAAGGCCGAGGGCGACATCGTGGACGAGTCGGGAGCGGTCCTCGGCACCCACGAGGGGGCCTACGGATACACCGTCGGCCAGCGCAAGGGTCTGCGCATCGGCACCCCGGCCCCGGACGGCAAGCCGCGCTATGTGCTGGACATCTCGCCGGTCACCAACACGGTGACGGTGGGCCCCGCGGCCTCCCTGGACGTCCGCGCCCTGACCGCCGTCAAGCCCCGCTGGTGCGGCACCGCCCCCACCGGCCCCGGCACCTACACCGCCCAGCTGCGCGCCCACGGCGGCGAGACCGAGGTCACCGCGGAACTCACCGACGGTGAACTCCATGTCACCTTCACCGATCCGGTCCGCGGCGTAGCGCCCGGCCAGGCGATCGTCCTGTACGAGGGCACCCGTGTGGTGGGATCGGCGACCATCGCCTCGACCACCCGCACCACCACGTCGGTGGCTTGATCGTCCAGGGCCTGAAGTCCCTGATCACAGGGGGCTTCCGCCCGACCGGGAGGGCCCTTCGGCCGATTCCTCGCGGCCGTACGCGCGCGATCCAATAGCGGAGACGTCCTACCGACACGCCTTCCGGCCTGCTGCCGGAGGGCGTCGCCGTCATGACCACGATGCGTCATCGGACCGCCGTCACAAGCGGCGGTCCGACGTGGCCACGGTGGCGCCCCTGCCCGCTGACAGAGAGCCGCGCCATGCCCCGCCGTCCCCACTCTCCTCGGCCGCGCCCCGGCCAGGGCTTCCCGGGCGGCGGCTCCTGCGGCGCAAGCGAGCAGAAAGACCCGCCGACGACCGCCACGGACCAGACCCCTGGGCGGCGCGGCTGTGAGGAGAGCACGATCAGAGACAACGGCACCCCCGCGACGAGGGACGGCGGAAACAGCGACGAGTACCACGCACTGCTGGCGCGACGAGACGCGATGCGCCTGCGTGACCGCATGCTCGCCCCGTCCCGCGGCGCCGGGACGAAACGATCCTCCGAGTACGCCTACGACGGAGCCGCCGACCAGGAGACGATCGTCCGGAACCTGGCGGCGGTCACCCCGTTCGGGGACCTCATCGATCACCTCTACGAGGCCATGTTCGAGCAGCACCCGTATCTGCGGCGACTGTTCCCCGACTCGATGGAGTTCCAGAAGACCCATCTGGAGCGGGCCTTCTGGTTTCTGATCGAGCACCTGCACGAGCCGGAGGAGATCACCGCGTTCTGCGCCCGGCTGGGCCGGGACCACCGCAAGCTCGGCGTACGGCCCGTGCACTACCAGGTGTTCGAGTCCGCTCTCAGCGACGCGCTGCGCACCTGCTCCGGCGGCCGGCTCGACCCGGAGGCGGAGCACGCCTGGCTGCGCATGGTGCGGTTCGCCGCCTCGGGCATGGTGGCGGGCTCGGAGCATGCGCTGGCCGAACCGGTCGCCTGGCAGGCCACGGTGACGGCCCATCAGCTGCGGCGCCCGGATCTCGCGGTGCTCCGGGTACGGACCTCCGAGCCGTACCCCTACCGGCCCGGCCAGTACGCGGCCGTCGAGTCCCCGCTGCTGCCGCGCACCTGGCGGCCCTACTCCTTCGCCTGTGTCCCCGCACCGGACGGCGAACTGGAGTTCCATGTGCGCCGCACCGGCCCGGGTGGGGTGAGTGACGCCCTCACCCTGCGGACCCGGGTCGGCGACACCTTGCGCCTCGGCCCCGCCCAGGGAACGACCACTCTGGACGACGACCCGGCGCGGGATGTGCTTGTGGTGGCCGGGGGCACCGGCTGGGCCACCGCCCGTGCGCTGCTGGAGGAGCTGGCCCTGCGGCGCGCACCGGGCCGCAGCGCCCATCTCCTCCTCGGCGTCCGCACCGCCGACGACCTCTACGACGCGCCCGCCCTGGCCCGCCTGGAGAGCCGTTGCCCCTGGCTGCGGGTGGTCCCGGTGATCGCCGAGGGACCGGGCGCCGCCCCGGACGCGTCGCTCGCCGACGCGGTGGCCCGGCACGGGGACTGGACCCAGCACATCGCCTATGTCAGCGGACCGGCAGCCATGGTCACCGCGGCCGCATGGCGCCTTTCCGGCCTGGGACTCCCGGCCGACCGCATCCGCCACGACCCGGTCGCCGGCACGGTCCCCCTGCCCTCCCACACCCCCCGGTCGCATCCGAACGGCCCGGCCGCGGGACTGCATCCGGCCGAGGGCGCCCCGGTGTGACCGCCCGGAGCCGCCCCGGGCCGACCGGCCGCAGCCACCCACCGTTCGCCGTCCCGCGAGGCGACGACGGCCTCCGGGGCAGGCCACCGGCCACCGGCGGCCGCGCTCGGACGGCGTCAGTTCGCGGTGGGCGGCGCATGGTGGCGCCGGTAGTGGCGAGCGGCGCGGGCGCGATTGCCGCAGGATGCCTTGCAGAACTCCTGGCGACCGTGCTCCTTGAGGAAGTAGCGGACGCAGCGGGGTGCGGTGCATGCGCGCAGCCGGGGCAGGTCGGGCCCGCCGAGAAAGGCGATCGCGGCGCGGGCGAGCACGGCGGGCAGGTCGACCGGCGAGGCGGAGGCGGCGGGGAGGAGACGGGCGACCGGGGCGGCGTCCGTGGGCCAGTCGAGCAGCGGGACCACCGGACAGCGGGCGGCGGCCGCGTTCAGCCGGGACAGCGCCTGGTCGGCCGGAGGCAGCTGGTCCGCGTCGGCACGGCTCGGCGGCGCCGGAGCGACTGCCCGGGCCAGCAGGGCACGTAGCGCGGCTCGCACAGCGAGCACCTGGGTCCGGACCCTCTCGTCGGCAACGGGACCGGTGGCGGATCCGGCGGCGTGGGACCCGCTGGCCACGGCTCCAGCAGCCGTCAGCGCAGCGCCCGTTCCGGTCGCCGTGAACTCCTCCGCTGCCTTCAGCTCCTCCTGGGCCGCGACCCAGGAGGTCAGTCCGTCGACCGAGGAGAGTTCGTCCGCCACCCCGCCGTTGCCGTCGTGGCGGACGGTGTTCGCCAGTTCCAGGGCGAGGTACCGACTCGTCGTCACGGTCCTTCTGCCCTTCCTGTCCTGCGCTCTTGATCACCGCGTCGGCGATAGCCTACCGTCCCTAACGGATTGAGGCTCATTTACCGTTAGTGACTCGAAGGGGTGCGTCACGCCATGGTCCTGCTCGCACAGATCAGCGATCTTCACCTGGACGGCACCGAGCGGGCGCGTGAGCGCGCCGCCCGCGTCATGGACCACCTGCGGGCACTGCCGACACCGGTCGACGCACTGCTGGTCACCGGCGACATCGCCGATCACGGGGCGTCGGCCGAGTACGCGGAGGCGGTGCGGCTCCTGGCCGCGCCCTTCCCGGTGTTGACCTGTCCGGGCAACCACGACGCCCGCGGTCCGATGCGCGCCGGGCTGCTCGGCGAGGTGGCGGCGGACGGCCCGGTGAACCGGCTGCACCGGATCGGCGGCACCGCGATCCTGATGTGCGACTCCAGCGTCCCGGGCAAGGATGAGGGGCTGCTGGACCGGGACACCCTGAGCTGGCTGGCCGATTCGCTGGACGGACTGCCCGCCGGCACCCCCGCCCTGATCGCCTTTCACCACCCGCCGGTGACACTGCACCACCCGCTCCCCGACCGCTACACGCTGCAGAACGGCCAGGACTTCGCCACCCTGCTGACCGGCCACCCCGAGGTGGTCGCCGTCATCACCGGGCACGCCCACACCGCCGCGGTCTCCAGCTTCGCCGGGCGGCCGCTGCTGGTCGGCCCCGCCGTCACCTGGACACTGCGCCTGCCCTGGGAGGGCGACGATCCGGCCGACCGCCGGCAGCCGCCGGGGATCGCCTTCCATGTGCTCGACGAGCACCACCGGCTGACCACCCACTTCCGCACGGTCCTCCCGTGACCGAACCGACCGTCCACCGTCTTCGGGCCGCCCTCTGACCGCGGGCGCTGTGCGGTCGGTCCGGGGCCGTTTCTCAGCCCGCGAAGAACTCCGCCAGCACCGGCGCCAGCGCCCCCGGTTCCACCATGTGGTTCTGGCCCTCCAGGACCCGGTAGGTGCCCCGGGACGCCGCCCCGGCGACCGCTTCGGCCGCCCTGCGCAGCCATTCGGGGCTCGCCCCGCCCGCCAGGGCCAGCACGGGGACGGTGACGGACGCCAGCCGGTCCCGGGGCACCAGTCCGTCCCCCATCACCGCGTCGTCGTAGGCCAGGGTCGGCGCGATCGCCTCCATGGCGGCCCACATGGGGGACCGGCGGGCGTTGGCGATCATCTCGGGGGCCAGCCCGGTGAGCCGCAGGAAGAGTTCCACCGCGTCCCCGCGGCGGCCCTGTCCGAGTGCCTCGGTGAGGTTCCGGCGGTACTCCGCGCGCTCCCCGGCGCCGCCCCCGTAGTCGGCGAACGGCGGCTCGTAGACGGCGACCCGGCGGACCGGCAGCCCGCTCGCCGCCGCCTCGAGCACCAGCGCGCCGCCCGACGAGATGCCGTACAACGAGGCCTCGCCGCCGGCCGCGTCGATGAGTGCCGCGAGGTCCTCCACCTCACGGGCCACCGCACCGGGCGGAGTGTCGCCGCTCCCGCCGCGGCCCCGGCGGTCGTGGACGATGACGCTGAAACGCTCCGAGAGGCGCGCGGCCAGGGGCGCCAGCGTGGCACCCGTGGACATGGCGCCGCTCACCAGGACGACCGCCGGGCCCTGTCCTGTGCGCCGGTACGCGAGGGGAGTGCCATCCTTCGAGAGGGTCTGCTTGTCCATGTCTGTGAAGACTGCCGCAGACGGCGGCGTTCGACGGTCACGACACCGCCGGTCGGTGACGGCGCGTCTCCCCTCGGGTCAGGAGACGTCGACGTCGTAGAAGCAGAGATGGTCCTTGATCGCGGCGACCTCCGGCTTGGGGTCGGGGTACGCCCACACCAGGTCCGCCGCGTCCGGCAGGGACCAGTAGGACGCCGTGCCCTTGAAGGGGCAGTGGGTGTGGGTGCCGGACGGCGTCAGCAGGTCGAGGCGCACGTCCTCGGCCGGGATGTAGTACCGCGGGGGACAGCCCGTCTCGCGCAGCACCAGCGCCCGGTCGCTCTGCGCCAGCACCTGTCCGCCGTGCATCACGCGGATGTGCCGGTCGCCCGGCTCGATGGTGATCGTGTGTCCTTCGGTCATGTCCGAACAGCGCCTACGAGGCCCCGGTTCTTCCCGCGTACGGTGACGGCATGAATATCTGCGTCTTCCTCTCCGCCTCCGACCTCCCCGACCGCTACACCCGTCCCGCGAGGGAGTTCGCGGAACTGCTGGGCAAGGGCGGGCACGCCCTGGTGTGGGGCGGCTCCGACACCGGTCTGATGAAGGTGGTCGCCGACGGGGTGCAGGAGGCGGGCGGCAGGCTGGTGGGGGTCTCCGTCGAGTTCCTGGCGGCCAAGGCCCGCAAGGGCGCCGACGAGATGGTGATCGCCAAGGACCTTCCCGAGCGCAAGGGCCTGCTGATGCGGAAGGCCGACGCGATCGTGATCATGGTGGGCGGTACGGGCACGCTCGACGAGGCGACCGAGATCCTGGAGCTCAAGAAGCACGGGCACACCGACAAGCCGGTGGTGCTGCTGAACACGGCGGGCTTCTACGACGGCCTCAAGGAACAGTTCCACCGTATGGAGGACGAGGGTTTCCTGACCCGGCCGCTCGCCGAGCTGGTGTTCTTCGCCGAGGAGCCGGCGGTGGCGCTGGCGTATCTGGAGGAGGCGCTCGGAAACCGCTAGCGCCGTGATGCGAGCATGGCGGGCATGGCTACACATGTGATCACCGGAGCCGGCTCCGGCATCGGCGCGGCCGTGGCCCGCCGTCTGCACGAGCGCGGGGACGACCTTGTGCTGCACGCGCGGGACGCGGGACGGGCGAAGGAACTGGCGGCGGCGTTCCCGGGCGCCAGGACCCTGGTGGGCGACCTCTCGGAGCCGGACCGGCTGTCCTGGGCGTTCTCCCACCAGACCCTGCCGGACCGGGTGGACTCCCTGCTGCACATCGCGGGCGTGGTCGATCTGGGCCCGGTGGGCGAACTGACCCCGAAGACCTGGCACCACCAGCTCAATGTCAACCTGATCGCCCCTGCCGAGCTGACCCGTCACCTCCTGCCCCAACTGCGCGCCGCCCACGGCCATGTCGTGTTCGTGAACTCGGGCGCGGGCCTGAACGCCCATGCGGAATGGTCGGCCTACGCGGCGTCCAAGCACGGTCTGAAGGCCCTCGCGGACGCCCTGCGCGAAGAGGAGCACGGCAACGGCGTCCGGGTCACCTCGGTCTACCCCGGCCGCACGGCCAGCCCGATGCAGGCCAAGATCCACCACCAGGAGGGCAAGCCCTACGACCCCTCCCGGTGGATCGACCCCGAGTCGGTCGCCACGGCGATCCTGACGTCCCTGGACCTCCCGAGAGACGCCGAGATCAACGACCTGACGGTACGCCCGGGCCGGTAACCGGCCGGTTCCGGTCCGCGGCGGGTTGCGTTCCGAGGCGGGGGTGCGTTCCGAGGCCGTGCGGCTGTATTCAGCCCGTCCGGCGTTTGAGGACGAGGCCGTTCAGGCTGATGGGGGGTCCGGGGGCGTAGCCCCTGGGCGGTGGGCTTCGCGATGGGGTGCTCTCGTGCGGGTGTGGCTGGGCATGATCAGCCCGTCCGGCGTTTGAGGACGAGGCCGTTCAGGCCGATCGGGGGTCCGGGGGCGTAGCCCCCGGGCAGCGGCCCCACCCCGGGCCCCTTGGCGGCGGACGGCACCGGAAACCACCCCCACCCCCGGAGGGCCTACGCTGCCGGGGTGAGTGAAAACACCCTGTTCAGCTTCGGTGGAGCCACCGGCATCGGCTCGTTGCCCGGCGAGGACGCACGGGAGGCGGCCAAGACCGCCACCGGAAGCTTCGAGGACTTCCCGTTCCTCGCCGAACTGCCGGCCCGCGGCCCCGGGGCCGACATGATCGGGCGGACCGCGGGCATGCTCGTCGACCTGTACGCGCGCCTGGAGCCCAGCGGCTGGCGGTTCGGGGACCGGCCGGGCCGCGACACCCGCCGGGCGCGCTCCTGGCTCGGGCAGGACCTCGACGCGCTCGAGGAGTTCACCCAGGGGTACCAGGGACCGCTGAAGGTCCAGGCGGTCGGCCCCTGGACCCTGGCCGCCGCCCTGGAGCTGAAGAACGGCGAGGCCGCGCTCTCCGACCCCGGCGCCTGCCGCGACCTGGCCGGCTCGCTCGCCGAGGGGCTGCGGCTCCACCTCGACGAGCTCCGCCGGAGGGTGCCCGGCGCCCGGCCCGTGCTCCAGCTCGACGAACCGTCCCTCACCGCAGTCCTGCGCGGCCGGATCAAGAGCGCCAGCGGCTACCGCACCCACCGGGCCGCCGACCGGGGGACCGTCGAGGCCGTGCTGCGGGACGTCATCGGCGCCCACCCGGACGGGCCGGTCGTGGTCCACTCGTGCGCCCCCGAGGTTCCCTTCGCGCTGCTGCGCGGGGCGGGCGCGGCCGGGATCTCCTTCGACTTCTCCCTTCTCACCGAGCGTGACGACGACGCGATAGGAGAGGCCGTGGAGGGCGGTACCCGGCTCTTCACCGGGGTCGTCCCGGGCACGGACGGCCCATTGTCGGACCCTGCCGGTAGCGTCATGGGTGTCAGGACGCTGTGGCGCAGGCTGGGGCTGCATCCGGGACTTCTCGCGGACGCGGTCACGGTCACACCGGCCTGTGGGCTCGCGGGCGCTTCCCCCGACTACGCCCGCAGGGCGCTCGCCCACTGCGCCCGGGCGGCGAGATCACTCGCGGACAACCCAGAGTAACGGGAGGACGACACGGTGGCCGGCGACAAGCAAGCGGAGACGACGGTGCCCGCCGAGGCGCGGGAGCAGCACAAGCAGCTCGCCGAGCAGATCGAGGAGCACCGCTTCCGGTACTACGTGAAGAACGCACCCGTGGTCAGCGACGCCGAGTTCGACCGGCTGCTGCGCACTCTGGAGGCGCTGGAGGACGAGTATCCGGAGCTGCGCACGCCCGACTCGCCGACCCAGAAGGTCGCGGGGGCGTACGAGACGGAGTTCACCGCCGTCGAGCACCGCCGGCGCATGCTCTCGCTCGACAACGCGTTCGACGACGAGGAGCTCGCCGCCTGGGCCGACCGCGTCGCCAAGGAGGTCGGCACCTCCGCCCACCACTTCCTGTGCGAGCTGAAGGTCGACGGCCTCGCGGTCAACCTCACCTATGAGCACGGCCGTCTCACCCGCGCCGCGACCCGGGGCGACGGCCGCACCGGTGAGGACATCACCCCCAATGTGCGGACCATCGCGGAGATCCCCGACCGCCTCAAGGGCGACCGGGTCCCCGATCTGGTGGAGATCCGGGGCGAGGTCTTCTTCCCGATGGAGCTGTTCCAGGAGCTGAACGCCCGTCTGGTGGAGGGCGGGGACAAGCCGTTCGCCAACCCGCGCAACGCGGCCGCGGGTTCGCTGCGTCAGAAGGACCCGCGCGTCACCGCCACCCGCCCGCTGCACATGGTGGTGCACGGGATCGGCGCCCTGGAGGGCTACGAGAGCCTCACCCGGCTCTCCGAGACCTACGATCTGCTGCACTCCTGGGGCCTGCCCACCGCCAAGTACAACCGGGTGGTCGACGACCTCGACGGCGTCCGGGCGTTCATCGCGTACTACGGCGAGAACCGCCACTCCGTGGAGCACGAGATCGACGGGGTCGTGGTCAAGCTCGACGAGATCCCGCTCCAGGGCCGTCTGGGATCCACCTCGCGCGCCCCGCGCTGGGCCATCGCCTACAAGTACGCCCCCGAAGAGGTCAACACCAAGCTCGTCAACATCCGGGTGGGCGTGGGCCGTACCGGCCGTGTCACCCCGTACGCACAGGTCGAGCCGGTGACGGTGGCCGGATCCGAGGTCGAGTTCGCCACCCTGCACAACCAGGACGTCGTCAAGGCCAAGGGCGTGCTCATCGGCGACACGGTGGTGCTGCGCAAGGCCGGGGACGTGATCCCGGAGATCCTCGGCCCGGTGGTCGATCTGCGCGACGGCACGGAGCGCGAGTTCGTGATGCCCTCCGAGTGCCCCGAGTGCGGCACACCGCTCAGGCCCATGAAGGAGGGCGACGTCGACCTCCGCTGCCCGAACGCGCGGGGCTGCCCGGCGCAGCTGCGCGAGCGCCTGTTCTATCTCGCGGGCCGCAAGGCGCTGGACATCGAGCACTTCGGATATGTGGCCGCCACCGCCCTCACCCGGCCCCTGGAGCCGGCCGAGCCCCCGCTGAAGGACGAGGGCGACCTGTTCGACCTCACCGTCGAACAGCTGCTGCCCATCAGGGCGTATGTCCTCGACCAGGACAGCGGTCTTCCCAAGCGCGACCCGAAGACGGGCGAGGAGAAGATCGCCACGGTCTTCGCCAACCAGCAGGGCGAACCCAAGAAGAACGCGCTCGCGATGCTGGAGAACATCGCGGCCGCCAAGGAGCGCCCGCTGGCCCGTGTCCTCACCGGGCTGTCGATCCGTCATGTGGGTCCGGTCGCCGCCGAGGCGCTGGCCCGTGCCTTCCGCTCGATCGACCGTATCGACCAGGCCACCGAGGAGGAGCTGCGGAACACGGACGGTGTGGGGGAGATCGTCGCGCAGTCCGTCAAGGAGTGGTTCGCCGAGGACTGGCACCGCGACATCCTCCGCAAGTGGAAGGCCGCGGGCGTCCGCATGGAGGAGGAGGGCTCCGCGGAGGACGAGGGACCCCGGCCGCTGGAAGGCCTCACGGTCGTCGTCACCGGCACCCTCGAGCGCTTCACCCGCGACGGCGCCAAGGAGGCCCTGCAGAGCCGGGGCGCGAAAGTGACCGGTTCCGTCTCCAAGAAGACCTCCTTCGTGGTGGTGGGCGACAACCCCGGATCGAAGTACGACAAGGCGATGCAGCTGAAGGTTCCGGTGCTGAACGAGGACGGTTTCGCCGTCCTGTTGGAGCAAGGCCCCGACGCGGCTTCCGAAGTCGCCGTCCCGGCCGAGGAGTAGCGGCCGAACACCACCCGTTCGGCGCATACCAGATGGATACGGGTGGCCGGGGCGCATTCGGGCAACCGTGGGCGACCGCTGCCCGTGAAAGCCTTCTGCGGCCTACTGTTGAGATGTGCGCCTGCCGCGCCCGGACGCGTGGTGGGTCTTCAGACGTTGTGCCGTTGACGGTTCGTCGGGCATCGGGCCGCGTGGCGTGGGCACCGCCGGCTGTGAGAGGGACGGGAATGGAACCGACAGAAAGCGCCGCCCCGGACGCCCGGCTGCCCTTGCGCCGGTTGTCCGGCGCGTGGTGGGCGAGCCGTCGGGCAGCCCGTCTGTCGGAGCGCTCGGGGGCGGTGGGACCGGTCGTGATACCGGGGACCGCCCCGGGAGCGACTCCCGCACCGAGATCCGTCTTCGGCGCCGGGCTTCCCCCGAGGGGCGTACCGGGCCCGGGGACCCTGGGCGCGGGCGTCGCCGGGCTCGGGTCCGCGCTGCCCGGCCCTCATGACCGACGGCGTCCGCCCTGGCTCTCGCTGCCCGCGGTGGTCGTCACGGCGGGCGCGCTCGTCCTCGGCGCCGGTCTCACTCGCGCGTTCGGGGGACGCCAGGCGCTCTTCCCGTCCGGCACGACCGGCTGGTCGCTGGCCCTGCTCACCGGCATCATCGTCGGCCATCTGGTCGCGCTCGGCCGCGGACGCTGGTGGGGCGGCACCGGCTCGGGCGCCGCCCTGACCCTGGCGGCCCTGCTGCTGTACGGCTGGGTGCCCGCCGGGATGGTCAGCCTCACCGTGGTCGTGCTGGTCGGCATCGCCCGGCTGGGCCGCTGGCGGCAGGGCATTCTGCACGGCGCGGTCGACATGCTCGGCATCGGCGCCGGAGCACTCGTGCTGGCCGCCTTCGGGCGGGTCCCGACCGTCGAGACGCCCTGGACGCCGGAGAGCTGGACCGCCTACACGGCACCCCAGGTCGTCCTGGTCGCCGCCGCCTATCTCCTGGTGACCCGGCTGCTGTTGTGGTTCCTCCAGGGGCCGCGCTCCGAGGGGCTGCCCACCGTGGCCCGCACCGCGCTGGTCCGGCAGGGACTCCTCGCGGCGGCGCTGCTCGGCATCGCCCCGCTGATCTGCGTGGTGGCCGTCGCGCTGCCGGTCCTGCTGCCGCTGTTCTCCATCCCGCTGATCGCCCTGGACTCCACCCTGTGGATCGCCCGTGCCCGGGCCGAGGAGCAGCTGCGCGACCCGCTGACCGGACTGCCCAACCGGCAGTGGCTGCTGGAGCGCACCTGGACGGCGCTCGACGACGCCGAGCGGATCGGGGCACGGTCCGCTCTGATGCTGATCGACCTCGACCGCTTCCGTTCGGTGAACGACACACTGGGTCATCTCGCCGGCGACCGGCTGTTGCTGCAGATAGCGGAGCGGCTGCGGCTGGCACTGCCGCGCGGCGCGGAGGCGGCCCGGCTGGGCGGCGACGAGTTCGCCGTGTTACTGCCAGTCGCGGACTCCACGACCTCCGCGTCCCGGGCGGCCCGCAACCTGGTCGCGGCGCTCAGTTCACCCCTTGACCTCGACGGACTGACGCTCGTCCTGGAGGCCAGCGCCGGGGTCGCGGTCTTCCCCGACCACGCGCCCGACGCGGAGGGGCTGCTCAGACGCGCCGACGTCGCCATGTACCAGGCCAAGCGGGACCGTACGGGCGTGGAGGTCTACGAGTCGAAGCGCGACTCGAACACCCCGGACCGGCTCGGACTGCTGGGGGATCTGCGGCGCGCCCTGGACGCGCACGAGGTACAGCTGCACTACCAGCCCAAGGTGCGCTTCGACGGGCAGGTCGCCGGCCTCGAGGCACTCGTACGGTGGGTGCATCCCGAGCGCGGCAAGGTGCCGCCGGACGAGTTCATCGCCATCGCGGAGTCCTCCGGGCTGATGCCCCATCTGACGGAGTACGTGCTGGAGACGGCGCTCGGCCAGGTGGCGCGGTGGCGCGCCCAGGGGCTGCGCGTCCCGGTGGCCGTGAACGTCTCCCCGAGGGACGTCCACACCCCGGGCTTCGCGGGCGCGGTGGCGGCACGGCTGGCACGGCACGGCGTCCCCGCGGGGGCGCTCCAGCTGGAGATCACCGAGCATGTGCTGCTGGAGGATCCCCAGCGGGCCGCGGACACCCTGGCCGCGCTGACCGGCCACGGCGTGAAGATGTCGCTGGACGACTTCGGCACCGGGTACTCGTCGCTGGTGCATCTGCGGCGGCTGCCGGTGAGCGAACTGAAGATCGACCGTTCCTTCGTGGCTCGGCTGGCGGTGGACGCGGAGGACGCGGAGATCGTGCGCTGCACCGTGGACCTCGCGCATTCGCTCGGACTGCTGGTGGTCGCGGAGGGCGTCGAGGACGACGAGACCTGGGAGCGGCTGCGGGACCTGCGCTGTGACGCGGTCCAGGGCTGGCTGGTCGCCGCCGCGATGCCGCCGGAGGAGACCACGGCCTGGCTGCTGGCGCGGGGGTCGAGGGGCTGGCAGCGCCCGAGGGCCGCACTGCCGGCGGCAGCCGCGGACGACCCGGGCCGGGTCGGCTAGGCCCCGCCTCGCCTCAGCCCGCCCCGTTCCGCCTTGCCCCGCCCCGCCTCGGCCCGGCCCGTGGGCGCGGAGATCCGGACGATCGCGGAGCGCCGTCCGCGGGCGGCCGTCACCCGGTGCAGCCGTCGCGGACCATCCCTGGCACGGGCACCCGGCCCCGCGCCATAGGATTGAGCCAAACCACACACACTCACCCCAGAGGATCGCTGCATGCCTGGCATCACGCGCGAGGAGGTCGCCCACCTCGCCCGGCTGGCGCGTCTGGAGCTGAAGCCCGAAGAGCTCGACCACTTCGCAGGCCAGCTCGACGACATCATCGGCGCGGTCGCCCGCGTCAGCGAGGTCGCCGACCAAGACGTACCGCCGACCTCCCACCCGCTGCCGCTGACCAATGTCATGCGCGCGGACGAGGTCCGTCCCTCGCTCACCCCCGAGCAGGCGCTCTCCGGCGCCCCTGCCCAGGAGCAGCAGCGTTTCAAGGTGCCGCAGATCCTGGGGGAGGAGTAGCCCGTCATGACGGACAAGACCAACATCATCCGGCTCACCGCCGCGCAGACCGCCGAGAAGATCGCTTCCGGCGAGCTCACCGCGGTGGAGGTCACCGAGGCCCATCTGGCCCGTATCGAGGCCGTCGACGAGAAGGTGCACGCCTTTCTGCACGTCGACCGTGAGGGAGCGCTGGCGCAGGCCCGCGCCGTCGACGAGAAGCGGGCCCGGGGCGAGAAGCTCGGCCCGCTCGCCGGTGTGCCGCTCGCGCTGAAGGACATCTTCACCACCGAGGGCGTGCCCACCACCGTCGGGTCCAAGATCCTCGAGGGCTGGATCCCGCCGTACGACGCGACCCTCACCAGGAAGCTCAAGGAAGCCGACGTCGTCATCCTCGGCAAGACCAACATGGACGAGTTCGCCATGGGGTCCTCCACCGAGAACAGTGCCTACGGCCCGACCGGCAACCCCTGGGACCTCACCCGCATCCCGGGCGGCTCCGGCGGCGGGTCGAGCGCCGCGCTCGCCTCCTTCCAGGCCCCGCTCGCGATCGGCACGGACACCGGCGGCTCCATCCGCCAGCCCGCCTCGGTCACCGGCACCGTCGGCGTCAAGCCCACCTACGGCGGGGTCTCCCGCCACGGCATGGTCGCGTTCAGCAGCAGCCTCGACCAGGGCGGGCCCTGCGCCCGTACGGTCCTGGACGCCGCGCTGCTGCACGAGGTCATCGCCGGCCACGACCCGCTCGACTCCACCTCCATCGACGCCCCGGTCCCGCCGGTCGTGGAGGCCGCGCGCAACGGCAGCGTGGCGGGGATGCGCATCGGCGTGGTCAAGCAGTTCCGCGGCGAGGGCTACCAGGCCGGAGTGGTACAGCGCTTCGACGAGTCCGTCACCCTGCTCGAGGAGCTGGGCGCCGAGATCGTCGAGCTGGACTGCCCGTCCTTCGACCTGGCCCTGGCCGCGTACTACCTGATCGCCCCGAGCGAGTGCTCCAGCAACCTGGCGCGCTTCGACGGTCTGCGCTACGGCCTGCGCGCCGGCGACGACGGTACGCACTCCGCCGAGGAGGTCACCTCCCTCACCCGGGAGTCCGGCTTCGGGCCCGAGGTCAAGCGCCGCATCATGCTCGGCACCTACGCCCTCAGCTCCGGCTACTACGACGCGTACTACGGCTCCGCGCAGAAGGTCCGCACGCTCATCACCCGCGACTTCGAGAAGGCGTTCGAGCAGGTGGATGTGATCGTGTCGCCCACGACCCCCACCACCGCCTTCCCGATCGGCGAGCGCGCCGACGACCCGATGGCGATGTACCTGGCGGACCTGTGCACCATTCCGGTCAACCTGGCCGGCAACGCCGCCATGTCGCTGCCCTGCGGCCTCGCCCCGGAGGACAACCTCCCGGTCGGACTGCAGATCATGGCCCCGGCCATGAAGGACGACAGGCTGTACAAGGTCGGCGCCGCGGTCGAGGCCGCCTTCGTGGAAAAGTGGGGGCACCCGCTTCTCGAGGAGGCTCCGTCGCTGTGAGTAAGGCACTGTCCAAGGCCAAGGGCTTCAAGCAGTCCAAGTCCGGTACGTACCTGTCCATGGCCACCACCGCGTACGGCGCGGTCGGCATCGCGAAGCAGGTCAAGAAGGCCCGCCGCGAGCACGACACGCTGCGCCTGATCGACGCCGCCTTGTCCGCCGCCGCCATCGTCACCGGCCTCGCCCTGCTCGTCCGCGAGCTGAAGCGGCTGGGCGACGACGACGTCCTGCTGGGCTGAGAGGGAAGTTTCACCGTGACCACCATGACCGACCTGGTGTCGTACGAGGACGCGCTGGCGACGTACGACCCCGTCATGGGCCTTGAGGTCCATGTCGAACTCGGCACCAAGACCAAGATGTTCTGCGGCTGTTCGACGGCGCTCGGCGCCGAGCCGAACTCGCAGACCTGCCCCACCTGCCTCGGCCTGCCCGGCGCGCTCCCGGTCGTCAACGCGATCGGAGTGGAGTCCGCGATCAGGATCGGTCTCGCGCTCAACTGCGAGATCGCCGAGTGGTGCCGCTTCGCCCGGAAGAACTACTTCTATCCGGACATGCCGAAGAACTTCCAGACCTCCCAGTACGACGAGCCGATCGCCTTCAACGGCTACCTCGACGTACAGCTGGAGGACGGGGAGACCTTCCGGGTGGACATCGAGCGCGCCCATATGGAGGAGGACACCGGCAAGTCGACCCATGTCGGCGGCGCCACCGGCCGTATCCACGGCGCCTCGCACTCGCTGCTCGACTACAACCGCGCCGGCATCCCGCTGATCGAGATCGTCACCAAGCCGATCGTCGGCGCCGGCGAGCGCGCCCCCGAGGTGGCCAAGGCGTACGTCCGCGAGCTGCGCGAGCTCATCCGGGCCCTCGGTGTCTCCGACGCCCGGATGGAGATGGGCCAGATGCGCTGTGACGTGAACCTGTCCCTGATGCCCAAGGGCAGCGACACGTTCGGCACCCGGAGCGAGACCAAGAACGTCAACTCGCTGCGCTCCGTCGAGCGGGCCTGCCGCTTCGAGATCCAGCGGCACGCCGCCGTGCTGGACGGCGGCGGCACCGTGATCCAGGAGACCCGTCACTTCCACGAGGACACGGGCTCGACGACCTCCGGGCGCATCAAGGAGGAGGCCGAGGACTACCGGTACTTCCCCGAGCCGGACCTGGTGCCGGTCGCGCCCCCGCGCGAGTGGGTCGAGGAGCTGCGCTCCGGGCTGCCGGAGCTGCCGCTGGTGCGCCGCAGCCGGCTGCTGGAGGAGTGGGGGATCTCCGCCACCGACATGCAGGCGATCCTGAACGCCGGTGCGCTGGACCTGATCGTCGCCACCATCGAGGCGGGCGCCGACGCGGCCTCCGCCCGTAAGTGGTGGATGGGCGAACTGGCCCGCAGCGCCAACGAGTCGGGCAAGGCGCTGGACGAACTGTCCATCACCGCACAGCAGGTGGCCCGGGTCACCGAGCTGGTCGCCTCCGGTGACCTCAACGACAAGCTGGCCCGCCAGGTCATCGAGGGCGTTCTCGCGGGCGAGGGCACCCCCGACGAGGTCGTCGACAAGCGCGGTCTGAAGGTCGTCTCCGACGAGGGCGCCCTGACCACCGCCGTGGACGAGGCCATCGCCGGCAACCCGGCCATCGCGGACAAGATCCGCGGCGGCAAGGTGGCCGCGGCCGGCGCCCTGGTTGGTGCCGTCATGAAGGCCACCCGCGGCCAGGCCGACGCGGCCCGCGTCAAGGAACTGATCCTTGAGAAGCTGGGCGTCGCGGAGGGCTGAGCCACCGCAGGACGCCAGGTTCCGACGAGGGGCGGCACATCGCATCCGATGTGCCGCCCCTGCGCGTATGCACGGGCGCCGGGACCGTCGCGCGGGGACAGAACCGCCGGGAGCGTCCTGTGATTCACCTCGCATCCCTGTGAGTAACCCCACGAGGGTGACAAACGATCTCTTTCGGCTGCAAGAGTGTCGAGTATTGCTCATGTGTTCTTTGCGGGCCGTTCGGCCGTGTGTCCGGCTGCCGTTCCCGATCAAAGACCCACCGAATGCCCAGGGAGCGCGTCCGTGGCAGCCCTTGCACGCTGGTGTGTTCGCCACCGCCTCGTCGCCGTTCTGCTCTGGCTGATCGCCTTCGGTGGGGTCGGTGCCGCCGCGGCCGTCACGGGTTCCGCCTACTCCACCGACTACGGGGTGCCCGGCACCGAGTCCAGCCGCGCCGCCCAGCTCCTCCACCAGGGGTTCCCCGGCCTCGGCGGGGAGAGCGACACCGTCGTCTGGCGCACCACGCCCGGCACGGTGACCGCCGCAGACGTCGAGCAGACGATGACCCGCACCCTGGACCGGATCGCCGAACTGCCCGGCGTGGCCTCGGTGACCAGCCCCTACCAGGGTGGCGACCAGGCCCGGATCAGCGCGGACGGCCACACCGCGTACGCCACGGTCACCTTCCAGGGGCAGCTCGGGGACATCGGGAAGAACGAGGCCCGGGCCCTCGTCGACACCGCCCGGTCCGCCGGGACCGACGGTCTGAAGGTCGCTCTCGGCGGCAACGCCGTCGGGTCCATCGAGTCACAGGGCGGCCATCTCGCCGAGATCGTCGGAGTGGCCGTCGCCGCCGTGGTCCTCTTCCTCGCCTTCGGCTCGCTCGCCGCCTCCCTGCTGCCCATCGCCACCGCGCTGATCGGGGTGGGCACCGCCTACTTCGGCATCGGGCTGCTGGGACACGCGATGACCGTCGCCGACTTCGCGCCCATGCTCGGCCTGCTGATCGGGCTCGGAGTGGGCATCGACTACGCGCTGTTCATCGTGACCAGACACCGCCGGAGCCTGAAGCGCGGCGTCCCCGTGGACCAGGCCGCGGTGGGCGCCGTCACCACCACCGGACGGGCCGTGGTCTTCGCGGGCGCGACCGTGTGCATCGCCTTGCTGGGCCTGCTGATCCTTCGGCTGAGCTTCCTCAACGGGGTCGCGATCGCCGCCTGTCTGACGGTCCTGCTCACCGTCGCGGCCTCCGTGACCCTGCTGCCCGCCCTGCTCTCCTTCATCGGCCCCCGCGCCCTCAGCAGGCGCGAGCGCCGACGACTGGCCGAGCACGGACCCGAACCCGAGGTGCCCACCGGGTTCGCCGCCCGCTGGTCGGCGTTCGTCGAACGCCATCCCAAGAAGCTCGGCGCGGTCGCCGTGGCCGTCATGGCCCTGCTGGCGCTGCCCACCCTCTCCCTCCATCTGGGCACCTCCGACCAGGGCAACGACCCGAAGTCCTCCACCACCCGGCAGGCGTACGACCTCCTCGCCCAGGGCTTCGGGCCCGGCGTCAACGGCCCGCTCACCCTGGTCACCCGGGTCGGCGGCGCCGAGGACAAGCTGGCGCTCGACAACCTCGACACCACGCTCGCCGCCACCCGGGGAGTCGCCTCGGTGACCCCGGCGACCTACAACAGCGCGGGGGACGCGGCGTACCTCACCGTCGTACCCGACTTCGCCCCGCAGTCCCAGGCGACCAGCGAGCTGGTGAGCCGACTGCGCTCCGAGGTCCTGCCGGCCGCGGAGAAGGGCACCACCCTGGACCTGTCCGTGGGCGGGGTGACCGCGACCTACGACGACTTCGCCCATGTGATCGTCGGAAAACTGCCGCTGTTCGTGAGCGTGGTGATCAGCCTGGGCAGTGTGCTGCTGCTACTCGCCTTCCGGTCCCTCGGCATCCCGCTGAAGTCCGCCGTGATGAACGTCGCCGCCGTCGCCTCCGCGTTCGGCGTGGTGGTCGCGATCTTCCAGTGGGGCTGGGGCAGCGAACTGCTGGGGCTCGGCCGGGCCGGACCGATCGAGCCCTTCCTCCCCGTGATCATGGTCTCGGTGCTCTTCGGGCTCTCCATGGACTATCAGGTGTTCCTGGTCAGCCGCATGTACGAGGAGTGGCGGGAGACCGGCGACAACCGCAGGGCGGTCCGCGTCGGCCTCGCCGAGACCGGCCGGGTGATCAACTCGGCGGCCGTCATCATGATCTCCGTCTTCCTCGCCTTCGTGCTCAGCGGCGACCGGGTGATCGCCATGTTCGGCATCGCGCTCGCCGCCGCCGTCGCCCTGGACGCCTTCGTCCTGCGTACGCTGCTGGTCCCCGCCCTGATGCATCTGCTCGGCGGCGCCAACTGGTGGCTGCCGTCCTGGCTGGACCGCCGGCTGCCGCGCCTCAGCATCGAGCCGCCTCAGTGCCGTGCGACCATTCCGGGGCAGCGCGAGGACGAGACCGCGCTGGTGGACGCATGGGCGAAGGAGCGACGGACGGATGTACGCGATATCCCTGGGTGACGACGGAGCCGTACTGCGGCCGCTGGAGCCGTGGCACGCCGAGGAGTTCCTGGCGCATCTCGACCGGGGGCGGGACTTCATCAACGAGCACATCCCGTTCGGGGCCGCCGCCAGGGACGTCGAGTCCGCCCGGAAAGTCCTCCGGACCTACGCCGACAAGCGCGCCGCCGACGACGGGGGCCTGCACGGGCTGTGGCTGGACGGGAAGCTGGTCGGCGGGGTGCTCTTCCGTGTCTTCGACGCCGCGGGCGGCAACTGCGAGGTCGGCTGCTGGCTGGAGCCCGCCGCGACCGGGCGGGGACTGGTCACGCGCGCGATGCGGGTGCTCATCGACTGGGCGGTCGAGGAACGCGGCATTCACCGGGTGGAGTGGCACGCCTCGTCGGCGAACACCGCGAGCGTCAAGGTGGCCCGGCGGCTGGGCCTGACCCTGGACGGAGTGCTCAGGGAGAGCTTTCTGTACCGGGGAGTGCGCCAGAACACCGAGGTGTGGTCGGTGCTCGCCCCCGAATGGCGGGCGGCTCGCGCCGGGCGCCCGCACGACGCGCGTTAAGGGACCTCTCAGACAGCGTCCGTACCGTGCGAGGCATGGAAACCAAGGCAGTGGACGAGGCCGGGCCCGGAACCGGAGCCGAGACGACGAACGGCAAGGAGAACGAGGAGAGGACCGAGGCCGCAGAGGCCGCCGAGGCCACGGAGACCCGGACGGAGGCGGCCCGCGACGAGGTGCCGGCCGGGGAGGCCCACGACGAGGAATCGGCCGTGGAGCACTCGGCCGAGGCCGCGGAGGTCCCGGCCGAGGACGGCTCCGAGGAGGCCGTGACGGAGGGCCCGTCCGGAGTGGGCCAGGGAGCCGGCGCGGTGGTCTCCGCCGGGCTCGGCATCGTCTCCCTGACCGGCGGCTGGATCTCCGGGGTGGCCTCAGCCCGGGAGACCCTCGTGGGACAGCTGCACACCTCGACGTCCTCGGCGAGCGTCGCCGAGCAGATCAAGATGGTGTACGGCAACGCCTGGCAGGCCACCGCGCTGTGGGGCGGTCTGTTCGCTCTGGCCGCGCTGCTGGTGGGGGCCGTGGTGCTGGTCCGCCCGGTGTTCGGCGCGCCGGGGAAGCCGCAGGTCCCCTGGGTGAAGTCGGTCGCCTGGGGCGGAATGGCCCTGGGCGCCGTCGGGCTGGTCCTGGCCGTCCTCAAGTACACCGACGTCCTGCTCGGACTGCCGTCCGTCGGCTGAACCGGGGCGCACCCGGCCCGGGACCCCCGGGCACCGGGCCGTACGGCCGTACGGCGGGTCCTTAGGGAGTGCCAGGGGCCTGCCGAGGGCTTCTAAGGCCCGGCACCCCCGGGGAAGATGCGGAACTCTCCCGATGTGGCGGACCCGCCTGGGAGAGGAAGGTCGAGGCATCGCGGAAAGCGATGCCTCGAACCGAACTCTCCGGGGGACATGCCATGTTGTTCGCCTATGAACTCCACCAGATCCGTTCCACCCAACTGATCCGTGAGGCGGAGCGCTTCCGGCTCCGCCGCGAGGTGCTGCGCGAGCGCCGCGCCGCCCGTAGGGTCCACGGAGAACCCGGAGCCGAGGGCGACGCCCCGCGCCGCTCCCGGAACCGGCCCCCCTTCGCCCGCGCCGCATGAATGCGCGCCCGGGGGCGTACGGCGAGCCGGACGCCCCGCACCGGGAGGACGGCCGCACGGGGGTCGGCCGCCCGCGGTCCCCGAAGACCGAGCCGGGCGCCCCTCTCGCGCCGAGTGCCCCTCGCGCGTCGAACGCGCCGATCATGCCGAGAAAAGCGCGTGCCGCGGAGGCCGCCCCGGCCTCGGCCCGGGCCCCGGCTCCGGCCCCGGCCCCGGATCAGGACCGGGGACGGGACCGGGTCCGGAGCCGGACTCTGGCCCTGGCACCGGACCCGGGCCGCGGGAAGTCCCGGCCCCCGGCCCGGCAGCCGCCGGCTGCCGGGCGCGGGGCCCGGGATCCCGGGGCGAGGGCCCTCGTGGGCGGTGTCCGGGACGCGATAATAAGTGCCGCGTCGTCGGCGGCCCATGGGATCCTCTCAGGCGTGGAGACCAGGTCTGTGAGTCCCGTATTCGTCGGTCGCGCCGATGAGCTGGGGGTGTTGCAGGACACGCTCGCCGGTGCCACCCGCGGCGAGCCGCAGGCGCTGCTCGTCGGCGGTGAGGCGGGGGTCGGCAAGACCAGGCTGATCGAGGAGTTCGCCGCGTCGGCGGCCCGTGCGGACGCCGCCGTCGCACTCGGCGGCTGTGTCGAGATCGGCGCCGAGGGGCTTCCATTCGCGCCCTTCTCCAGCGCACTGCGCGCCCTGCGCCGCCTGCTCCCCGAGGAGTTCGCCGAGGCCGCCGCCGGGCAGGAGGAGGAGCTGGCCCGGCTGCTGCCCGAGCTGGGCGAGGCGCGCCGCGGGCCCCGGGGCGACGAGGCGGGCATGGCCCGGCTCTTCGAGCTGACCGCGCGTCTGCTGGAGCGGGTCGCCGCCCGCCGTACCGTCGTCCTCGTCCTGGAGGACCTGCACTGGGCCGATGCCTCCACCCGCAATCTCCTCGCCTATCTGCTGCGCACCCTGCGCACCGGCCGGCTGGTGGTCCTCGCCAGTTACCGGTCCGACGACATCCACCGCCGCCATCCGCTGCGCCCCCTCCTCGCCGAGCTCGACCGGCTGCGCACGGTCCGCCGGATCGAGCTCGGCCGGTTCAACCGTGCCGAGGTCGAACGCCAGATCGCCGGCATCATCGCCGCCGAACCCGACCCGGCCCGGGTCGACGACATCTTCGCCCGCTCGGACGGCAACGCCTTCTTCGTGGAGGAGCTGGCGGTGGTCGTCCACGAGGGCGGCTGCCAGGGACTCACCGACTCCCTGCGCGACCTTCTCCTCGTCCGCGTCGAACGACTGCCGGAGGCCGCGCAGCGGGTCGCCCGGATCGTCGCCGAGGGCGGCTCGACCGTGGAGCACCGCCTGCTCGCGGCCGTCGCCGGGCTCGCCGAGGAGGATCTCATCGAGACCCTGCGCGCCGCCGTCGGCGCCAACCTCCTGCTGGCCACGCCCGACGGGGACGGCTACCACTTCCGCCACTCCTTGGTCCGCGAGGCCGTCAGCGACGATCTGCTGCCCGGTGAGCGCTCCCGGATCAACCGGCGGTACGCGCAGGCCCTCGAGGCCGAGCCCACCCTCGTACCGGCCGATCAGCGCGCCGCCCGGCTGGCCAGCTACTGGTACCACGCGCATGACGCGGCCAAGGCCCTGCCCGCCGTCCTCGACGCCGCCGTCGAGGCCCGTCGCCGGCATGCCCACGCCGAGCGACTGCGGCTGCTGGAGCGGGCGATGGAGCTGTGGGACGTCGCCCCCGGCGCCGTACGGGCCGCGCTGCGCCCCGTCGACTACGCCGAGGTGTATCCGGCCTGCGGCTGCGATCCGGCCACCACACCCCTGCGCTATCTCGACCTGATGGCCGAGGCGGCCGTCGCGGGCCGGCTGAGCGGGGAGCGGGAACGGGCCCTGAAGATCACCAAGCGGGCCCTGCGCCTCCTGGAGGAGGAGCAGGACCTTCCCGCGGTTTCCTCGTCGTGCAGCGGCACGGGGGACCCCCTCCGCGCCGCCTGGTTCTGGGTGCAGCGCTCCCGGCTGATGCAGAACACGGCGCGCGGGGACGGCTGGCGGGAACTGGGCACCGCACAGGAGCTCGTGCGCGGGCTGCCCCCGTCCGAGGTGCACGCCGAGGTGCTCGCGGCGGTCGCCAACTGGTCGATGCTGCATGTACCGGGCCCCGAGGCGCTGTCGGCCGCCGAGCGGGCCGTCGAGTACGCGCGCATGATGGGCGCCCGTGACATCGAGTTCAACGCCCGCCTCACCCTGGGCGGTCTGCTGGTCGACGCGGGGGACATCGACGCCGGGCTCGCACGGATGTACGAGGTCAAGGAGCAGGCGGCGGACCTCGGCTACACCTGTGTGACGGGCCGTGTCCATGTGAATCTGCCGTCCCATCTGGAGGGCATCGGCCGCTCCCGCGACGCCGTCGAGGTGCTCAGGGAGGGGCTCGGCCTCACCCGGAAGCTGGGCCTGGCGGACAACGAGGCCTGGGTGTGGGGCAATCTCGGCGAGTCCCTCTACTCCTTGGGCTGCTGGGACGAGGCCGCCGAGGCCGGGACCGCCTCGGAGCGCGTCGGCCAGAGCGCCAAGCCCCGTGGCTTCCGCGCCACGATCCATGCGACTCTTGCGCTCGCCCGCGGCGACCTGCCCGAGGCGGGTCGCCAGCTGGTCGCCGCACGCGAGTACTTCGGCAGCCATGACGCCATGCCGCAGCACGAGCTGAAGCTGGTGCGCCTCGCCGTCGGGATCGCCGCCGAGGAGGGCCGCCTCGACGACGCCCGGGCCGCCCTCGAGGGAGCTCTGACCATGGGCTTCCCTCCGGGCACCCATCGCTACGGCTGGCCCCTGCTGCGGGCGGCGGCCGGTGCCGAGGCCGACGCCCTCGAACGGCCCGCCGCCGAGCCGGGCCGTGCCGGGGCCCTGGAGCGCATCCGCACGTCCGCCAAGAGGCTCGCGACCAGGGTGCCGGTGTGGCAGGCGTACGAACTGTGGGTCCGCGCGGAACTGCGGCGTGCCGAGGGCCGTGACACTCCGGAGGACTGGAGCGAGACGGTGACCGCCTTCGAGGCCCTGGACCGCCCGTACGACCTGGCCCGCGTCCGGTATCGCCTCGCCGCCCGGCTGCTGGCCACCGGGGGCGGCGAGGAGGCGCGCGAGCGGGCCACCGAGTTGCTGCGGCTCGCCGGTACGGTCGCCGGCCACCTCGGCGCCCGGCCGCTCGCCGGGGCGGTCGCCCGGCTCGCCCAGCGGGCCCGTCTCACACCGACGCGCGACCAGGAGCCCGCCGTGCTCGATCCGGCCGAGTCCCTGGGGCTCACCCACCGGGAGCGGGATGTGCTCCGACTGGTCGCGGCCGGCCGCAGCAACCGGCAGATAGCCGAGGAACTGTTCATCTCCCCGAAGACGGCCAGCGTCCACGTCTCGAACATCCTGGCGAAGCTGGGCGTCTCGGGCCGGGGGGAGGCCGCGGCACTGGCCCACCGGCTGCGGCTGTTCCCGTCGGACCCCTCCGCCGTCCCCACCGCGCGCTGAGCCCTGCGCGGAGCGGGCCTCGGGTCCTGCGCCGGCCGGGACCCCCGCCCGCCGGGACCTGTGCCGTGCGCCGGCCGAGTCCTACGCTGTCAGGGAGCGATGCCGAGGAGGCACCCGTGTTCAGCATGTTCGACGAACTGTTCGCACCGGGGCGCACCCACACCCAGGACGAGCGCAACCGCCTGGAACTGACCCGGCAGGACGTCACGGACGGCGCCCCGGGCGGCGGCCCGATCGACCTGGATTCCGGCACGGTGGTCATACGTCTGCCGGAGGACGGTCCCGCCGGTCCGGGAACCCGCGGGACCGGCGGGGACTGAGCCGGGCCGCGCCGCCCTACGACACCTCCACCTCGAGGATCCGGTCGTCGTTCCCGGCCGGCTTGCCCCGGCCGTCGGTGTTGCTGGTCACCAGCCACAGCCTGGTGCCGCCCGCCGCGACCACCGTGCGCAGCCGGCCGTACTCGCCCTTCAGGAACGCCTGCGGGGGCGCGGAGACCTCGGTGCCCTTCAACGGGATCCGCCACAACCGCTGCCCGCGCAGGCCCGCCATCCACAGGGAGCCCTCGGCGTAGGCGATCCCGCTGGGGGAGGCCGCGTCGGTGTGCCACTGGGCGATCGGGTCGTGGTACGTGGTGCCGGACGTCTTCCCCTCGGCGCGCGGCCAGCCGTAGTTGTCGCCGGGCTTGACGGCGTTCAGCTCGTCCCAGGTGTCCTGGCCGAACTCGGAGGCGAACAGCCGCTGTCTGTCGTCCCAGGCGAGGCCCTGGACATTGCGATGACCGTAGGTGTAGACGGGCGAGTCGCCGAAGGGGTTGCCGGGCGCGGGCTCGCCGTCCGGGGTCATGCGCAGGATCTTGCCGCCCAGCCCGTCACGGTCCTGGGCCGGTGTCCGGTCACCCGACTCGCCCGTGCCCGCGTACAGCATCCGGTCCGGGCCGAACGCGATCCTGCCGCCGTTGTGGATCATTCCCTTGGGGATGCCGCGGAAGACCGTGCTCGGCGCGCCCAACTGCCCGCCCGCCGGTTTCCTGGGGTCGTACAGCATCCGCACGATGCGGTTGTCGGACTCGGTGGTGAGATAGGCGTAGACCAGGCGGTCCGAGGCGTAGTCGGGGGAGAGGGCGATGCCCAGCAGCCCGCCCTCGCCGGCCGCCGAGACACCGGGCACCGTGCCCAGCACCGTCTTCTTCCCGGTCTTCTCGTCCACCCGGGTGATGGTCCCGTCGTCCCGGGAGGAGACCAGCAGTCCGCCCTCGGGCAGCGGGGCGAGGCCCCAGGGGGTCCTGAGACCCTCGGCGACCGTACGGACCACCCGGACCGAGCCCTCGGCCGGTGGGGTCGGCTCGGCGGTCCGGCCGGGGGAGGCCGTCCCCGACGCCGTACCGGCCGGGGCGCGGTCTCTGCCCGCCTCCGGGGTGCCGCCACCGGAGGAGCAGCCCGCCAGCAGAAGCACGGCCGCGGCCAACACGGCCCCGGCAGCTCGACGTTGCACGATCCTGGTCCCTTCGACGTGGGCTTCCTGCTTTACCACATCGGGCGCCCGGCGATTCCTCGTCGTCCGGAACGGCGCCACCGGAGGGGCCCCGGGCGGTCAGTACCACGACCCCCGCGCCGCCGGCAGTTCCGCCAGCTCCGCCAGGTCCCGGGAGGTCAGCCGGAGCGCGGCCGCACCCGCGTTCTCCATGACCCAGCGCGCCCGCTTGGTGCCCGGCACCGGCACCACCTGAGGGCCCTGCGCCAGCACCCAGGCCAGGGCCACCTGGGCGGGGGTGACGCCCTCGCCGTGCCGGCCGGCCACTCTCCGCAGACCGGCCACGATCGGCTGGTTCGCCGCCATCATCTCGGCCGTGAAACGGGGGTGCCGGGCACGCAGATCGTCGGGTTCGAAACCCTCGCCCGGCCTCAGCGTGCCGGTCAGGAAGCCGTTGCCGAGCGGCATCGCGGCCAGCAGGCCGACCCCGTGCGCGGCGCACCACGGCAGCAGCGCGTGCAGCGCCTCCGCCGACCACAGCGAGAGCTCGGCCTCCACGGTGCTCACCGGGAACACCTGCTGCACCCGCTCCAGTTGCCGCAGGGTGCCGTCGTACAGCCTCGCCCCGGTCCGCCGTCCGCCGCGTACGCCCACCGCGCACAGCCCCAGCGCCCGTACCTTGCCCGCCCGCACCAGCTCCGCCATGGCGCCCCAGGTCTCCTCGACCGGAATCTCGGGGTCCGCCCGATGCAGCTGGTACAGGTCGATGACGTCGGTCTGCAACCGCCGCAGCGAGGCGTCGCAGGCGCGTCTCACATAGCCGGGGCGGCCGTTGGCCACGATGTGCTGATCGCCCACCAGCAGCCCCACCTTGGTGGACACGAAGGCCTCGGCACGGCGCTCCTTCAACGCCCGGCCCACCAGCAGCTCATTGGTGAACGGCCCGTACATGTCGGCCGTGTCGAGCAGGGTCACCCCCCGGTCGAGCGCCCGGTGCACCGTCCGCACCGACTCGTCGCCGCGCTGCCGCGAACCGGAGTACGCCCAGTTCATCGGCATGCATCCGAGTCCGACCGCGCCCACTTCGAGCGCTGCCGTGCCGATCGTCCTGCGCTCCACCTGGCCGTGCCCTCCCTTTCGTGGCACCCCAAACTAACCAATGCGACAACCGTTTTTTCGCATAGCCTCCGGACCATGACTGTCGACGTTTGGCTTCCGTTCCGCAGCGAGGAGATCGAGGGTCTGCCCGAGGGCCTGACCTACCGCTACTGGGACGGTGATCAGGAGTTTCCCGGGGACCCGGCCGACTGCGCGTTCTACGCCGTGCCGTATATGAAGGGCGCCGAGGTCGCGGTGCGCCCCATGGCCGCGATGACGTCCGTCCGGGTGGTGCAGACGCTCTCGGCCGGCATCGACCATGTCGAGCCGGGCCTGGCGCTGCTGCCCGAGGGAGTGCGGTTGTGCAATGCGCGCGGGGTGCACGACGCCAGTACCGCCGAACTGGCGCTCGCCCTGATCCTGGCCTCGCTGCGCGGCATCCCCGACTTCGTCCGGGGGCAGGACCGCGAGCAGTGGCGCTCCGGGTTCCGCCCGGCGCTCGCCGACAAATCCGTGCTGATCGTGGGATACGGCGCCGTCGGCAGTGCCGTCGAGGACCGGCTGGTGCCCTTCGAGGTCGCGCGGGTGGCGCGGGTCGCGCGCCGGGGGCGTGAGACGGCGCGCGGCCCCGTGCATCCGCTCTCCCGCTTGCCGGAACTGCTGCCCGAGGCCGATGTGGTGGTGCTGGTCACCCCGCTCACCGAGGCGACTAGGGGCATGGCCGACGCGGACTTCCTGGCCCGGATGAAGGACGGCGCGCTGCTCGTCAACATGGCTCGCGGCGCCGTGGTCGACACCACGGCCCTGCTGGCCGAGCTGGAGAGTGGGCGGATCACGGCCGCCCTGGACGTCACCGATCCCGAGCCGCTGCCGGAGGGGCACCCCCTGTGGCACGCCCCCGGCGTGCTGATCAGCCCCCATGCCGGCGGCCCCACCTCGGCGTTCCGGCCCCGCGTCATGCGCCTGCTGCGCTCCCAGCTGAGCCGTTTCGCCCGGGGAGAGGCCCTGGAGAACGTCGTGCTGACCACCGGCGCCTGAACGGCGCACGGCCGGCGCGGCCGGGGACGTCGGGGCCGCGTGCGAGCCCCGGGGGAGCCCGGGCCGCGCGCGAGCCCCGGGCGGCGCGCGGAACGAGCGGTTCCCGCTCCCTCGCGCACGTGCCGGACCGGGGGCGCACCTCCGGCGCGCGCTCGGTTTTCGTCTGCTCCCCGTCCGCTTCCGGCACACTCCGCATTCCGTTGCGTGCGCTCTGTGCTCGAACCTGTTCTGGTCGTCACTGTGTGTAGAGGGGCTATATCCCTGAGTGACCATGCTGGTGTATCGTCCCGACAGGGCTGCGCCGCGCACCGCTCGGCGCCGGGGACGGAACTCAGAGACAGGCGAGGGGGGCGACGGGCGATGCACAGCCTATGGACGAACGATCCGACGCGGCGGGGCCGCGGGCGGCGACCCTGGCGAGCGGCCGCGCGCCGGCGCGGCCATGGCGGCAGCCACGGCGGTCATCACCCTCATCACCCTCACCGCCGGCACGGCGGCCGCAAGAGGCACACCCATCCAGCGCGCCGGGACCGGCGGGATGCGGCGGCGCCCCGGACCGGGAGGGCCCGGTGAGCTCGCCCGGGGTACTCCCTGCCTGCCGCCCGCTCCCGGCCGCCGGCCCGACGCGCCGCCTGGTTCCACAGCTCGTCCTGGCCGTGCTGTGCGCGGGATACGCCGTCGGTTCCGCGCTCGGCTGGGGCTCGCGGAACGCCGCGCTGTTCATGGGCGACTTCGGGCTGAGCGTCGCGGCGGGCGCCGCGGCGGTCTCCTGTCTCCTCTACGCGCGCAGCCGCCGCAGCCACGTCCGCCCCGCCTGGCTGCTGTTCGCCCTCTCCTCCACCATGGCCGCGCTCGGCAACGGGGTCTGGGGCTGGTACGAGCTCGTCCTCGGCCGTCCAGTCCCCTCGCCCAGCTGTGCCGACCTCTTCTTCCTCTGCTTCGCCCCGCCCGCCGTGGTGGGACTGCTGGTGCTCGCCAGAAGACCCCACACCACGTCGGGGTGGGTGTGTCTCGGGCTGGACGCCTGGCTGATCGGCGGCTCGCTGCTGACGCTGTCATGGAGCCTGGCGCTCGCCCAGACCGCGAGGTTCGAAGGGCCGGGCGTCGCGCGCACCGCGCTGTCGCTCGCCTACCCGCTGCTGGACATCGCCCTGATCAGCATGGTGGTCGCCCTCCACTTCCGGCGCTCGACGGTCAACCGTTCCGCGGTCAACACCGCCATCGGCGCGCTCGCCCTG
The DNA here is from genome assembly GCF_008704995.1 of Streptomyces nodosus. Classification (NCBI taxonomy): domain Bacteria; kingdom Bacillati; phylum Actinomycetota; class Actinomycetes; order Kitasatosporales; family Streptomycetaceae; genus Streptomyces; species Streptomyces nodosus. The sequence goes on from NZ_CP023747.1 coordinate 5,243,264, forward strand.
ACCGTGATGTGTGACGCCCTGTTCACCTCGCCGCTGCTGCACAACAGCTACCAGTCGGGCCAGTTGCTGGACGCCGGCTGGTTCTCCGGCTCGCTGCTTCTCGCCTATGCGCCCTGGGCCGGGGGCCGGCCCGGCCGGCCGGGCCGCGAGGGGTGCGGATGCCCGCTGCACGACCGGGTGCCGGCGCCCCGGAAGCCCTCCGAGCCCCGCGCGGATCACCCGTATGCGGAGCATCCGTATGCGGAGCATCCGTACGCGGGGCATCCGTACCCGGCGGCCGAGGAGCACGGCCACGGTCCCTCCCAGGACCCGGGCGACGACCGCCGCCGGGCCGGCTCGCCCGCGGCCGGCCCCCGTCCCGCGGCGGGCCCGCCAACGGAGGACGACGACCGGGACCCGGCAGGACCGCCCGCGGGCCACGACCGTCGTCCGCCCGGACTGACGGCGGACGACGACCTCCCCCCGGTGGGACTGACACCGGACGGCGGCCGTCCCCCGGACGGACCCCCGCCCGACCACGACCGGTATCCGGCCACCCGCCCGATCTCCGGATCGCTGGCCGCGCTCATGCCCTATCTGGCCGCCGCCGTCTGCACCCTGGGGATCCTCTACAACGCCCTCAACGGCGACCGGGTCGACCGTGTGGTGCTCGTCACGGCGGGCGCCGTCATTCTCGCGCTCGTCGTGCGCCAGGGCATCATGCTGCTCGACAACATCGCCCTCGCCCAGGAACTCGCCCAGAAGGAGAACCACTTCCGCTCCCTGGTGCAGGGCTCCAGCGACGTCATCATGATCGCCGCACCCAGCGGCATCCTCAGATATGTCTCACCGGCGGCGTCCGGGGTCTACGGACGATCCGCCGAGAACCTCGTGGGCACCGAGCTGGCCGCGCTCATCCACCCGGAGGACCTGGGGCGCGTGGTGCACGAGGTGCGCCGCTTCCTCACCGCCGGCCACACCGAACCCACCACCCGCATCGAATGCCGCTTCCGGTCCGGCGACGGCGGCTGGCTCCATGTGGAGTCCACCGTCAACCGCCACCAGGGCGGCCTCATCTTCAACAGCCGGGACGTGACCGAGAGGGTCCGTCTGCAGGCCCAGCTGCAGCACAGCGCCGAACACGACTCGCTCACCGACCTGCCCAATCGCGCCCTGTTCACCCGGCGTGTCCAGCAGGCCGTGTCCGGCCGCCGCGCCCTGGACCGGGGTGCCGCCCTGCGGGGCACGGCCGTCCTCTTCATCGACCTGGACGGCTTCAAGGCCGTCAACGACACCATCGGGCACCAGGCCGGGGACGAACTGCTCGTCCAGGCCGCCCGCAGACTCCGGACCGCGCTCCGGCACGGCGACACCGCCGCCCGGCTGGGCGGCGACGAGTTCGCGGCCCTCGTCATCGGCGACGGCACCCGTGACCGCACCGCTCGCGAACGCCATATCTTCGAGCTCGCCGACCGGCTCCGGATCACCCTGTCGCAGCCCTACGACATCGACGGCAACGATGTCCGGGTGGCCGCGTCCATCGGTGTGGCCTTCGCCGAACCGGGCCTGGGCGCAGGCGAGCTGCTGCGCAACGCCGACCTCGCCATGTACCGCGCCAAGGCGGCGGGCAAGGGCCGGGTGGAGCTGTACGCGCCCCAGATGCAGCAGGACGTCGTCCGCAAGACCGAGCTGGCCACCCGGCTGCGGGCCGCGCTGCACGACGGCGAGTTCACCCTGCTGCACCAGCCGGTGTTCTCGCTCGGGGACGGGCGGATCGCCTCGGTCGCGGCCCAGGCGCGCTGGCGCTCCTCCCAGGGCGTCCTCTTCACCCCCGCGGAGTTCCTGCGGGTCTCCGAGGACAGCGACAAGGCCGCCGAGCTGGGCCGCTGGACGCTGGAGACGGCCGTCGAGCAGGCGGCCGAGCGCACCGCCACCGGGCTCGCCGTGCCCGTCGCCGTCCGGATGAGCGCCCGCCGGCTGATCGACCGCTCCCTGCCCCCGGGCTCCCTGGAGGCCCTGCTCACCCGGCACGGTCTGGCCCCCGCCGCCCTGGTGATCGAGCTGTCCGACATCGACCCCAGGGTCCCCTCGGACGATCTGGAGCGCAGACTCGGCGCCCTGCGCAGGATCGGCGTCCGGATCGCCCTGGACGGCTTCGGCAGCGGCCATGCGGCCCTCCCCGCGCTGCGCCGGCTCCCCCTGGACCTGGTCAAACTCGACCGGGGCCTGGTCGAGGGGATCGTCGAGTCCACGCGCATGTTCAAGATCACCAGCGGGCTGCTGCGTATCGCGGGTGACCTGGGCCTGCAGTCGGTCGCCGACGGGGTGGATCTGCCCGAGCAGGCCGTCGCCCTGCGTGCGATGGGCTGTACGCACGGCCAGGGCATGGCGTTCTCCGGCCCGCTGGACGAGTACCGGTTGCGCCGGGCGCTGGCCCATGGCCCCGCCCTTGTGCCGCACGTCCCCGCGGAGCCGGTCTTCGCCGGAGGGGCGCCAGGGGTGTACACCACGGGTGTGCCTGCCGTTTTCGGAGGCGGGGCGGGTCTACGCTCACATAATGAGACTCCCGTCCCACCCACTTGACAGTGATGGCGCCCCGGGGGGAGGGTCGAACCCATGCACTCGCGAATTCTCGTACTTGGACAGCGCGTCGGCTGAGCTGGGACCCACCGGACATGGACCGGAACACCCAGCGACCACACCCGGCGCGCTCCCCTCGCTTGCCTCCCGGCACGAGGGGTTTTTTGTTGCACAGGCACCAGCCGAACCCCGCCCGAACTTCGCAAAAACCCTCAGCATCGAGAAGAGAATGCCGATGACCGAGCAGGCCACCGGGGCCCATCACCCGCATCCGCGGCCCCGATCCGGAGGACAGCAGTCCGCGCCCGAGCACGTCACGGGTGCGAAGTCCCTCATCCGCTCGCTCGAGGAGGTCGGGGTCGACACCGTATTCGGCATTCCGGGCGGCACGATCCTTCCCGCGTACGACCCGATGATGGACTCCGACCGGGTGCGCCATGTGCTCGTCCGTCATGAACAGGGCGCGGGCCACGCGGCCACGGGTTACGCCCAGGCGACCGGCAAGGTCGGCGTCTGCATGGCCACTTCGGGTCCCGGTGCCACCAACCTGGTGACGCCGATCGCCGACGCCAACATGGACTCGGTGCCGCTGGTCGCGATCACCGGCCAGGTCGTCTCCGAGGCTATCGGCACGGACGCCTTCCAGGAGGCGGACATCGTCGGTATCACGATGCCGATCACCAAGCACAGCTTCCTGGTCACCAAGCCCGAGGACATCCCGAGGACGATCGCGGAGGCGTTCCACATCGCCTCGACCGGTCGGCCCGGCCCGGTGCTCGTCGACATTCCGAAGGACGTGCTGCAGATGCGGACGACCTTCTCCTGGCCGCCGGTCATGGACCTGCCCGGCTACCGCCCGGTCACCAAGCCGCACGCCAAGCAGATCCGTGAGGCCGCCAAGCTGATCACCTCCGCCCGGCGGCCCGTCCTCTACGTCGGCGGCGGCGTCCTGAAGTCCCGCGCCACCGCCGAGCTCAAGGTCCTCGCGGAACTCACCGGAGCGCCCGTCACCACCACCCTGATGGCGCTCGGCGCATTCCCCGACAGCCACCCGCAGCACGTGGGAATGCCGGGCATGCACGGTTCGGTCACCGCCGTCACCGCGCTGCAGAAGTCCGACCTGATCGTCGCCCTCGGAGCCCGCTTCGACGACCGCGTCACCGGCAAGCTGGACAGCTTCGCCCCGGGCGCCAAGATCGTCCACGCCGATATCGACCCGGCCGAGATCGGCAAGAACCGCGTCGCCGACGTGCCGATCGTCGGTGACGCCCGCGAGGTCATCGCCGACCTGATCCAGGCCGTCCAGAAGGAGCACGCCGAGGGCCACCGGGGCGACTACACCGCCTGGTGGAAGGACCTCGACCGCTGGCGCGAGACCTATCCGCTCGGCTACGACCTGCCCGAGGAGGAGGGCACGCTCTCCCCGCAGCAGGTCATCGAGCGGATCGGCCGGCTCGCCCCCGAGGGCACGATCTTCGCGGCGGGCGTCGGCCAGCACCAGATGTGGGCGGCGCACTTCATCCAGTACGACCGGCCCGCCAGCTGGCTGAACTCCGGCGGCGCCGGGACCATGGGCTACGCGGTTCCGGCCGCCATGGGCGCCAAGGCCGGCGCCCCGGATCAGACGGTCTGGGCGATCGACGGCGACGGCTGCTTCCAGATGACCAACCAGGAACTGACCACCTGCGCCCTCAACAACATCCCGATCAAGGTCGCCATCATCAACAACGGCGCTCTCGGGATGGTCCGCCAGTGGCAGACCCTGTTCTACAACCAGCGGTACTCCAACACGGTCCTGCACTCGGGCCCGGCCGAGGCCGGCGGTTCCGGCGGCCAGCAGGGCGCCGGCACCCGGGTCCCCGACTTCGTCAAGCTGTCGGAGGCCATGGGCTGCCACGCGATCCGCTGCGAGTCCCCGGAGGATCTCGACAAGGTCATCGAGGAGGCGAACTCCATCAACGACCGACCGGTCGTCGTGGACTTCATCGTCCACGAGGACGCGATGGTGTGGCCGATGGTCGCCGCCGGCACCTCCAACGACGAGATCATGGCCGCCCGGGACGTCCGCCCCGACTTCGGCGACAACGAAGACGACTGAGAGAGAGCTGAGTGAGAACCATGTCCAAGCACACCCTCTCGGTCCTCGTCGAGAACACGCCCGGCATCCTCGCCCGGATCGCCGCCCTGTTCTCCCGCCGCGGATTCAACATCGACTCGCTCGCGGTCGGTGTCACCGAGCACCCCGACATCTCCCGCATCACCATCGTGGTGAATGTCGAGGAACTGCCGCTCGAACAGGTCACCAAGCAGCTCAACAAGCTGGTCAACGTCCTGAAGATCGTCGAACTGGAGCCGTCGCACGCCGTTCAGCGGGAACTCGTTCTGGTGAAGGTGCGCGCCGACAACGAGACGCGCTCCCAGGTCGTCGAGATCGTCCAGCTGTTCCGCGCCAAGACCGTCGACGTCGCCCCGGAGGCCGTCACCGTCGAGGCCACCGGGTCCAGTGACAAGCTGGAGGCCATGCTGAAGATGCTGGAGCCGTTCGGCATCAAGGAACTGGTCCAGTCCGGCACGATCGCGATCGGCCGCGGCTCCCGTTCGATCACCGACCGCTCCCTGCGCGCCCTCGACCGGTCGGCCTAGGACCCGCGGAGCATTCCGTACGACGGAGCACGGGCGGCCGGCCATCGGCCGGTCCGCCCGTATTCCGAGATCCCGAGACTTCCCCTCCCCTCACCGTCATACGGTGGGACGCAACACCAGCACCCAAGGAGAGAACCCAAAGTGGCCGAGCTGTTCTACGACGCTGACGCCGACCTGTCCATCATCCAGGGCCGCAAGGTCGCGGTCATCGGCTACGGCAGCCAGGGCCACGCCCACGCGCTGTCGCTGCGGGACTCCGGCGTCGATGTCCGCGTCGGTCTGCACGAGGGCTCCGCGTCCAAGGCGAAGGCCGAGGAGCAGGGGCTGCGCGTGGTGACCCCGGCGGAGGCCGCCGCCGAGGCCGACGTGATCATGATCCTGGTGCCGGACCCGATCCAGGGCAAGGTCTACGAGGAGTCCATCGCCCCGAACCTGAAGGACGGCGACGCGCTGTTCTTCGGCCATGGCTTCAACATCCGCTTCGGCTTCATCAAGCCCCCGGCCGGTGTGGACGTGTGCATGGTCGCCCCCAAGGGCCCGGGCCACCTGGTGCGCCGCCAGTACGAGGAGGGCCGCGGCGTCCCGTGCATCGTCGCGGTGGAGCAGGACGCCTCCGGCAACGGCTTCGCGCTGGCGCTGTCGTACGCGAAGGGCATCGGCGGCACCCGCGCCGGCGTCATCAAGACCACCTTCACCGAGGAGACCGAGACCGACCTCTTCGGTGAGCAGGCCGTGCTGTGCGGTGGCACCGCCGCGCTGGTCAAGGCCGGTTTCGAGACCCTGGTCGAGGCGGGCTACCAGCCGGAGATCGCCTACTTCGAGTGCCTGCACGAGCTGAAGCTGATCGTCGACCTCATGTACGAGGGCGGCCTGGAGAAGATGCGCTGGTCGATCTCCGAGACCGCCGAGTGGGGCGACTACGTCACCGGTCCGCGCATCATCACCGACGCCACCAAGGCCGAGATGAAGAAGGTGCTCGCCGAGATCCAGGACGGTTCGTTCGCGCAGAACTGGATGGACGAGTACCACGGCGGTCTGAAGAACTACAACGAATACAAGCAGCAGGACTCCGAGCACCTGCTGGAGACCACCGGCAAGGAGCTGCGCAAGCTCATGAGCTGGGTCAACGAGGAGGCCTGAGACTCCCGGCCGGGGGGCCGGAGCGAGCCGTTCCGGCCCCCCGGCGAAGGCGGGGTGACGTCCGGTCCCGGGCGTTGTCCACCCCGTCCAGCCACGGATGGGTGATCCTTCCGCAACGGCGTAAGGCGACGCCCGAGGCGCCACTACACTGCTGGACAACAACGCGTCAGGCCCACAGCGTCGTGCGTCTTCCACGCGGCTAGCACCCCTCCACCGCCTGCGGCCGTCGGGACGGCCGTCCGCATTGGACATGTGAGGACTCACGTGAGCTCGAAACCCGTCGTACTCATCGCTGAAGAGCTGTCGCCCGCGACCGTCGACGCCCTCGGCCCCGACTTCGAGATCCGGCACTGCAACGGCGCGGACCGCGCCGAGCTGCTGCCCGCGATCGCCGACGTCGACGCCATCCTGATCCGCTCCGCGACCAAGGTCGACGCCGAGGCCGTCGCCGTCGCCCGCAAGCTGAAGGTCGTGGCCCGCGCCGGCGTCGGCCTCGACAATGTGGACGTCTCCGCCGCCACCAAGGCGGGCGTGATGGTCGTCAACGCCCCCACCTCGAACATCGTGACCGCGGCCGAGCTGGCCTGCGGTCTGCTGGTCTCCACCGCCCGCAACATCCCGCAGGCCAACGCCGCGCTGAAGAACGGCGAGTGGAAGCGCAGCAAGTACACCGGCGTGGAGCTCGCCGAGAAGACCCTCGGCGTGGTCGGCCTCGGCCGGATCGGCGCGCTGGTCGCCCAGCGCATGTCCGCCTTCGGCATGAAGATCGTCGCCTATGACCCCTATGTGCAGCCCGCCCGGGCGGCGCAGATGGGCGTCAAGGTGGTCTCGCTGGACGAGCTCCTCGAGACGTCCGACTTCATCACCGTCCATCTGCCGAAGACCCCCGAGACCGTGGGGCTGATCGGCGACGAGGCGCTGCACAAGGTCAAGCCGAGCGTCCGCGTCGTCAACGCCGCACGCGGCGGGATCGTCGACGAGGAGGCCCTCTACTCGGCGCTCAAGGAGGGCCGGGTCGCGGGCGCGGGCCTCGATGTGTACGCCAAGGAGCCGTGCACGGACTCCCCGCTGTTCGAGCTGGACCAGGTCGTCTGCACCCCGCACCTGGGCGCCTCCACGGACGAGGCGCAGGAGAAGGCCGGTATCGCGGTCGCCAGGTCGGTGCGCCTGGCGCTCGCCGGTGAGCTGGTGCCCGACGCGGTGAACGTCCAGGGCGGGGTCATCGCCGAGGACGTCAAGCCCGGTCTGCCGCTCGCCGAGAAGCTCGGCCGCATCTTCACCGCGCTGGCGGGCGAGGTCGCGGTCCGGCTCGATGTCGAGGTGTACGGCGAGATCACCCAGCACGATGTCAAGGTGCTCGAACTGTCCGCGCTCAAGGGCGTGTTCGAGGACGTGGTGGACGAGACGGTCTCCTATGTCAATGCGCCGCTCTTCGCCCAGGAGCGCGGTGTCGAAGTGCGCCTGACCACCAGCTCCGAGGCCACGGACCACCGCAATGTGGTCACCGTGCGCGGCACCCTCTCGGACGGCGAGGAGGTCTCGGTGTCCGGCACCCTGGCCGGCCCGAAGCACCACCAGAAGATCGTGGCGGTCGGCGAGTACGACGTGGACCTGGCGCTCGCCGAGCACATGCTCGTCCTGCGCTACACCGACCGCCCCGGCGTGGTCGGCACGCTGGGCCGCATCCTCGGCGAGGCCGGCTTCAACATCGCCGGCATGCAGGTGTCCCGCGCGATCGCCGGCGGCGAGGCCCTCGCGGTCCTCACGGTCGACGACACGGTCCCGCCGAACGTCCTGGCGGAGGTGGCCGAGGAGATCGGCGCGACCTCCGCACGCTCGGTGAACCTGGTCTGAGGTGCGTCTCGGGCGGCCGCCCGGTGCGGCCGCCGCGCACCCGGGCCGCTGCCCGAGGTCCCCGTTCGCACGGAACGGACCCATGAGTGAACGCCGGACGGGCTCCACCAGCCCGTCCGGCTTTCCCGTGCCTGCCGAACAACCAGATGTCAGGCCCCGTCCTCAGCCGCCTGGGCCACCTCGTCCTGCGCGACGGGCGAGGCCTCCCCGGCATGGCTCCGGCGCAGAGGTGTCGCCGCGACCGCCGAAAGAACCAGCACCGCCGCCGCGGCGACCGCCGCCCCGTGCATTCCGCCGGTGAAGGCCTCCCGCGCCGTGGTCACCAGGGCCTCGCCCGCACGTCCCGGCAGCTGTCCGGCGACCGCGAGCGCGCCGCCGAGGGTCTCTTGGGCCGGGGCGGGCGCGGAGGACGGGATCCGGTGGCGGTAGATCGCCGTACCGATGGAGCCGAGGACGGCCATGCCCAGCGCGCCCCCGAACTCCGACCCCGTCTCCAGCAGCGACGAGGCCGTGCCGGCCTGCTCCACCGGGGCCGCACCCAGCGCCAGATCGGTCATCTGGGACATGACCATCACGATGCCCGAGGCCAGCACCCCGCACGCGGCCAGCACCAGCTGGAGCGAGTCCGTCCCGGTCAGGGCCAGCATCCCGAAGCCCGAGGCCGCGATCGCGAAGCCCGCCGTCACGACGTGCGCCCGGTCGACCCCCTTCTGCACGAGGACCGCCGCCACCGGAGCCGCCAGCCCGATCGGCACCGACGGCAGCAGCGACCACAGGGCCGCCTCCAGCGCGCTCTTGCCGAGCACGGACTGCAGATACTGCGTGGTGAAGAACGCGGAGCCCATCATGGCGAACGTGGAGACGAGGTTGAGGACCACCGCGGGGGCGAAACCCCGGGCACGGAAGAGGGCCGGCGGGATCATCGGGGAGGCCGTGGTGCGCTGACGGCGGACGAAGAGGGCGGCGAGGAGCAGCCCGACGAGGATCGAGACGATGTACAGCGGACGTACGCCCTGTGAGGGCATCTCCTTCAGGCCGTAGATCACGGGAAGCACCGCCGCCATCGACAGCGGCACGCTGAGGAGGTCGAAGCGGCCGGGCGCCGGGTTCTTCGACTCGGGCAGCAGGATCGGGCCCAGCACCAGCAGCAGCGCCATCGCGGGCAGATTGACCAGGAAGACCGAGCCCCACCAGAAGTACTGCACCAGTACGCCGCTGAGCACGGAGCCGAGCGCGATGCCGCCGGTCATCACACCGGACCAGATGCCGATCGCCTTCGCCCGCTGGCCGGGGTCGGTGAACATCGTCCGGACCAGCGCCATCGTCGAGGGCATCAGGGTCGCGCCGCCGAGGCCGAGGACCGCGCGGGCGGCGATCAGGGTTTCGGCGCTGTTCGCGTACGCGGCCGTCAGCGAGGCGGCACCGAAGGCGGCGGCACCGAACAGCAGCAGCTTGCGGCGGCCGACGCGGTCACCGAGGACCCCCATCGTCATCAGCAGGCCGGCCAGGACGAACGCATAGACGTCGAAGATCCAGAGCTGCTGGGTACCGCTGGGCTCCAGGTCGGCGCTGATCTCCGGGATGGCGAAGTACAGGACCGAGACGTCCATCGAGACCAGCAGCAGCGGCAGCATCAGCACGCTGAGGGCGGTCCATTCGCGGCGGCCCGCCGGGGCCGGGGCGGATCCCGGGCCGAGGGGGCCGGTCGTGCTCGTCGGATTCGTCATGACGGTGAATGTACGGGCGTCTTACACGCTTGTCTAGAACAATTGTATAAGACGGTTGTGTGAGACGTGCGTATGAGACGGATGTCTGAATCGGGGTAGGGTGACGGCATGGGACACCGTGAGGATCTGCTCGAGGGCGCCAAGCGCTGCCTGCTGGAGAAGGGCTTCCTGCGCACCACGGCGCGCGACATCGTCAAGGAGTCGGGGACCAACCTGGCGTCGATCGGGTACCACTACGGCTCGAAGGACGCACTGCTGGTGCAGGCGTATGTCTCCCTGATCGAGGGGATGGGGGACGGTTTCGAGCCCGGCTGGGGAGCGGGCGGGCCCACCGAGGCGCCGCCCGGCTCGCTGGAGCGCTTCCGGGAGGTCTGGGGGAACGTCATCCGCGCGGTGCCGCAGTCGCGGGCGATCTGGCTGCTGAGCTTCGAACTCGTCCTCCAGGGCGACCGGCTGTCCGAGGTGCGCAGGATGCTCAGCGAGGCGGAGGAAGAGGGCCGTTCGGGGCTCGTGGCCCTGTTCAGCGGTGTCCCGGAGGAGCAGCTGGACAAGGAGACGCTGGACACCGAGGGCCGCTTCTACCAGACCCTTCTGCAAGGCCTCATGGTGCAGTGGCTGTTCGACCCGGAGGCCGCGACCGCCGCCGACCAGCTCACCGAGGGGCTGCGCAGGGTGATGGTGGCGGCCGGTCCGGATGGGCCTTCTGCCCAGGCCTAGAGCCGGGCGTTCTTCAGGGCCATGTGCAGCAGCAGCCGGTCCTCGCCCTCGTCCAGGTCCAGGCCGGTGAGCTGTTCCACGCGGGACAGGCGGTAGTACAGGGTCTGGCGGTGGATGCCCAGTTCGGCCGCCGCGCGGCCCGCCTGGCCGGCGCAGTCCAGGAACACCTCGGCCGTGCGGGCGAGTTCGCGGTGGGCGGGGGAGAACAGGATCCGTACGGCAGGGTCGTCGGCCACCCGGGGCGGCAGCGAGGTCAGCAGACGGTACGGTCCGATGGCCGACCACTGTGCGACCGGTCCCAGCCGGGGCTCCGCCAGCGCCGCGCGGGCCGCCCCCGATGCCTCCTGCCAGGCGGTGCCCAGCTCGTCGAGGCCATGACGGGCGTCGGCCACCCCGGCCGCCGTCCGCCCGGAGCCGTCCGTGGCCTCCCGGAGCAGCCGGGTGGCCGCCGTCAGCGCCGGGGTCGGCACATGGGCCGAGCGCAGCCGCACCAGCAGGGCCAGGCTCTGCCCCTCACCCATGGGGGAGAACCCGTCGGGGCCCCCTCCCCACGGCACCGTGCACAGAGCGGCCCCGGCCGGGATCGTACGGGCCGTGGGGGCCTCGTCGGGGTCGGCCGGCGTCCAGGGGGCGACACAGACCAGTGTGTGCAGTCCGTCGGCCCGTGTGCCCAGTGCCGTGCGCAGTTCCGCCACCGCCATGTCCTGCCGCCAGCCGGGCGGCGCGGTGAGGACCGCGCGCAGTTCCCGCGTCAGATCCGCACCGGCCTGTGCCTCGTCCGCGAGCAGATTCCCGATGCGCGCGGTGATCTGCATCGCCGCGGACAGCTGCGCCTCGGAGGGCCCCGGCTCGTCGGCCAGCAGCCACACATACCCGTGGACCACACCCCGATGGCGTACGGGCAGACAGATCCGTCCCCGGTAGACCCCCGCCTCCGGGGTGGGCGGAATGCGCACCGGTCCGGTGGCGCGGGCGATGCCGAAACCCTCGAACCACCGGCGCACCGCCGCCGTGGAGCGGCGGGTGAGGATCGAACGGGTGCGCACCGGGTCGAGGGACGCCTCGTCGAACTCGCCGTCGCTGTCGTAGGCGGCGAAGGCGATCAGCTCGAAGTCCCGGTTCTCCAGGGTCGCGGGGGCGCCGAGCAGCGCCGAGATCTCGTCGACGAGCTCCTGGTAATCGCCTTGTCCTGCCTTGAACACATCCACCACAAGGCGATTCTCCCGCATTTCCCCCACCCCTTTGTACAGCTGTATGAGATCCAGGGCACGGATGCGTGACAGCTGTCGATGGCCCACGATCGAAGCGATCCGTAGGTTTCACGGTGGTTCTCCGTGCCGTACCCGATTGGTCGGGATTCGGCCTCCTGTTGTCCCTTGTGGAGGTGCCCCGTGCTGGGTCCCGTGATTCTCGCCGCGTCGCGCAGCGACCGCATGCGCCGACTGATCTCGGCCGCCCCGGTGACCAAGCAGGTCGTCGACCGCTTCATCCCCGGCGAGAGCGTCGATCAGATCGTCCCGATCATCCGTGAGCTCACCGGCAGGGGCCTGGAGCTCACCATGGACGTCGTCGGCGAGGACATCACGAACCCCGGACAGGCCGAGGCCGCACGGGACGCGTACCTGAAGCTGATCGACCACCTCAAGGTGCTGGACCTGGGCACCAGGGCCGAGATGTCCGTCAAGCTCTCCATGTTCGGGCAGGCGCTGGACGGGGGCCACGAGCTGGCGCTCGCCAATGTCCGCCCGGTCGTCGAGGCCGCCGCCGCGATCGGTACGACGGTCACCCTGGACGCCGAGGACCACACCACCCTCGACTCGATGTTCGCCATCCACGACGAGCTGCGGAAGGACTTCCCCCAGACGGGCTGTGTGATCCAGGCCTATCTCTTCCGCACCGAGGACGACGCCCGCCGGCTGGCCGGGAACGGCAGCCGGGTGCGTATCGTGAAAGGCGCGTACAAGGAGCCCGCGTCGGTCGCCTACCAGCAGAAGGCCGAGATCGACAAGGCGTATGTGCGCATCCTGAAGACCCTCATGGAGGGCAAGGGATACCCGATGATCGGCTCCCACGACCCGCGGCTGATCTCCATCGCACAGGAACTCGGCCGGCGCGCCGGGCGCAAGCTGGACGAGTACGAGTTCCAGATGCTGTACGGCATCCGCAGCGAGGAGCATCTGCGGCTGGCCGCCGAGGGGCACCGGATGCGGGTCTACACCGCGTACGGCACCGACTGGTACGGCTACTTCATGCGCCGGCTCGCCGAGAAGCCGGCCAACCTGCGCTTCTTCGCCCGCTCGATGATCAGCAAGGGCTGAGCCCGACCCATCACCGCTCAAGTCAAGGAGTTACGGAACCCATGGACGCTGTGACCCAGGTCCCCACCCCCGTCAATGAGCCGGTGCACGGCTACGCCCCCGGTTCGCCCGAGCGCGTCCGGCTGGAGGCCAAGCTCAAGGAGCTGGCCGAGAACCCGGTCGACCTGCCCTGCACCATCGGTGGTGAGAAGCGCATGGGCGGCGGCGAGGCCTTCCAGGTCGTCCAGCCGCACAACCACAAGTCCGTCCTCGGCACCTACCGCAACGCCACCCGGCAGGACGCGCAGGACGCCGTCGACGCCGCGCTGGCCGCCGCGCCCGCCTGGCGCGCGATGTCCTTCGACGACCGCGCCGCGATCATCCTGCGCGCCGCCGAGCTGCTGGCCGGCCCCTGGCGCGAGACCATCGCCGCCTCCACCATGCTCGGCCAGTCCAAGACCGCCCAGCAGGCCGAGATCGACAGCCCCTGCGAGCTGGTGGACTTCTGGCGCTTCAACGTCCACTACGCCCGCCAGGTCCTGGCCGAGCAGCCCCCGGCCAACTCCCCGGGCGTCTGGAACCGCCTGGACCACCGCCCGCTGGAGGGCTTCGTCTACGCGATCACGCCGTTCAACTTCTCGGCGATCGCGGCCAACCTGCCCACCGCGCCCGCCCTGATGGGCAATGTGGTGGTCTGGAAGCCGTCCCCGACGCAGACCCACGCCGCCGTGCTGCTGATGCAGCTGCTGGAGGAGGCCGGGCTGCCCAAGGGCGTCATCAACCTGGTCACCGGTGACGGCATCGCGGTCTCCGAGGTGGCCCTTGAGCACCGTGACCTCGCCGGCATCCACTTCACCGGCTCGACCAAGACCTTCCAGTACCTGTGGAAGACGGTCGGCAACAACATCGAGAAGTACCGCTCCTACCCGCGCCTGGTCGGCGAGACCGGCGGCAAGGACTTCGTGGTCGCGCACCCGAGCGCTGACCGTGCGGTGCTGAAGACGGCCCTGACCCGCGGTTCCTTCGAGTACCAGGGCCAGAAGTGCTCGGCGTCCTCCCGGGCGTACATCCCGGCGTCGATCTGGAACTCCGGCTTCAAGGAGGAGTTCGCCGCCGAGGTCGACGGGCTGACCATGGGCGATGTCACCGACCTGTCGAACTTCATCGGCGCCGTCATCGACGACCGCTCCTTCGCCAAGAACAAGGCCGCGATCGACCGCGCGCGGCAGGACCCGTCCTGCACGATCGTCGCGGGCGGCACCTACGACGACTCGGTCGGCTACTTCGTGCGCCCGACCGTCATCGAGTGCACCGACCCGGAGAACGAGGTCTTCCGGACGGAGTACTTCGGCCCGATCCTCGCGGTGTACGTCTACGACGACAGCTCCGCCGAGAAGTACGACGAGATGCTGACCCAGATGGAGTCGGTGTCGGACTACGCCCTCACCGGCGCGGTCATCGCCAACGACCGTGCCGCGGCGGCCCACACGATGGAGAAGCTGCGCTACGCGGCCGGCAACTTCTACATCAACGACAAGTCGACCGGCGCCGTGGTCGGCCAGCAGCCCTTCGGCGGCGGCCGTGCCTCCGGCACCAACGACAAGGCGGGCGCCCCGCAGAACCTGCTGCGCTGGACCCTGGCCCGCGCCATCAAGGAGTCCCTGGTGTCGCCGACCGACTACGGCTACCCGCACATGGGCTGACGCCCCCACCGGACACCGCCCCCCTCCTGGGTCCCGAGACCGAGGACGGGGGCGGTTTTCATTGTCTCCGCAGGTCAGCGAGGCATTGTCCCTCAGGTCGGCGAGGTGTGACCCGATCGGCCGTCTCAGATAGTAGGAAGTCCGACTAACTATGGAGACAGGCGACCGCTCCTCGCTTAGCTTGGTAGGAGCCGAACGCCGCGCTCGATCCAGCGCATGGCGATCGGGAGCCGGGCCCGTGCGGGTGATCCCTGCGCCGCCGCTCCACGCCCCTCTGGGGCGCCGCCCACGCCCATCAGGCAGTGGGGGAGTCTCGTAACCCCTTTCCCGCACTCCCGTGTTCCATCGAAGGAGTCGATTTCCATGGCCGAGACGACCGCCCGCCGCCGAGTCCGTCACGCCTCCCGTACCAGCGACGCCGACCGCAGGAGGGCCGCCGCCGCGCTCCAGCGCGCCCTCGACCGCCGGGACAACGGCGGCGAGACCGGCCACTGAGCCGGGAACCGCCTGTCCGCATCCCGGACGTCCCATGTCATTCCATGGGACAAGGAGTACGGTGCCGTCATGTCTCGCAGCCTCAATCTCGCAGTGATCCCCGGTGACGGCATCGGCCAGGAGGTCGTGGCCCAGGGGCTCAGGATCCTCTCCGCCGTCCTTCCGCAGGATGTGAAGCTGGAGACCAAGGAGTACGACTTCGGCGCCCGGCGCTACCACGCCACCGGTGAGACCCTCACCGACGCCGACCTGGAGCAGCTCAAGCGGCACGACGCGATTCTGCTCGGCGCGATCGGCGACCCCTCGGTCCCGTCCGGCGTCCTGGAGCGCGGCTTTCTGCTCAGGCTCCGCTTCGCCTTCGACCACCATGTCAATCTGAGGCCCTCCAAGCTGCTCCCCGGTGTGGAGACCCCGCTCGCGGGCCAGCCCGAGATCGACTTCGTGGTGGTCCGCGAGGGTACCGAGGGCCCCTACACGGGCAACGGCGGCACCATCCGCCCCGGCACCCCGCACGCGGTCGCCACCGAGGTCTCGCTGAACACCGCCTTCGGCATCGAGCGCGTGGTGCGCGACGCCTACGCCCGTGCGCAGGCCCGCCCCCGCAAGAAGCTGGCCCTGGTCCACAAGAACAATGTGCTGGTGCACGCCGGCCATCTGTGGACGGACATCTTCACCAAGGTGGGCGAGGAGTTCCCCGAGGTCACCACCGAGTACATGCATGTGGACGCGGCGACGATCCATCTCGTCACCCGGCCCGAGCGCTTCGATGTGATCGTCACCGACAACCTCTTCGGTGACATCATCACCGACCTGGCCGCCGCGATCTCCGGCGGCATCGGGGTCGCCGCCTCCGGCAACATCAACCCCTCCGGCGAGTTCCCGTCGATGTTCGAGCCCGTACACGGCTCGGCGCCCGACATCGCGGGCCAGGGCAAGGCCGACCCCTCGGCCACCGTCCTGTCGGTCGCCCTGCTGCTGCGCCACCTCGGCCACGAGTCCGAGGCCGCCCGCATCGAGGAGGCCGTCTCCGCCGATCTCGCGGAGCGCGTGGGCGAGCCCGCCCGCACCACCGAGGAGATCGGCGACGCCCTCGTCGCACGCGTGACCGGCTGAGCTGCCGGTCGCGCGTGAGCGGGGAGAACCTCACGCGCCCCTCACACCCCTGGAGAAGGCCGTCGGGTCGCCCTTGCGCCCGGCGGCTTTTTCATGCCCTCGCCGGGTGCCACCATCAAAGCCACCTCCGGGGCATTCCCGGGGGCCGCATTCACACCGTTTCGGCCGTGTCTCCCCGCTTGCGATAATCGAACGAGGAGCCGCGGAATGAGGGAATGCTCGGACGTCCAACCAACTGTCACGGACGGAACGGACGTGAGCGCGGCCCGTCACGACAACCGGTGAAGGACAAACCACATATGACGACGCCCACGATCGAGCTGAAGCCCTCCGCCAACCCGCTCTCCGACGCGGAGCGGAACGCGATCCTGGCCAACCCCGGGTTCGGCCGCCACTTCACCGACCACATGGTGACGATCAAGTGGACCGAGGGCCGCGGCTGGCACGACGGACAGCTCGTCCCCTACGGCCCGCTCTCCCTCGACCCCGCGAACATGACGCTGCACTATGCGCAGGAGATCTTCGAGGGGCTCAAGGCGTACCGCCGGCCCGACGGCTCGGTCGCCGTCTTCCGCCCGGAGATGAACGCCCGCCGCTTCCAGCGCTCCGCCCGGCGCCTGGCCATGCCCGAGCTGCCGGTCGAGAGCTTCGTCGAGGCCTGTGACGCCCTCGTCCGCCAGGACATCGCCTGGGTGCCGGCGCACGGCGGCGAGGAGTCCCTCTATCTGCGCCCGTTCATGATCGCCAGCGAGGTCGGCCTCGGGGTGCGGCCGGCCAACGAGTACCTCTTCCTGGTCATCGCCTCCCCGGCCGGCGCCTACTTCGCGGGCGGCGTGAAGCCGGTCTCCATCTGGGTGTCGGAGGACCGGGTGCGCGCCGTCCCCGGCGGCATGGGCGACGCCAAGACCGGCGGCAACTACGCGGCCTCCCTGCTGGCCCAGGCCGAGGCCGCGGCCAAGGGCTGTGACCAGGTCTGCTATCTCGACGCAGTGGAGCACACCTGGGTCGAGGAGCTCGGCGGCATGAACCTGTACTTCGTGTACGGGAACAAGATCGTCACACCGTCGCTGACCGGCTCCATCCTGGAGGGCGTCACCCGTGACTCCCTGCTGACCGTCGCCCGTGAACTCGGCTACGAGGCCGAGGAGGGCCGAGTCTCCATCGACCAGTGGCAGACCGACTCCGAGAACGGCACCCTCACCGAGGTCTTCGCCTGCGGCACCGCCGCCGTCATCACCCCGGTCGGCACGGTCAAGCGCGCCGGCGCCGAGTGGAAGCAGTCGGACGGCGAGCCGGGCGAGGTCACCGTCAAGCTCCGCGAGGCCCTGCTGGACCTCCAGCGCGGCACCCGCGAGGACACCCACGGCTGGATGCACCGGGTCGGCTAGTGCCGCGACGGGGCGAACGTCGCCCGATGCGGCACTAGTGCCCCGACAGGCAACGTTCGCCCCGTCGCGACGCCCGGCACGCACTCTCGCCACGCTCGACTGCGCTCGCGCGGGAGGTGCCCCCACGACGCCGCTCCTTGACGGGCAAACGTTGCCTGCCGCGGCACTAGGTTCCGGCGGAACGCATCGAGGGCCGCTCCCGGACTTCAGGACCGGGGGCGGCCCTCGGGGTCTTCGAGTTCGAGTGACGTTCCATACATCTGCCGGGCCTGGTAGACCTCTGGTGCGAACACCTGCCTTGCATTTAGAGTGCCGCTCTAAGTCAAGGACCAGAGGTACGGCAGATCAGAGGCAAGGAGGCGCCGCCCCGTGAGACTCACCCCCACGGAACGCGACCGGCTGCTGCTCTTCGGGGCCGCCGAACTGGCCCGGGCCCGCAGGGGCCGCGGGCTCAGGCTCAATGTGCCGGAGGCCACCGCGCTGATCGCCGACACGGTGTGCGAGGCGGCCCGTGACGGCGCCCGGCTGGCCGAGGCCGTCGAGCGCGCCCGTGCGGTCCTCGGCCCGGACGACGTACTGCCGGGTGTCGCGGACATCGTCGCCGAGGTGCAGGTCGAGGCCGTCTTCGAGGACGGCTCGCGCCTGGCGGTCGTCACCGACCCCATCGGGGGCGGGCTGGGGGAGGAGGCGCCGGGCGCGCTGCTGCCGGGCCCGCAGCAGCCCGAACCGGAGGAGGCGCTCCGGCTGACGGTCACCAACACGGCGACCGTGCCGGTCTCCGTCACCTCCCACTTCCACTTCTTCGAGGCCAACCCACGGCTCGACTTCGACCGGGCCGAGGCCTACGGCATGCGGCTCGCCGTGCCCGCCGGCTCCTCGGTGCGGTTCGGGCCCGGCGAGAGCGCCGAGGTCGGCCTGGTGCCGATCGGCGGCGAGCGGATCGCGATCGGCTTCGCGGGCCTGGTCGACGGGCCGCTGGACGCCCCGGGGGCCAAGGAGGAGGCCCTGCGCCGGGCCGCCGCCTGCGGATATCTGGGAACCCCGGGCGCCGGGCGCGAAGGAGACGCACGATGAACCCGTACGAGTACGCCGCCACCCACGGCCCCCGCGCCGGAGACCGCATACGGCTCGGCGACTCCGGACTGGTGGTGCGGATCGAGTCCGACGCACAGAAGTACGGCGACGAGTTCCTCGCCGGCTTCGGCAAGACCGCCCGTGACGGGCTGCACCTCAAGGCCGCGTCCGTGCGGGAGACCTGCGACGTCGTCATCAGCAACGTGGTCGTGATCGACGCGGTGCAGGGCATCCGCAAGGTCTCGATCGGCATCCGGGAGGGCCGGATCCACGCCATCGGGCGCGCCGGGAACCCCGACACCCTCGACGGGGTCGACGTGGTGGTCGGCACGGGGACGTCGATCGTGTCCGGCGAGGGGCTGATCGCCACCGCAGGGGCGGTCGACACCCATGTCCATCTGCTGTCGCCGCGCATCATGGAGGCCTCCCTCGCCTCCGGGGTGACCACGATCATCGGCCAGGAGTTCGGCCCGGTGTGGGGCGTCGGCGTCAACTCGCCCTGGGCGTTGCGGCACGCGTTCCGGGCCTTCGACGCCTGGCCCGTCAACATCGGCTTTCTGGGCCGGGGCTCCTCCTCCGATCCCGCGCCCCTGGTCGAGGCGCTGGCGGAGGGCGGCGCCTCGGGCTTCAAGGTGCACGAGGACATGGGCGCCCACACCCGGGCCCTGGACACGGCGCTGCGGGTCGCCGAGGAGCACGACGTCCAGGTCGCGCTGCACAGCGACGGGCTGAACGAGTGCCTGTCGGTGGAGGACACCCTGCGCGTCCTCGAGGGCCGGACCATCCACGCCTTCCATATCGAGGGCTGCGGCGGCGGCCATGTGCCCAACGTCCTGAAGATGGCCGGTGTACCGAACGTCATCGGCTCCTCCACCAACCCCACCCTGCCCTTCGGCCGGGACGCCGTCGCCGAGCACTACGGCATGATCGTCTCGGTCCATGACCTCAAGACCGACCTGCCGGGCGACGCCGCCATGGCCCGGGACCGGATCCGCGCCGGGACCATGGGCGCCGAGGATGTGCTGCACGACCTGGGGGCCATCGGGATCACCTCGTCCGACGCCCAGGGCATGGGCCGCGCGGGCGAGACCGTGCGCCGCACCTTCGCGATGGCCGGGAAGATGAAGGCCGAACTCGGCCCCCTGGAGGGCGACGGCGAGGGCGACGACAACGCCCGGGTGCTGCGCTATATCGCCAAACTGACCGTCAACCCGGCCATCGCGCACGGGCTCGCCCATGAGGTGGGGTCCATCGAGACCGGCAAGCTGGCCGACATCGTGCTGTGGCGGCCGGAGTACTTCGGGGCCAAGCCGCAGCTCGTCCTCAAGGCCGGCTTCCCCGCGTACGGGGTGGTCGGCGACCCGAACGCGGCCACCGACACCAGCGAGCCCCTGGTGCTCGGCCCCCAGTTCGGTGCCCATGGCGCCACGGCCGCCGAGCTCTCCGTCGCCTTTGTCGCCCGGGCGGCCCTGGACCAGGGCGGGGACCGGATGCCGACCCGGCGCCGCCGGGTGGCGGTCCGCGGCACCCGGGGCATCGGCCCGGCCGATCTGCGCCTCAACTCCCGTACCGGAACGGTGGACGTCGACCGGCGCACCGGCCTGGTCACCCTCGACGGCGACCCGGTCCGCTCCGCGCCCGCCGACTCGGTCTCCCTCAACCGTCTGTACTTCCTGTGACCCCCGTGAGGACCCCTGCCATGAGCACCCCCGCCGCCGACGGCTTCCGTATGCCCGCCGAGTGGACCCCGCACGAGCGCACCTGGATGGCCTGGCCGGGCCCCAACCCGACCTTCGACGACCCGGACGACCTCGCCGCCTCCCGCGCGGCCTGGGCGTCGGTGGCCCGCGCGGTCCGCCGCTTCGAACCGGTCACCGTGGTCTGCGGCCCCGGACAGTCCACCGAGGCGCGGGCCCTGCTGGGCGAGGGCGTCGACACCGTGGAACGTGACCTGGACGACGCCTGGATGCGGGACATCGGCCCCACCTTCCTCACCGACGGCGGCGGCCGGCTCGCCGCCGTGGACTGGACGTTCAACGGCTGGGGAGCCCAGGACTGGGCCCGCTGGGAGCACGACTCCAAGATCGCCGCCTTTGTCTCGGACCTCGCCGGGGCGCGCACCTATGCCTCGCAGCTGGTCAACGAGGGCGGTGGGATCCATGTCGACGGCGAGGGGACCGTGCTGCTCACCGAGACCGTGCAGCTCGGCCCCGAGCGCAATCCGCACTGGACCAGGGAACAGGTCGAGGCGGAGATCCACGCCCATCTCGGCACCCGCAAGGCGATCTGGCTGCCGCGCGGGCTGACCGGCGACTACCCCCCGTACGGCTACGGCACCCTCGGCCATGTCGACATCGTCGCCGCCTTCGCCCGCCCCGGTGTGGTGGTCGCCCATCACCAGCCGGATCCGGCCCACCCCGACCACGAGGTGACCCGGGAGGTCATCGGGATCCTGAAGTCCGCCACCGACGCCCAGGGCCGGCCCCTGGAGGTCGTCGAGGTTCCCGCCCCTACGGTCCTGGAGGCCGACGGCCACTGGGCCGACTACTCCTACATCAACCACTACCTCCCCAACGACGGTGTGGTGCTGTGCGGCTTCGACGACCCCCGGGACGAGACCGCCGCCGGCATCTTCCGCAAGCTCTTCCCCCGGCGCACGGTCACCCTGGTCGACGCACGTACGATCTTTGCCGGTGGCGGGGGCATCCACTGCATCACCCAGCAGCAGCCCAGGGTCTGAGAGGTCGAGGAGTCGCGGATGACCGACGCTGCCCGGGCGCGGCGCAACGCGCCCCCACGCGAGG
Source organism: Streptomyces nodosus (assembly GCF_008704995.1). Taxonomy (NCBI): domain Bacteria; kingdom Bacillati; phylum Actinomycetota; class Actinomycetes; order Kitasatosporales; family Streptomycetaceae; genus Streptomyces; species Streptomyces nodosus. The sequence continues at coordinate 5,264,778 of NZ_CP023747.1, forward strand.
AGGTGCTCGCCGCGGCCATGGGCATGATCGCCGAAGGCGGTCTGGAGAAGCTCACCATGGCGGCGCTCGGCCGGGAGGTCGGGATGAGCAGTGGCCATCTGCTCTACTACTTCCGCTCCAAGGACGAGCTGCTGCTGCGGACCCTGGAGTGGAGCGAGGGCCGACTGGGCGCCGCACGCGGACGCCTGCTCAGCGGTACCGCCCCGGCCCGGGAGCGGCTGGACGCCTATGTCGACCTGTATGTCCCCGCCGGTCACCGTGACCCGCACTGGTCGCTCTGGCTGGAGGTCTGGAACCGCTCGCAGAACGCCGACGACGACGCCCGGGACCGGCAGGCCGCCATCGAGAAGGCCTGGCACCGTGATCTGGTCGCCCTGCTCGCCGAGGGGGTGTCCGGGGGAGAGTTCCGGGCGGTCGACCCGGACCGCTTCGCCGCCCGGCTGCGCGCGCTCCTCGACGGCTTCTCCATCCATGTGGCGATCGGCCTGCGCGGCACCGACCGGGAGCGGATCCTCGGACATGTCAGGGACTTCCTGGACGAGTCGCTGGACGGACGGGGACGCGTGGACAGCTGAGATGCCCTTGCATCCCTGGGGACCCGGCGCGGACGTCTGTTCGAAGGACGTCCGGGAGTGCCGGCCCCGGTGGGGGCGGTGTTCTCCCCTCGCAGGTCAGCGGCACCTTTCTGCCGCCAGGGCGTCGACTCGACCAATTCCGCTGAATAACCAGGATTCACCCACCCATCCACCCATTCATGTCGTGTGATGTGGATCACATCTGGATGGCTACTCCTTGTTCATGTCACGGCGGAAACCTCCGGCCGGCCCCGCTGTGCAGTTCGGCTGAAATCAGCGGGCTCGTCATGGGTGGCGGCGTGCATATGGGGCGGCTCCGGCGCCTCGTCGGTCAGGGTTCGCCACCTCCGGATGCGTGATCACCGGGCGTGGATCGACGTGCGAGCAGGCGGGCCGGTGGCTGAAGATCGCTCATTCAATTCCGGCATCCCGCGAGGAAGCTGGCGAATCGGAGAAGAGATTGAAAACGGGAAGGACGGGCACACCGGGGAACTCTCGGTGACGTCTCCCTTCGGTCGCTGCGACCCCCGCACCCCGAGAATCCTTTGCATTCCTTTCAGTTGATCTATGCTCTTGGCGGTCGCTGGGGAGCGGGGGCGCTTGTATCGGATTCCTTGAATCCGATTCTTTCTCGTGGTTGCGTGCGTGACCATTCAGGGGGAGGGGGGAGGCGATAAGGATCGGCCAAAGTCCATGGCCGCGTCTGCTGTCACATGTCGTGAGTCCATCGAGCGCCTTCGGCTTTCTTGCGGAGACTTTCGAGCACTTTTAAAGTGCATATCCCTGATCCACGCGCCAGACTGCCTCCGCTGATGGCGGTCGTTGTGCTCTGCCTCCTTTTCTTAATCCGTCAAGCAGTTCAGGAGTCCTGGTATGGCTGACGAGAAAGTCCTCGAAGCGCAGAAGTGGGTCAATGAGACCTACGGAAGTGTGTCCGGCTACCAGAAGTGTCCGGAAGACGGCAGAACCGGCTGGTCCACCATGTACGCCCTCACGATGGGTTTGCAGAAGGAGCTCGGCATCAGTCCCGTGGTCGCGAACTTCGGAGACGGAACCGTCGCCAAACTCGCCGCACTCGGCGATATCGGTAGCGGCTGGGCCAAGAACGGAAACATCGTAAAGATCATCCGGTACGGGCTGTTCTGCAAGGGCTACACCGGCGGCTACTTCGACACCGGCTACTACGACCCGGACATCGCGCTCGCCGTGAAGCATATGCAGGGAGACATGGGGCTCTCTCAGAGCGGCACACTCCAGGCGAAGGTGTTCAAGGCGCTCCTCAACATGGATGCCTATGTGCTCACCGCCGGCGGGTCGGACGAGGTCCGCTCCATCCAGCAGTGGTTGAACGGGCGTTACTGGACGAAGGCGACGGTCGACATATGCCCTGCTGACGGGCACTACTCTCGTAACGTTCAGCAGAACCTGATGAAGGCCATCCAACTGGAGATCGGAATCGCGGAGGCAGACGCCACCGGCAATTTTGGCTCCGGAACGCAGGCCGGCCTCAAGTCCAAGGCCTTGGTGTCCGAGGGGTCTTCCGGGATCTTCGTTCAGCTGTTCTCCGCTGCATGCGTCTTCAACCAGCCGATCCTCACCTTTAATGCGGACGGCAGCGAGGTCGCAGTAAATACGGTGTTCAAGTCGACGTTCGACAGTAATCTGACGACATTCGTCAAAATATTCCAGAAGTTCTCGGCGCTGTCTCCCAACGGTCAGGGCGACTATGCGACCTGGGCTCAGCTTCTGGTGTCGATGGGGGACCCGGACCGACCGGTCACCGCTGCCGACACTGCCTACACCATCACGCCGTCGCGGGCGGCGAGGATGGCCAAGGACGGCTACACGTGTGTCGGCAGGTACCTCAACGAGGCCTCTGCCGGTGGCGGATCGAAGATGCTTGAAGAAGGCGAACTCGCCAATATCTTCGCCGCCGGCCTGCGTGTCTTCCCGATCTTCCAGGACAACGGCAGGTCCCTGTCGGAGTACTACTTCGGAAACGGGTTCGCCCACGCACAGAAGGCCCACGACCAAGCCGTGCATTTCGGGTTCAACCGAGGCACGGTCATCTACTTCGCCGTCGACTACGACGCCACCGACGTCGATATGCCGCACATCCTGGAGTACTTCCGGGGCGTCGCGTCAGGACTCGGAAACAAGGGGAAGCGGTACGTGCACGGCGTGTACGGGTCTCGGAACGTGTGCACCCAGGTCACCAAGGAGACATACGCGCGCTACTCGTTCGTGTCCGGCATGTCTTGGGGCTTCTCCGGCAACCTGGGCTATCCCCTGCCGCAGAACTGGTCGTTCAACCAGGTCAAGGAGTACCAGGTCACCAACGGAACGGACACGTTCTGGCTTGACCGCGACGCCGACCGCATCGGCTACGACTCCGGCCAGGGCAGCGTCAACAAGACGACGCAGCCCGCAGATTACTTCGTCAACTACGTCGAGATGCTGTACGACCTGGCGAAGGCCTACGGCAAGGGCAACCCGAACCAGCTCGTCATGGAGTACATGCGTAGCGAAAGCTACGACGACAGTAAATGGCAGACCATGATCGGGAAGGCCGACGCCGGCTTCGTCTCCTATGTGAACAGCCGCAACTTGAGCGTCTGGACCGAGTTCAAGGACCCGTTCACCGGCCAGGATCTCGGACCGGAGCACCTGATGGCCACAGCGAACGGCCAGTTCGTCAAGCCGAACCCCAAGGGAGACATCAGCCTCGGCGACGTTGCCGGCTGGGGTGGTGACCTGATGACCCTGTACGGCGAATGGCGGCGTGACCACGACTCATATGCCTCCGGTGCGACTTACATCAGCGAAAGGATGGGCAAGATCGGCGTCGCATCCTCGTTCGGATTCACCGACCTCATCGAAGACGCCGACGGCTATCTCATCGCCCAGGCCGTGCGCGTCGGCGGCAAGAACATCGTTGAGGCCGTCCACGACCACTACCAGGGCAATGGCGGGCTCACCCGGTTCAGGGACTACGTCAGCCAGCGCTTCGGCGGCACCATCAGCGAGGCAGCCGTCCAGGCGAGGAAGATTCTGACCGATACTCCTGTCTCCGCGGACGGAGTGATCCTCGTGAGTGGCCGCGCCCTCCTGATCCAGCAGTTCGGTGGCTTTCCCACTTTGATGCCGCACAACTTGCCCGCCGGTCAGCTCGACGCATGGTGCAACGCGTTCGGTGACAACCTTCTGCAGCACGCCTCCACGGAAACCCTCCGGCGGGCTGAGTACCAGGCGAACCAGCAACGGCTCCTCCGCTCGAAGTAGCGTCAGGGTGCATGACCCCCCTCTTCACGCTCTTCGGTCCGCCCGCGATCACGCTCTTCCTTTTTGTCGTCGGGGCACTCCCGTACGCGTTGTGGGTGACCAGGAGGAAGCCCTCGCGGCCGGCCCGCTGGGCTGTGATCGGCAGCGCGGCGGCGATCGCCGCCTATGGGGCCGGAACCGTCTACGGGCTCGCCTTCACGAACCCACTTGACCTGTGCGCGGTCAAAACGGGCCACGGCGTGTACATGGATGAAGGGAGGGACTACAGCCTGATATCGGTGAGCGTGGACAGCTTTCCGCCGTCCGTCATCTGCCACTGGGCCAGTGGCCACAGCACCGAAGTGGTGTGGTTCTGGACTGCGCCCCTGCTGTACGCGGGGCTGGCCTGCTCCGTCGTCTGCTTCGCCCTGCTCCTCATCAACCGCAACAAGCGTAGAAAGGCACTCGATGACAACCAGCTTGACGCGTAGACGGGTTCTCGGCCTCGGCATAGGAGCCGGGGCGGCAATCACCCTGGCGACCGCTGGGCCCGTGCAGGCCGCCGCCCCTGCTGCAGGTGAGCACCAGTGGAGACGTCCCCAGTCCGCGAACGACTGGCCCGTCCTTGACCACGCCACGAGGTACCGGGTGGAGGGCACCAACGTCGAGGTCTCCTTGGCGAAGGGTGATGCGGCGACGGTACTGCTGCATGTGGCCCGCCGGTTCGCATACGAAATCGACATGCTTCGCCCCGGCGACGTTCAAGGCCACACCGTCCAGCACACCGTTCGAGCCGACTTCGAATCGAACTACTTGTCCGGTACCGCGATCGCGATCCGTCCCCTTTTCTACCCGCTGGGAGCGCAGAAGGGCACGGGCCTGTCCGATCTGGAGAGGGTCGTCATCGCGGACATCCTCGCCGATTGCCAGGACGTCGTCGGCTGGGGCGGACACGAGAAGCAGGTCAAGGAGTCCCACTTCCAGATCGACGTACGCCCCGGTGATCCCGGGCTTGCCCGCCTGGCCCGCCGGCTCCGCGGCGAGGGCGCGGCACCCGGATCCGGCGCCGGATCGATCGACCCGTTCCTCCCCGACCGCCGCAGAAAAGCCGCGGCATACATCTGATCGCTCTCGGGCTTCGACGCGCGGCTGCCGGCCGAGCCGCGGTCGATCGACTCCCTCGACATCCCGCCGGCACCTGACGCCACAGGGTTCGAGGAGCGGCTGAGGGCGCTTCCGGCGGGCGGATCCGGGCGTACAGGACGCCGGACGTCACGGTCCACGCGAACGCCGACGTGGGCCGTGACCGGTTCCCCCGGGCTCTCGCCGGCCTTCCCCTCGACCGCCGGACCGGGCAGTCCCGGTAGCGACACGCTTCAGGCGTCTCACGAACGTCCCCGGCGCCGCCCGCATCCTGAGACAGCGGTGAGTGTCGGGGGCGGAATGTGCCAGACTGCACCCGTGCTCTCGTTCGCCATGATGATTGGCAGCAGGCGCGCCGGTCCGCAGTGACCGCCTTGTACGACCAGGTACGGGCGGCCACCGTCGTCCTCGACCCGCGCGCAGACCTCTCGCACCCGCGAGAGGTTTTTCTGTTTTCCTGGCCCACCATCAGTCGGGAAGGGGAGCGCGAGGGACTATGGAGGGACGGTGGAACCGGTCATTCCGGTAGACCGAGATTTCTTACAGGAGCCTTCAGACCATGACGGAAACCAGCGAAATCGACGACTCGTTCCATGTCTTCGACACCACGCTGCGTGACGGCGCGCAGCGTGAGGGCATCAACCTCACCGTCGCGGACAAGCTGGCCATCGCACGGCACCTGGACGACTTCGGCGTGGGCTTCATCGAGGGCGGCTGGCCCGGCGCCAACCCGCGGGACACCGAGTTCTTCGCCCGTGCCCGGCAGGAGATCGACTTCCGGCACGCCCAGCTCGTCGCCTTCGGCGCGACCCGGCGGGCCGGCGGCAAGGCGGCCGAGGACCCGCAGGTCAAGGCGTTGCTGGACTCCGGGGCGCCGGTGATCACCCTGGTCGCGAAGTCCCATGACCGCCATGTCGAGCTGGCGCTGCGCACCACGCTCGACGAGAACCTGGAGATGATCCGCGACACGGTCGCCCATCTGCGGGCCCAGGGCCGCCGGGTCTTCGTCGACTGCGAACACTTCTTCGACGGCTACCGGGCCGATCCGGAGTACGCCAAGTCGGTGGTCCGGGCGGCGTCCGAGGCGGGCGCCGATGTGGTCATCCTCTGTGACACCAACGGCGGCATGCTGCCGGCGCAGGTCCACGCCGTGGTGTCCACGGTCCTCGCGGACACCGGAGCCCGGCTCGGTATCCACGCCCAGGACGACACGGGCTGCGCGGTCGCCAACAGCCTCGCCGCGGTGGACGCGGGCGCGACCCATGTGCAGTGCACGGCGAACGGCTACGGCGAGCGGGTGGGCAACGCCAACCTGTTCCCGGTGGTGGCCGCCCTGGAGCTGAAGTACGGCAAGAAGGTGCTGCCCGAGGGCCGGCTGCGCGAGATGACCCGTATCTCGCACGCGATCGCCGAGGTGGTCAACCTCACGCCCTCCACCCACCAGCCCTATGTGGGCGTGTCCGCCTTCGCCCACAAGGCGGGTCTGCACGCGTCCGCGATCAAGGTGGACCCGGACCTGTACCAGCACATCGACCCCGAGCTGGTCGGCAACACCATGCGGATGCTGGTCTCCGACATGGCGGGCCGCGCCTCGGTGGAGCTGAAGGGCAAGGAACTGGGCATCGACCTGGGCGGCGACCGGGAGCTGGTCGGCCGGGTCGTGCAGCGGGTGAAGGAGCGCGAGCTCCAGGGCTACACCTATGAGGCGGCGGACGCGTCGTTCGAGCTGCTGCTGCGCGAGGAGGTGGGGGGCCGCCCCCTGAACTACTTCCGCACGGAATCCTGGCGGGCCATCGTCGAGGACCGCCCCGACGGCACCCACGCCAATGAGGCCACGGTCAAACTCTGGGCCAAGGGCGAACGCATCGTCGCGACGGCGGAGGGCAACGGCCCGGTGAACGCCCTGGACCGCGCGCTCCGGGTCGCCCTGGAGAAGATCTACCCCCAGCTCGCCGTTCTGGATCTGGTCGACTACAAGGTCCGCATCCTGGAGGGCAAGCACGGCACCCAGTCCACGACCCGGGTGCTGATCTCCACCTCGGACGGCCGAGGCGAGTGGTCCACGGTCGGCGTGGCCGAGAACGTGATCGCGGCGTCCTGGATGGCGCTGCAGGACGCCTACACCTACGGCCTGCTCCGGGCCGGAGTGGAGCCGGCCGAGTAACGCGGCTCGCCGGAGCCCGTGGCGGGCCCCGCCGGCCCGCCGCGGATGCGCCGCCCCTCCTCGCGAGGGACGGCGCACACGGTCGGACCTGGTCCACCGCGGCCCTACTGCAGCCGCCACTTCTGGTTCGCCGCGCCCGTGCACGACCAGATCTGGGCCCGCGCCCCGTTCGCCGACGAGTTGTCCGTCACATCGAGGCACTTGTCGGCGGCGAGGCCGACCACATCACCCGTGGACGCGTTGTACGACCACTGCTGTGCGCCGGTGCCGTTGCAGTCGTAGAGCTGCACCTTGGCACCGTTCGCCGTCGACCCCCCGGACACGTCCAGGCACTTGCCGAGCGCCCGGACCGAGCCGTCGGCCTTCACCGTCCACTGCTGGGCGGCCGAGCCGTTGCAGTCGTAGAGCTGCACCGCCGTCCCGTCGGCGCTCGACGCGCCCGCCACATCCAGGCACTTGCCCGCAAGCCCCACGAAGGCCCCAGCCCGGTCGGCGCCTCCCGACTGCGTGCCCGACCAGGTGAACGTCGCCGAGGTCTTCCCGGGCAGCGAGTACGTCGCGTGCTGCCCACCCCAGTTGACCGTCACAGTCTTCGCCGACGAGGCGTCGTTGTAGGCGATCAGCGCCTTCGAACCGTCCGGATTGCGCCACGCCACATTCGGCACCGCCGAGCTCGCGGTCGAGGCGATGCGCTGCGCGCCCGGCCGGACGAACTTGGTCAGATGGCCCATCGTGTAGTACTCGACGGTGTAGTCGACCGTGCCGCTCGCCCCGTCCCCGTTGTGGACCGTGATCAGCCCCGTGCAGGTGCCGCAGCCGCCGTTGTGGGGCCCCATGCCCTGGTCCACGGCCAGGGACCATTTCGTCACCGACTTCGCCCAGTTCCGCGTGTAGTCGACGATGTTGAGCATGTCCTCGCGCTGCTGGTTCCCGATCCAGGTGCCGCCCGAGTGCTCCGTGGCGAAGGCGTCCAGCTGCGGGTACTGGTTGTGCACCGAGGTCTGCTTGTTCACGTCGCCGCCGTACCCGTGCCAGGCGATCCCGCCGAAGTTCGGGTGCGAGCGGACCGCCGCGTCGTCCACCGTCTGGGCCGCGTAGGAGTCGTAGGTGTCCCAGTTCCAGTCGTGCGCCAGCACCTTGGTCGACAGGCCCGCCGCCTGAAGCTTCGGCAGCAGCTCGCTCTTGGTGAAGTAGGCCAGCCCGGAGGCGTTCCAGCTCATCGACGGATAGCCCGAGCAGCAGGTCGGCTCGTTCTGGGCGGTGACGTACGAGACGGGGACACCCTGGTCCCGGTACGCCTGGAGGTACTTCACGAAGTACGACGCGTACGCCCCGTAGTCCTCCGCCTTCAGCCAGCCCCCGTTGAGCTGCCCGCTGTCCTTCATCCAGGCCGGGGCCGTCCACGGGCTGGCCATCACCGTCAGCTGCGGGTTGAGCTGGAGCGCCTGCCTGGTGAGCGGCACCACGTCGGCCAGGTCGTGCGCGATCGAGAACCGGGTCAGGCCCGGGTCGCTCTGCCCGGCCGGCACATCGTCGTAGGTGTAGCCGGAACGCGCCAGGTCCGACGCGCCCATCGGATTGCGCAGGAACGACAGCCCGATGCCGTCCGTCGGTGAGAACAGCTTCCGCATCGTCGCGTCCCGCGTCGCCCCCGAGAGCGCCCCGCTGCTGTTCATCAGCCAGGCCGCGGTGTCCGTGAAGGACGCCCCGCCGCCGGTGAAGGTCTGGTACCGGGTGTTCTCGTCGACCGTGATGTTCTCGCCGCCGCCACCGGTGCCCGACTGGAAGGCGAACGGGGTCTGTGCCTGGAGGCCGCGCACCACATGGCGGCCGGCGGAGTCGTCCGTCGTGGTCAGCCAGGCCGTGACCTGCTCTCCTGCGGCGTGCGCGGGCAGGGCCGCCGCCGCGGTCAGACCTGTGGTGGTGAGCAGTCCGGCCAGCAGCACGCGAACCGCGCGCAGGGGTGCTCTCATGGTGTGCCGCCCTTCTGGGAGTGGGGGATGGGAGGGAGGCATGTGCGGCGTGAGTAAATGACGGCTCCGGTGCCGCGTCAAGGGGGTGCGCGTTCAGCTCCCGAAGGAACAACGGCCTTGAGTCGGCCAGGACTTGAGTCTGTATCCGTTCCGACGTGAAGACTTGACGGCCTTTTGGGGTACCAGTTAACTCACGCCGTGATCTAAGTCGTGAGCTCACTGTCGTGAGCCATGAGAGCCAAAAGGGAAGGTCCATGCGAAGAACCGCCCTGCTCGCTTCCGCCGCGCTGCTCGCCACTCTGCTCCCGCTAGGCGCCGCCGGTGTCGCGTCGGGCGCCGGTGACCCGGCGCCCGTGCCGATCGACCGCTTCGAGGGCGAGGTGCCCTTTGCGAGCCAGCCCGCCGAGGGCATCTTCACCTGGGGAGGCGACGCCGACGACCCGCCCACGCTCCAGCTGACCGGCCGTGCCGACGCCCCCGAGGGCGACAAGGTCCTCACCGGCACCTACGACATCAGCGGGTACGGCGGCTTCACCCATGACTTCGCCGCCGACCGGCCCGCCCACGACTGGTCCGCCCATCAGGGCATCCGCTTCTGGTGGGAGGGCCGGGACAACGGCAAGAAGATCGCCTTCGAGATCAAGGACGGCGGCGCCCACGGCGAGGCCTCGGAGCTGTGGACGACCTCCTTCACGGACGACTTCACCGGCTGGAAACAGATCGAGATCCCGTTCGCCGACTTCACCTATCGCACGGACTACCAGCCCGTCGGCGGCATCGACCATGTGCTCGGCCTGACCCAGATGTGGGGATACGCCGTCACGCTCCCCACCGGCGTCAAGGGCGGCTTCGCCATGGACGACGTCGAGCTGTACGGCAGGGCGGACCAGTCCCAGCGGGCCTTCGTCACCACGGACTCCGCCGTCTACCCGGTCACGGAGGGCGGCACGGCACAGGTGAAGGTCTCCGTCGCCACCACCGGCTCCGCCCCGCTCGACGAGCCGGTGACCGTCGGCTACGAGACGGCCGGCGGCAGCGCCGGGTCCGGCAGCGACTACACCCCCGTCAAGGGCACCCTGGTCTTCCCGGCCGGGACGGCCTCCGGGAGCACCCGCACGATCAAGGTCGCCACCCTCAAGGACAAGGCCGCCGAGCCCGCCGAGACGATCCCGCTGAAGCTGACCGTCACCGGCGCGAAGGCCCCCGAGGAGACCCCTCAGGTCGTCATCGACGCCCATGGACTGCCGTATCTGGACAGCAAGCTGTCCGTGCGGAAGCGGGTCGCGGACCTGCTCTCCCGTATGTCCCTGGAGGAGAAGGCCGGCCAGATGACCCAGGCCGAGCGCTCCGCCGTCGCCTCGGGGGGCGACATCGCGGCATACGCCCTCGGCTCGCTGCTGTCCGGCGGCGGCTCGACCCCCACGCCCAACACCCCCGAGGCGTGGGCGAAGATGATCGACTCCTTCCAGCTGAGGGCACAGGCCACCCGGTTCCAGATCCCGCTGATCTACGGCGTCGACGCGGTGCACGGCCACAACAACCTCGCCGGTGCCACGGTCATGCCGCACAACATCGGGATCGGAGCGACGCGGAACCCCCAACTCGCCGAGGAGACCGGTGCGGTGACGGCCATTGAGGTCCGCGCCACCGGCGTCCCCTGGGACTTCGCGCCCTGTCTGTGCGTCACTCGCGACGAGCGCTGGGGCCGCAGTTACGAGTCGTTCGGTGAGGACCCGGCGCTCGTCCGGTCCATGGAGACGGTCATCCAGGGTCTCCAGGGACGCGCCGACGGCCGTGACCTGAGCCGCAACGACAAGGTCCTCGGCACCGCAAAGCACTTCGTGGGCGACGGCGGCACCGCGTACGGCTCCTCCACCACCGGCTCGTACACCACCGACCAGGGCGTCACCAAGGTCACCCGGCAGGAGCTGGAGGCGGTGCACCTCGCCCCGTACCAGACGGCCGTCGACCGCGGCATCGGCTCGGTCATGCCGTCGTACTCGTCGCTCGACATCATCGGCGACGGCCAGGGCCCGGTGAAGATGCACGCCCGCGCCGACATGCTCAACGGCGTGCTCAAGGACCGGATGGGCTTCGAGGGCTTCGTCATCAGCGACTGGGCGGCCATCGACCAGCTCCCGGGCGGCACCGCCGCCCAGGTGCGGGCGTCGATCAACGCCGGCCTCGACATGATCATGGTGCCGTACGAGTACCAGGGCTTCCGTACCACGCTGATCGACGAGGTGAAGGCGGGTCGGATCAGCCAGAAGAGGATCGACGACGCGGTGTCGCGCATCCTCACCCAGAAGTTCAAGCTGGGGCTCTTCGAACGTCCGTACACCGACACCCGGAATGCATCGAAGATCGGCTCCACCGCGCACCGGGCCGTGGCCCGGCAGGCGGCCGCCGAGTCCCAGGTGCTGCTCAAGAACGCCCACGACCTGCTGCCGCTGACCAAGAAGCAGAAGGTGTACGTCGCCGGTTCCAACGCCGACGACCTCGGCAACCAGACCGGCGGCTGGACCATCACCTGGCAGGGTGAATCCGGCACCCACACCCAGGGCACGACCATCCTCCAGGGCATGCGGAAGGCCGCTCCGGGTGCGACGATCACCTACTCCAAGGACGCCTCGGCGCCCGTCTCCGGCTATGACGTCGGCGTGGTCGTCGTCGGCGAGACCCCCTACGCCGAGGGCGTCGGTGATGTCGGCAACGGACACGACCTCCAGCTGTCCGCCGCCGACAAGGCCGCCGTGGACAAGGTCTGCGGCGCCATGAAGTGCGCGGTGCTGATCGTGTCCGGTCGCCCGCAGCTCGTCGGCGACCGGCTGGGCGCCGTCGACGCGCTCGTCGCCTCCTGGCTGCCGGGCACCGAGGGCGACGGTGTGGCGGACGTCCTCTACGGCAAGCGTCCGTTCACCGGTCAGCTTCCCGTCACCTGGCCGAAGTCCGAGGCCCAGCTGCCGATCAACGTCGGCGACGCCTCGTACGATCCGCAGTTCCCCTACGGCTGGGGGCTGACCACGCTCACCCCGGTGCCCAAGGGCGGCACGGCGACCCTGAAGGTGCTGGGGCTCGCGGCCGCGGTCGCCGAGAAGACGGGTTCCGCACGGACCGGACGCGAGATCGTCACCCAGGCACGGCTGCTCGTCCAGCAGAAGATCGGGTCCGGGATCACGGCCTCGGTCTCGGGTCCGTTCGCGGACGCGGACCATCTGCTGCTGACCGGGAAGTACGCGGCGGCGGTGGCGAAGCTGACGGAGGCCTACAAGGCGGCCTGACCCGGTGGTCCCCGCGCCCCGCAAGGGGCGCGGGGAACCGCGCGGCCGGCCACCACGATCCCGCAGCCGCGCCGCCGCAGAACCCCCCCGAGCTCCGAGGCGCCCGCCCGCAGGCCACACCCCGGCGGGCGGGCGCAAAAGCCCGATTCGCGGCGATTCGGGTAACTTCGAAGTATGAAGGCCGTACTGAGCCGAGGACTCGTACTGCCGTTGGTCACCCTGATGACAGCCGTGCTGACGGTCCTGTACGCGGGTGCGCCCGGAGCGCAGGCGGCGACGGCGACGGACGTCTCCGGCATCGCCCAGGCGCTGCGCAGAAGCCCGGTCTATGTCGACCCGGCCGCATCCGGACAGCTGTCCGCCCCGGAGGCCAGGGCCCTGGCGAAGAAGATCAAGGACGCCGGCAAGCCGGTCTTCATCACGGTGCTGCCCGCGGGCTATCCGACGAGCCGTCTCTTCACCGATGTGCGCACGGCCACCGGCATCACCGGGGTGTACGCGATCCGCCTCGGCGACCGCTTCGATGCCCGGGCGGACTCCTCGGTCCTGCCCCGCACCGCCGTGCAGAACCTGGTCACCAGTGTGCAGGGCGAGTCGGCCGCCAAACAGCTGAACGACTTCACCGACCGCGCCCTGGGCAATGCCGGCGGCCACGCCCCGGCGAGCTGGGGCACCCCGGGCGGCAATGTCTCCTCCACCGCACTGATCACGGCCGCCGTGGTGCTGGTGGTCGGCGGCTCGGGCGCCTACGCACTGCTGCGGCGCAGTCGTACCCGCCGGGAACAGGAGCAGCGGGCCGCGCTGGAGAGGCTGCGGGTGGTGGTCGACGAGGACATCACCGCCTTCGGCGAGGAACTGGACCGCCTGGACTTCCGCCCCGGGGAGCCGGGTGCGGACGACGCGATGCGCTCGGACTACGCACGGGCACTGGACGCCTATGAGCGGGCGAAGTCCTTCATGGCGGCGGCGCAGCGCCCCGAGGACGTGAAGGCCGTCACCCAGGAGCTGGAGGAGGGGCGCTTCTCGCTCTCCGTGCTGGCCGCCCGGCGCGAGGGCCGGCCGCTGCCCGGCCGCCGGCCGCCCTGCTTCTTCGACCCGCGGCACGGCCCGTCCGTCGCGGACGCGGTCTGGACGCCTCCGGGCGGCGCACCGCGCGAGGTCCCGGTCTGCGCGGCGGACCGGGCCCGGCTGGCCGACGGCCGCGAGCCCCTGGTGCGCGAGGTGGACACGGAGTACGGCCGCCGCCCGTACTGGGACGCGGGACCGGCCTACGGCCCCTGGGCGGGCGGCTACTTCGGCGGCGGTCTGCTGCCCGGACTGCTGATGGGCACGCTGCTGGGCTCCATGATGGCCGCCCCGGCCTATGCGGCCGACTACGGCAGCGGCTACGGCGACTTCGGCGCGGGCGGGTACCAGGGCGGCGATGTCTCCGGCGCCGACTTCGACCCGGGGGACTTCGGCGGCGGTTTCGGCGACGGCGGGGGAGGGGACTTCGGGGGCGGCGGCGACTTCGGCGGCGGTTTCTGATCCCGGGGACCGCCCGTCCCTGGAACGACGAGCGGCCGCCCCCGGAACGACGAGCGCCCGCCCCCGGATGCGGAGGGCGGGCGTTGCTCGGGTGCCGCGGGGCAGGAGGGTTCAGGCCTGCTTGATCGCCGAGATGTCGAAGGCCAGCTTGATCTTGTCCGAGACCAGCACGCCGCCCGTCTCCAGGGCCGCGTTCCAGGTCAGGCCCCAGTCCGAGCGGAGGATCTCCGCCTTGCCCTCGAAGCCCACGCGCTCGTTGCCGAAGGGGTCCTTGGCCGCGCCGTTGAACTCCAGGTCGATGGTGATCGGCTTGGTGGTGCCCAGGATGGTGAGGTCGCCGGTGATCCGGTAGTCGTCACCGCCCAGCGCCTCGGCCTCGGTGGAGCGGAACGTCATCGTCGGGTGCTCGTCGATCTTGAAGAAGTCGGAGCTGCGCAGATGGTTGTCGCGGTCGGCCGAGCCGGTGCTGATGCTGTCCATGGTGACGTCGATCGAGGCCGTGGACTTCGCGGGGTTCGAGCCGTCCAGCTGCAGCGTCCCCTCGAACTCCTGGAAGCCGCCCTTGACGTTGGTGACCATGGCGTGGCGGGCCACGAAGCCGATGGTGCTGTGGGCCGGGTCCAGCGCATAGGTGCCGGTCAGCGCGGCGAGTTCGGGGTTGACCGCGGCGGGGGTGGCGGTGTCGGCGGTGCTCTTGCGGCCGAAGAGGCCCATGACATGCTCCTTGGGGGACGGTGGTGATCCGAAGAAGTTCAACCTTCAACGATGTCAACGAAACCGACGGTAGACCTATTCCTTTCAATTTTCAACATCATCCGCAGTGTGTCGCTCTGATCGCTGAAAGTGATCTTCAGGGATCCGTCGGGACCGGGATGTCCCGGGGCAGGGCTCCGGGGTGTCGGGGCGGGGCGCACCGACCGCCGTTCGGGGTGCTCCCGTCACTCCGTGGAGGGCATGGGGGAGCGGGCGTTGCGGGCGGCTCCCGCCCCGTCCGAATTGTGTGACTCCTACAACGCGCCGGCCCCCTCCGCAGTCGGATGGGCTGCATCCGGGGCGCATTCTGTTCAGGGGTACCAGGAAATCGGGCCGGAGACTGTACGGAGTCGACGGCCTGGTTTGCTTGGTTGACTTCGTAAGGTCGCTCCATGACCGTTTTGGACGAGGCTGTAGATTCCGGGAGCGAGCCCACGGATGCGCGCGGGCGGGTCGCCGAACTGCACGAGATCCGTGCCCGGGCCCTGGCCGGCCCCAGCGAGAAGGCGACCGAGGCGCAGCACGCCAAGGGCAAGCTGACCGCCCGGGAGCGGATCGAGCTGCTCCTGGACCCGGGGTCCTTCCAGGAGGTCGAGCAGCTGCGCCGGCACCGGGCGACCGGGTTCGGCCTGGAGGCCAAGAAGCCGTACACGGACGGTGTGATCACCGGCTGGGGCACGGTGGAGGGCCGCACGGTCTTCGTCTACGCCCATGACTTCCGGATCTTCGGCGGCGCGCTGGGCGAGGCCCATGCCACCAAGATCCACAAGATCATGGACATGGCCATCGCGGCCGGTGCGCCGCTGGTCTCCCTGAACGACGGCGCCGGCGCCCGCATCCAGGAGGGCGTCAGCGCGCTCGCGGGCTACGGCGGCATCTTCCAGCGCAACACCAAGGCGTCCGGCGTCATCCCGCAGATCAGCGTGATGCTGGGCCCGTGCGCGGGCGGCGCGGCCTACAGCCCCGCTCTCACGGACTTCGTCTTCATGGTCCGCGAGACCTCCCAGATGTTCATCACCGGACCGGACGTGGTCAAGGCCGTGACCGGTGAGGAGATCACCCAGAACGGACTGGGCGGCGCGGATGTGCACGCCGAGACCTCCGGTGTCTGTCACTTCGCCTACGACGACGAGGAGACCTGCATCGCCGAGGTGCGCTACCTCCTCTCGCTGCTGCCGCAGAACAACCGGGAGAACCCGCCGCGGGTCGAGAGCACGGACGCGGCGGACCGCCGCGGCGACGTCCTGCTGGACCTGGTCCCGGCCGACGGCAACCGCCCCTACGACATGGCCAAGGTCATCGAGGAGATCGTCGACGACGGCGAGTACCTGGAGGTCCACGAGCGCTGGGCGCGCAACATCATCTGCGCGCTGGCCCGTCTGGACGGCCAGGTGGTGGGCATCATCGCCAACCAGCCGCAGACCCTCGCGGGCGTCCTGGACATCGAGGCCTCGGAAAAAGCTGCGCGCTTTGTCCAGATGTGTGACGCTTTTAATATTCCGTTGATGACGTTCCTGGACGTCCCCGGGTTCCTCCCGGGTGTGGACCAGGAACACGGCGGGATCATCCGTCACGGCGCGAAGCTGCTCTACGCCTACTGCAACGCGACCGTGCCGCGGATCTCGCTCATCCTGCGCAAGGCGTACGGAGGCGCGTACATCGTGATGGACAGCCAGTCCATCGGAGCGGACCTCACCCTCGCCTGGCCGACGAACGAGATCGCCGTGATGGGCGCGGAAGGTGCGGCCAACGTCATCTTCCGGCGTCAGATCGCGGGCGCCGAGGACCCGGAGGCCATGCGGGCGCGCATGGTCAAGGAGTACAAGTCCGAGCTGATGCACCCGTATTACGCGGCGGAGCGGGGCCTGGTGGACGATGTGATCGACCCGGCGGAGACGCGCGAGGTCCTGATCAAGTCCCTGGCGATGCTGCAGTCCAAGCACGCGGACCTGCCCTCGCGCAAGCACGGCAACCCCCCGCAGTAACCCAGCGGACCCCTCGCGGTAACCCCGCGGACCTCTCTCTCACGGAGACTGACGCCCATGAACATCCCTGACATCCGCGTCGAGAAGGGCAACGCCGAGCCCGAGGAAGTGGCCGCCCTCACGGCCATCCTGATGGCGCGCGCCGCCGCCCAGTCGTCCACCCCGGCCCACCGGGGCCGCCCCAAGGCCGGCTGGCGCCGCCTGGAGCGCGAGCCCGGCTTTCGGGCGCCGCACAGCTGGCACGGCTGAGCGCCGCCCTCCCGAACAGCCTTCAGGGGCCCCTCTTGCGAAGAGGGGCCCCTGCGGCGTTTTCGGAGCGACCGGTGGAAAAAGAAACCCCGCACCCCCGGAGGGGCGCGGGGCGCTGTGTGCGCTACCGGGGGTCTCGCGTCACCGCAGCCGTGCCATGAGCGCGTGCTCCACCAGGGTGATCAGCGTCGACTTGGCGTCCGCACGGTGCCGTGCGTCGGTGATGATGATCGGGGCGTCGGGTCCGATCTGCAGCGCCTCCCGCACCTCTTCGGGGGCGTACGGCTGGTTGCCGTCGAAGCCGTTGAGGGCGATGACGAAGGGCAGGCCCGAGTTCTCGAAGTAGTCGACTGCGGGGAAGCAGTCGGCGAGGCGGCGGGTGTCGACCAGGACGACGGCGCCGATGGCGCCGCGGACCAGGTCGTCCCACATGAACCAGAAGCGGTCCTGGCCCGGGGTACCGAAGAGGTACAGGATCAGGTCCTGGTCCAGGGTGATACGGCCGAAGTCCATGGCCACCGTGGTGGTGGTCTTGTCCCCGGTGTGGGTGAGGTCGTCGATGCCCGCGGACGCGGACGTCATGACGGCCTCTGTGCGCAGCGGGTTGATCTCCGAGACGGCGCCGACGAACGTGGTTTTGCCCACGCCGAAGCCTCCCGCCACCACGATCTTCGCGGAGGTGGTGGAGCGGGAAGGACCGCCGCTAGAGCTTGCGAAGTCCACTGAGCACCCTTTCGAGCAGTGTCACGTCTGGCTGTCCGCCGGCGCTCTCGTCGCCGCCGGGCTGATGGATGGCGACCAGGCCCGCCTCCGCCAAGTCGGCGACGAGGATCCTGGCCACGCCGAGAGGGATCGTCAGCAGGGCCGAGATCTCGGCCACCGACTTGATTTCCCGGCACAGGTGGCAGATCCGCTGATGCTCGGGCAACTGGCCCTGCATCTGGTGCGGTTGCGCGGTGGTGTGCACCAGCGCCTCGATGGCGAGCTGGTAGCGGGGCCTGGTGCGTCCGCCCGTCATGGCGTACGGGCGCACCAGGGGGTTGTTCGACGACCCGGCGGGCGCCGGTTCGGGGTCGGGGCGCGGTGGCTGCACAGGCTGGATGTGCGGCGCCGACGGCTGGTCGTACGGAGACCGACCGGGGCCCTGGGGTCCCGGTGGCGTGTACGGCCGGCGCCGGGGGCTCGGTGCGGAGGGGAAGCTGTACCCGTTCTGGTCGACCTGGCCATGGCCGTAGGGCCAGTTGTCCGCGGGCGAACCGCCTGGGGGTGTAGCCACTTTCTCTCCTCCTCCTCCGACCGTGCCTGGCATCCGTCCTGAGGAAGCCGCGTCCCGAAACCTTACGGCCCCGGGACGTCAATGCGCACCGTCTGCTGGTCAGTTGAGAAGGCTTCCCTGGAGCTCCGCGCGGAGGTCCGGGGTCAGGACCGTACCGGCCCGGTCGACCAGAAGCGCCATCTCGTACCCGACGAGGCCGATGTCGGCCTCGGGGTGGGCGAGCACCGCGAGCGACGAACCGTCGGAGATGGACATGATGAAGAGGAATCCCCGCTCCATCTCCACGACCGTCTGGTTCACGCTGCCGCCCTCGAAGATGCGGGAGGCGCCCGCCGTCAGCGAGGTCAGACCGGAGGCGACGGCCGCGAGTTGGTCGGCGCGGTCGCGTGGGAAGCCTTCGGACATCGCCAGAAGGAGTCCGTCGGCGGAGACCACCACGGTGTGGGACACCCCGGGGGTGTTGTCCACGAAGTTGGTGATCAACCAGTTCAGGTTCTGTGCCGCCTGGCTCATCGGGCTCACACTAACGCTCCTGGTTGTAGGTGCTGTCAGGACCGAGGCCCTGGCCGTTCTTATCACTGCCTGCGTTGCGTCCCTTTTGGACGCCCCTACGCAGGTTGCTCAACCTGCCCCGCACATCCTCCGGGGCACGGGAGACCTGTGGGCCTCCTTGTGGGGTTGTCTCCGCGGTGCCCTCGACCAGATTCGCCTTGGGCACACGGCGAGGCAGGCCGGAAGAGGTGACCCCGCCCGCCCTGGGTTTCCGGAGCTGCGTCGCCTGCTGCCACCGCTCGTCGTTCGCGGAGCGCCAGTCGTCGCCCGGCTCCGTGGCCGCGTCCTGGGTCACGGACTGGGGCCGATCGGCGTGGCCGTTCGCGGCGGAGCCACGGCGGGGCAGGCCCGCGTCGGTCAGGTCGTGAGGCGCGGAGGGAGTCGGTCCCGGACGGTCGAAGCCTACGCCGTCCCGCTCACTCACGTCAGCGGCCTGCGTGGATTCCGTTTCCGGAGCGTAATCGGTTCGATAGCCGTTCTGGTAGTCGTCCTGCTTCGGCCAGGCGTTCTGGGCGGACGGACCGTCGAAGGCCGCAAGCAGATCCGAGACGCTGGATCCGGTCGCCGGAGGGTTCTCGGGGGCCGGATCCGCGAAGCCGGGCTCCTGGTAGGCGTCGCCGGCCGGGGAACCGCCCCCCTGCGGCACGCCGCCGCCGGAGGGGAAGAACGTCTCGTCGTACGCGGGCTGCTGCGGCTCCTCGTACGCCGGCTGCGCGTTGTCGTACGCCGGCTGGGTCTCGTCGAACGACGGCGGCTGTGTGTCGTACGCGTGCTCCGCGTCGTCGTACCCGGGCTGCCGACCGTCGTCGAAGGCGCCCTCGAAGGACGGCGCGGGGTTCTGGGCGTCCTGGGGGCGGTCATGGCCCTGCGTCTGGGCCCCCAGGGCCGCCCGGCGCTCCTCGCGCACCAGCGAGCGTCCGACGGGGTCCAGACCCTTGGTGTCGTCCGGGGCGTCGGCGTAGCGGCTGTCGTCGAAGCCGAGCTCCGCCGCCGTCCGCATCGGCTGCTCGCCGAAGCTCTCACCGGGGAACTGCTGCTGCTCGGGGATGATCCCCGAGACGGTGAAGTCACCGGGGGCCACGGGTTGTCCGGCGCTGCCGCCGTGGGTGATGGCGTCCGGGAGCATGACCAGCGAGGTGGTGCCCGCCTGCTCCCCGGAGGGGCGCAGCTGGACGCGGATGCCGTGCCGGTCGGACAGCCGGCCGACCACGAACAGGCCCATGCGCTGCGAGATCGCGGCGTCCACCGTCGGCGGGTTGGCCAGCTTGTGGTTGATGTCCGCGAAGTCCTCGGCCGTCAGACCGATGCCCTTGTCATGGATCTCGATCATGACACGGCCGTCGGGCAGGCGGGTCGCGGTGACCCGGACCTTGGTCTGCGGGGAGGAGAACGTCGTGGCGTTCTCCAGGAGCTCGGCGAGCAGATGCACCAGGTCGGTCACGGAACGGCCGTGGATCTCGGCCTCCGGGACCCCGGACAGCTCGATGCGCTCGTACTGCTCCACCTCCGAGGAGGCGGCGCGCAGCACGTCGACCAGGGGGACCGGCTGGTCCCAGCGGCGGCCGGGCTCCTCGCCCGCGAGGACCAGCAGGTTCTCGCCGTTGCGGCGCATACGGGTGGCCAGGTGGTCCAGCCTGAAGAGGTTCTCCAGCTGGTCCGGGTCGGCCTCGTTGTTCTCCAGGTCGGTGATCAGGGTGAGCTGCCCCTCGATCAACGACTGGTTGCGGCGCGAGAGATTGGTGAAGATCGCGTTGATGTTGCCGCGCAGCAGGGCCTGTTCGGACGCGAGCCGGACGGCTTCCCGGTGGACCTGGTCGAAGGCGCGGGCGACCTCGCCGATCTCGTCGGTGGAGGTGATCGGGATGGGGGAGACACGGGTGTCGACGCGGCCGGGGTCGGTCCGCGAGAGCTGATCGACCAGCATCGGCAGGCGCTTCTCGGCGATGCCGAAGGCGGCGTGGCGGAGCTTGCGCATGGAGCGGCTCATCTGGCGGGCCATGATCCCGGCCACGAAGAAGGCCGCCAGCAGGGCCACGACGACGATCGCACCGGTGACGAACGCGGTCTGCCTGGCGTCGTCGGCGATGACCGAGGCGTCCGCCACGGCCTTGTCGGCGAGGTCCGCCTCGATCTGGCGGTAGGCGTCGTACTTGAGGGTGTTCACACCCCACCAGTTCTGGGGGGTGATGCCCTGCCGGGCGAGCGCCTCGCGGGCGGCGGGTTCGGTGGACTGGAGCGAGGCCAGACCCGCGATCATCTCCGTGAGGTCGGAGGGCGGCGCCACATAGGAGTTGCCCTGGCTCTCCGCCTCCTTGGCGGTCTTCCGGGCCAGCGCGGCGCCGTCGGTCTGCAGCTTCTTCCTGGCCGTGTCCAGCTTCTCGGCGTCCTCCTCGGTGCCGCCGCCGGTGTACTCCTGGACGGCGACGTTCTCCAGATAGGCGTAGGAGGAGAGGGCGACGCGCTGCTGGGCGAGGCTGGTGGGGGTGGTGCCGGGCTTGATCAGCATATGCATGCCGATCGAGCGCTCCAGGGAGAGCGCGGCCTTGGTCAGCGAGATGGCGTAGACGGTACGGCCGTAGCTGGTGATGTTGCCGGTGCCCAGGCCGAGTTCATTGGCGAACTCCATCAGCGGGTGTGCGACCTCGACATAGCCCTCCTCGGTCTGCACACCGCTCATCCTGGAGGTGTAAGCGGTGCGGCGCAGATCCCCGAGGTTGCCCTCGGCCTCGCGGAAGAGGGCGAGGCGGCGCTCCAGACCGGCCGTGTGCGGCATGTTCTGGGCGGCCTGGTCGAAGAGGTCGCCGGCCTCGTCGGTGGCGGCGCGGGCCTGGATGACCTCCGCGCTCTTGTCGCCCTCACCGTGCAGCAGGGGTGCCGCGGAGATGTCGCGCTCCTGGTAGAGCGCGTCCGCGTAGCTCAGCGAGGCCTGCACCAGACGGGCGGTGCTCTCCGCGTCACGGGCCTGCCGCCAGGTGTCGATGGAGTTGTTCACCTGGAAGCCGCCCATGACCAGGCCGACTCCCACGGGGATGAGCAGGATCGCGTTCAGCCGGGTCGGCACGCGCCAGTTGCGCGGCGAGAAGCGGCCACCGGCCGCCGGGACGGACTTCGACTCCTGGCCGGGCACGTGCGCGGGTGTCGTACCCCGCGGCGGCGGGGTGAAGTTGCCGCGCGCCGACGGCTCGGGGCCGTTCTTGCTTCGCCTCACTCGACCAACAACCTCTCGGCGACGGCACCTACGTCGTGCCGCGGTGTCTGCAAAACCCTGTCGCCGAGGTGTACGTCGTCGGCTACTGGGCAGTTCACGCATTCCAGCACGTCAGCCTGCACGATTCCAAACACTCGGAATCCAGCATTCCGCCGGCCGGAAGCCCCAGATAAAACGGTCATAAAGAGCGAGCCCCGTCAAAAGACGGGGCTTTTGCGGACGCAGTGGCACCGAGTGAGCGCGACGCGTGGCCGCGACCTTCGATATCACTGTCGAAAACGTTATGAACAGCGGGGCCGGCCGTGTCAAACAACACAGCCGGCTCCCGCATATCTACGACAACTGCCGTACGAGACGGACGACTTGCTCTACCGCAGTCGTGCCATGAGCGCGTGCTCCACCAGGGTGATCAGTGCGCTCTTCGCGTCCGCACGGTGCCGTGCGTCGGTGGTGATGATCGGGGCGTCGGGTCCGATCTGCAGCGCCTCCCGCACCTCTTCGGGAGCGTAGGGCTGGTGCCCGTCGAAGCCGTTGAGGGCGACGACGAACGGGAGACCCGAGTTCTCGAAGTAGTCGACTGCGGGGAAGCAGTCGGCGAGGCGGCGGGTGTCGACCAGGACGACGGCGCCGATGGCGCCGCGGACCAGGTCGTCCCACATGAACCAGAAGCGGTCCTGGCCCGGGGTACCGAAGAGGTACAGGATCAGGTCCTGGTCCAGGGTGATACGGCCGAAGTCCATGGCCACCGTGGTGGTGGTCTTGTCCCCGGTGTGGGTGAGGTCGTCGATGCCCGCGGACGCGGACGTCATGACGGCCTCCGTACGAAGGGGGTTGATCTCCGAGACGGCACCCACGAACGTGGTTTTACCGACGCCGAAGCCTCCCGCCACCACGATCTTCGCGGAGGTGGTGGCCCGCCCCCCGTCAGAGCTTGCGAAGTCCACTGAGCACCCTTTCGAGCAGTGTCACGTCCGGCGCACCGCCGTTGTTCTCGTCGCCACCAGGCTGGTGGATCGCGACCAGCCCTGCTTCCGCGAGGTCCGCCACCAGGATCCGTGCCACACCGAGTGGCATGGACAGAAGAGCCGACACCTCGGCCACCGACTTCACCTCACGGCACAGGTGGCAGATCCGCTGATGCTCCGGCAACAGTCCCATCAGCTGGGCCGGATCGGCCGTTGTGCTGATCAGCGCCTCTATCGCGAGTTGATAGCGGGGCCTGGTGCGCCCGCCCGTCATCGCATAGGGACGGACCAACGGCTGGTCGCCCTCGTCCCCGTACGGCTCTGCGTACGGATCGTGAGAAGCGGGGGGCGGGGTCATGAATCCTCCGGGCGGGACAGCAAGTCGGTCAGTCGTGCCGTCTGACGGGGCCGGTGGGGGGACTGTGGCGGCCGGACGGTGAGGTGGTCGGTGGGGTGGTGCCGGGGCCGATCAGTGCAGCAGGCTGCCCTGGAGTTCGGCGCGCAGGTCAGGGGTGAGGACCGCGCCGGCCCGGTCGACCAGAAGCGCCATCTCGTAACCGACGAGGCCGATGTCGCATTCGGGGTGGGCGAGCACGGCGAGCGACGAACCGTCCGAGATGGACATGAGGAAGAGGAATCCCCGCTCCATCTCGACCACGGTCTGCGTCACCGTGCCGCCCTCGAAGATCCGGGACGCACCTCCGGTCAGTGAGGTGAGCCCGGAGGCCACGGCCGCGAGTTGGTCGGCGCGGTCGCGTGGGAAGCCTTCGGACATCGCCAGAAGGAGTCCGTCGGCGGACACGACGACGGTGTGGGACACCCCGGGGGTGTTGTCCACGAAGTTGGTGATCAACCAGTTGAGGTTCTGTGCCGCCTGGCTCATCTGGCTCAACTATCGCTCCTGCTGGTGAGTGGGGCTGGGGAAGTCGCCGGTCTGGCCGGTGTTGGCCTGGCGACCTTGGGCTATGCCCCGTCGAAGGTTGGTCAGCCGGCCGCGTACGTCGTCGGGCGCACGCGAGACCTGCGGACCGGTGTGGTTCTGTTGCTGCTGGGCCGTGCCCGGCACCAGGTTGGCGCGCGGCACCCGGCGCGGCAGCCCGGAGGTGGTCACTCCGCCCGAGGCCGGCTGGCGTACCCGCTCGGCCTGGCGGACGAGCTCGTCGTTCGGCGAGCTGCGCCAGGCCGCAGGAGCCTGACGCTGGGACGCCTGCTGCTGAGGAGTCTGCTGCTGAGCGCGCTGCTGAGGAGCCTGCCGCTGGGGAGCGGGCTGCTGAGGTGTCTGCTGCTGGGGGGCACGCTGCTGGGGGGTCTGCTGCGCGGGGGCCTGTTGCCCGGGGGCCTGGCCCTGCTGCCCGTGGAACCAGTTGGTCTCCAGGTTGTCGTACAGCGGCGTGCGCCCGTCGCCCTGAGCGGGGGACGGAGCCGGCGGCAGGGCCTCGGGCTCCTGACGGCGCGCGGGCCGCTGCGGGGCCGGCTGCCGGGAGGCACCGTAGCCCTCACCGCCCGTCCGGGACCGGTCGAACTGGCCCGTGGCAGCCGGGTCCTGGGCGTTCCCGTACCCCTGCTGGGCGGCGAACTGGCCCGTGCCGGAGGCGTCGTAGCCCTGCGCGGCGAACTGGCCCGTGGCGGCCGGGTCCTGGGCGTGTCCCGCGGCGGGGTACTGGCCGGTGCCCTGGTGGCCGCCGACGGCCGGGTACTGGCCGGTGCCCTGCTGGCCCGTGGCCGGGTACTGGCCCTGCTGCCCCGGGGCGGGGAACTGCCCCGTGTCCTGGTGGCCGCCGACGGCCGGGTACTGGCCGGTGCCCTGCTGGCCCGTGGCCGGGTACTGGCCCTGCTGCCCCGCGGCGGGGTACTGGCCGGTGTCCTGGTGGCCGACGGCCGGGTACTGCCCGGTGCCCTGCTGGCCGACGGCCGGGTACTGGCTCGGTCCGCCGTGACCGGAGCTGCCGAAGACATCGGAGCGGACGAACTGACCGCCGTCATTGGCGTCACCGGCCCCGGGAGGCGGCGCGTTGAAATCGGGCCGCGGGAACTCGGAGGTGGAGCCGGGTCCCTGGCGGTCGTCGATGCGGGGCATCTGCGAGGTCGCGGACAGGGCGTCCGGCTCCTCGTGACCGCGCGGGGCGTCCAGCGAGGCACGCGGTGCCGGCGGCTGGGCGTTCTCGTCGCTCCAGCTCGGGGTCCGCTGCTGCGGGCTGCCACCGGGCAGCTCGGCGCGCGGACCGCCGCGGCCGGGCAGCTGCGGACGACGGCGGCCACCGCGTTCCTTGGCCCGCTGAGGCTGCTGTTGCTGCTGCGGTGCGCCGGTCTGGCGGTCGTCGCCGAAGCCGCCGCCCTGGCGCTGGCCCGGGGCACCGTCGCCGAAGCCGCCCTGACGGGGGCCGGAGTCCTGGAAGCCCTGGGCCGGCTGGAACGGGTCCGCGCCGCCCTGTCCGAAGGCACCGCCGCCCGCGCCCGCCGGGGCCGTACGGCCCTGCTGCGGGGTGGGGGCCGACCCCTGCTCGAACAGTCCGCCGCCACCCTGCTGTCCGCCCGGACCGCCCGGACGGCCGCCCGGGGCGTTGCCGGGCAGCGCGGCACGCTGGCCCTGTCCGGGACCCACCTGCCCACGCTGCGGGGCGGCGCCGAGTCCCCGGCCGCCCGCGGGACCGGAGGCCCCGCCGCCCTGCTGTGCCTGGCGACGGGCCGCGGCCGCACCGGCGGCGGCCTGCGCCGCGGCCGGGCCACCGCTCTGGGGGGCGCCCTGACCGGGCTTGCCCGGAGCCGGCTTCTTGCCGCCCTGGGCGACATCGACCGGAAGCATGACCAGCGCGGTGGTACCGCCGGAGTCCGACGGGCGCAGCTGAATGCGGATGCCGTGACGCTGCGACAGACGACCGACCACGAAGAGGCCCATGCGGCGGGAGACGGAGACGTCCACCGTGGGCGGAGCGGCGAGCCGCTCGTTGATCTGGGCGAGGTCCTCGGGGGACAGACCGATACCGGTGTCGTGGATCTCGATCAGCACCCGGCCGTCGGGCAGCGCATGACCGGTGACCTTGACCTTGGTCTGGGGGGAGGAGAACGAGGTGGCGTTCTCCAGCAGCTCGGCGAGCAGGTGCACGAGGTCGTTGACGACCCGGCCGGCGACCTCGGTCCCGGGGACCGAGGCCAGCTCGATGCGCTCGTACTGCTCCACCTCGGACGCGGCGGCGCGGAGCACGTCGACCAGCGGGACCGGGCGGGTCCAGCGACGGCCGGGCTCCTCACCCGCGAGAACGAGGAGGTTCTCACCGTTACGGCGCATA
The DNA here is from genome assembly GCF_008704995.1 of Streptomyces nodosus. NCBI lineage: Bacteria > Bacillati > Actinomycetota > Actinomycetes > Kitasatosporales > Streptomycetaceae > Streptomyces > Streptomyces nodosus. The sequence continues at coordinate 5,290,977 of NZ_CP023747.1, forward strand.
CGCGTCGCGAGGTGGTCGAGCTTGAACAGCGAGGACAGCTGGTCCGGGTCGGCCTCGCGGGACTCCAGTTCGGAGATCAGCGACAGCTGGCGCTGGATCAGACCCTGGGAGCGACGCGAGAGGTTGGTAAACATCGCGTTGACGTTGCCCCGCAGCAGGGCCTGCTCGGCGGCGAGGCGGACCGCCTCGCGGTGCACGTCGTCGAAGGCCGCGGCCACCTGGCCGATCTCGTCCCGGGAGTGCACACCGACCGACTCCACGGACGTGTCGACGTCCTGCGGGTCGGAGTCGGACAGCTGCTTGACCAGCTCGGGCAGACGTTCCTGGGCGACCTTGGTGGCGGTGTCCTGGAGCCGGCGCAGTGACCGGATCATGGAGCGGGCCACGACGAAGGCGCCGACGAGGGAGACACCGAGGACGAGCAGGATCAGCGCACCGGAGATGATCGCCTCACGCTGGGAGGCGCTCTTCAGCCCACGGGCCTTCTGCTCCATCTCCTCCAGGAGCTGGCCCTCGATGCTCTTCATCTGCTGGATCTTCGCCGAGTCGTCGTCGATCCAGTCCTTGTACGAGTGCTTGTCCTCGTTCTTGAGGCCGGCGGCACTCTTCAGGATGTGGCCGGCGTAGGCGTCGGCCTTCTCGATCGTCGGGCTCGCCTGGTCGATCGGCTTCAGCAGCTCGTCGACGCCCTCGCCGTAGATGCTGCGGAAGCTGTCCAGCTGGGAGTCCTGGCTCTCCAGGGCCGAGAGCGCGTACTGACGGTCGTTCTCGGAGAGGTCGCCGAACGTGGTGTTGTTGGCGGGCAGCGCGGCCGCGATGACCGCGCGCTGCATGGAGGCGTACTCCTTGGAGGTGGAGAAGGCCGCCAGGGCGCGGGTGCGCTGGATCATCTCCGGGTTGCTGGTCGCCTCGGCCATGTCCTGCGACAGGCTCAGCAGATGGTCGATCAGGCGGTGGTACGCCTCGACCGTCTGGGTCGAGTTCCTCGCGGACTTGTAGGCGTTGGCCCGGATGGCGCTGAGGTTGTTCAGCTCACTCGCGATACCGACGATGCTGTCGCGGACGCCGGAGAGCCGGCCCTGGTCGGTGGCGTCACCGATCTCCTGGGTGCCCTCGAGGAAGGTCTGCTTGGCGCGGTCCGTCCTGTCGCGGACGCCCTTGACCGTGAAGTCGCTCGCGTTCGCGCCGTGGGCGAGGGGACCCGCGGACTGGTCGCGCTCCTCCTGGAGCGCCGCCGCCAGCTGGGTCGCCTGCGTGGTCATCTCCGTCAGCAGCTTCATGTTGTCCAGCTGCTCGATCTGGTCCATGTTCTCGCTGATGCGCATCCCACCGAGCGTGGTCGCGGCGACCACGGGGAGAGCGAGCAGCGACACCAGACGCGTGGAGATGCGCCAGTTGCGCAGGGCTATGCGCGAGCCGGAGTCGATCGCGGGGGTGTTCTTGGGTGGTTCGGTGGGTGTGGGGGCCGCGGGCGTACCGCCGCGCCCGGCGCGGTCAGCGCCGCCGCCGGACGGTGTCGGTCCCGGGTTCTGGGCGTGCTGGGGCGAGGAGCTGACGGCCATGGGGCCAGTCCCGCCGTGCGGCTCCGGCTCCGCCGAAGCGCTGCCATCCCTCTTGAAACGTCCCTGCACTAGCGTCGCAACCTCTGGACCAGGCGCCCCTCCGCGTGAGCGGCGGGACGGTGTCGGCGTGGTGGGGGCCGCCCTGAAAACGTCCCCTGATGGTCGTGAGTGACCGGCGCAGGCTCCCCCTTCCCGCCGCTGCTCGGCGCATGTTGCTTCTTCGCGCCTCTGTGCGCCGGTGCGATCCCCCGCGGCGGTCCGTGGAATTCCAGCACAGTGGCGGATCTCCAACAAGGCCGATGAGCGAGCCGCTCACCGTCGTGACGCCCCGTAAGGATGGGATTACAAGATGTAGAAATGCATCTCATACATAACGGACGTAAGTGAGCGATCCGTGTGCCCCGGCAAGGGGTCCCGGCCATTGTGGCCGGGAGCGGAATGCGGGCTTCAATCAAGCAATGTCCGTTTCGTCAGGGTGACTTGACGGACTGGAATGCCCTTTTTGCTCGCCCTCTAGTGAGCAAACTCACACGGGGATCATGACTTTTTCTTGCCGTCGGGCGGGAATTGCATGTTTAGCCTGAGGCTTTACAGGGATGGCGAATCCGACAACCCGCGCTTTGGCGACAGTCCTTGGGGCCTGTCCGGGGCGCCCGCGACGACAGGGCATACGACAACAGTGAAGACCACGATGATGTTCCGCACGATAGCCAACCCGCGGCGCACGACCCTGGCGCATCTCGCCGACGCGGACGAGCTGCAGGTGCCGGCGGTCCCGGAACAGTCCGTCGAGCTTCCCACCCGGACCGCCAACCCCAGGCGCACCGTTCTGATGGAGATCCCGGCCCACACCCCGGCCGCCGAGCAGCAGGCGTCGTAGCGGCTGCCTGGACGCGCCCCTCCGAGCCCGGCCTCGCCCGCCGGCCGCGCCGGGACCAGCGACCGCAGTCCTGCCCCGGCCGGGTCCGCCGTTCCGCGCGAGGCCGCCCGCCCTTCGCCGCGTTAGCCTGGAGCGTCAGACTCCAGCCAGCTCAGTGAGGGGCGCAAGGATCCCGTGCGCATCGCCAGATTCTCCATCGACGGGAACGTCGCCTTCGGCGCGGTCGAGGGCGAGAGGCCAGAGGAGCTCGTCCTCGACATCATCAAGGGCATCCCGTTCGCGGACTTCGAGCTCTCCGGCACCAAGGTGCCGTTGAACAAGGTCAGGCTGCTGCCGCCGGTGCTCCCCAACAAGGTCGTGGCCTTCGGCCGCAACTACGCCGAGCACGCGCGCGAGCTGGGCCACGAGGTGCCCGACGCCCCCTTCGCCTTCTTCAAGCCGTCCACCTCGGTGATCGGCCCCGGCGACGAGATCGCCTACCCCTCCTTCTCCCAGGAGCTGCACCACGAGGCCGAGCTCGCCGTGGTGATCGGCCGTATGTGCCGCGAGGTCCCGCGCGAGCGCGTCAAGGACGTGATCCTCGGTTACACCTGCGCCAACGACGTGACCGCGCGTGACGTCCAGCGGCGCGAGAAGCAGTGGGCCAGGGCCAAGGGCTTCGACACCTCCTGTCCCCTGGGCCCCTGGGTGGAGACCGACCTCGACCCGGGCGACCTCACCATCCAGCTCACGGTCAACGGGCGGCAGCGCCAGCTCGGCCGCACCAGCGAGATGATCCACTCGATCGAGGATCTGATCGTGAACATCTCCGAGGCCATGACGCTGCTCCCCGGCGACGTGATCCTCACGGGCACCCCCGCGGGGGTCGGCCCCCTCAGCGTCGGCGACGAGGTCGCCGTCACCATCGAAGGCATCGGCACTCTCACCAACAAGGTGATCAAGCGTGGCTAACGCGAACGTCCGCGTCCGTTTCTGTCCGTCCCCGACCGGCAACCCCCATGTGGGCCTGGTCCGCACCGCCCTGTTCAACTGGGCGTTCGCCCGCCACACCGGCGGTACGTTCGTCTTCCGCATCGAGGACACGGACGCGGCCCGCGACTCTGAGGAGTCCTACCTCCAGCTGCTGGACTCGCTGCGCTGGCTGGGCTTCGACTGGGACGAGGGCCCGGAGGTCGGCGGCCCCCACACGCCGTACCGCCAGTCGCAGCGGATGGACATCTACCAGGACGTCGCCCAGAAGCTCCTGGACGGGGGCCACGCCTACCGCTGCTACTGCACCACGGAGGAACTGGACACCCGCCGCGACGCCGCCCGCGCCGCCGGGAAGCCCTCCGGGTACGACGGTCACTGCCGCGAGCTGACCGCCGAGCAGGTGGCGGCCTACGAGGCCGAGGGGCGCGCGCCCATCGTGCGCTTCCGGATGCCCGACGAGACGATCACCTTCCGGGACCTGGTCCGGGGCGAGCTGACCTTCACCCCGGAGAACGTGCCGGACTACGGGATCGTCCGGGCGAACGGCGCTCCTCTGTACACCCTGGTGAACCCGGTCGACGACGCGCTGATGGAGATCACCCATGTGCTGCGCGGCGAGGACCTGCTCTCCTCCACCCCCCGCCAGGTCGCCCTGTACAAGGCGCTGATCGAGCTGGGCATCGCGAAGTCCGTGCCCGAGTTCGGCCATCTGCCGTATGTGATGGGCGAGGGCAACAAGAAGCTGTCCAAGCGTGACCCGCAGTCCTCGCTGAACCTGTACCGCGAGCGCGGCTTCCTGCCTGAGGGCCTGCTCAACTACCTGTCCCTGCTGGGCTGGTCGCTGTCCGCGGACCGTGACATCTTCACCGTCGAGGAGATGGTCGCCGCCTTCGACATCACGGATGTCAACCCCAACCCGGCCCGCTTCGACCTGAAGAAGGCCGAGGCGATCAACGCCGACCACATCCGGCTGCTCGAGGTGAAGGACTTCACCGAGCGCTGCCGGCCGTGGCTGAAGGCCCCCTTCGCGCCCTGGGCGCCGGAGGACTTCGACGAGGGCAAGTGGCAGGCGATCGCCCCGCACGCGCAGACCCGCGTCAAGGTGCTGTCCGAGATCACCGAGAACGTGGACTTCCTGTTCCTGGCGGAGCCGGTGTCCGACGAGGCGTCCTGGACCAAGGCCATGAAGGAGGGCAGCGACGCCCTGCTGCGCACGGCCCGCGAGAAGCTGGACGCGGCCGACTGGACCTCGGCGGAATCGCTGAAGGAGGCGGTTCTGGCCGCCGGTGAGGCCCATGGCCTCAAGCTCGGCAAGGCCCAGGCCCCGGTCCGGGTCGCCGTCACCGGCCGCACGGTCGGGCTGCCGCTCTTCGAGTCCCTTGAGGTCCTGGGCAAGGAGAGGACGCTGGCCCGCATCGACGCCGCGCTGGCGAAGCTGGCGGCGTAACCACCGCCTGACATATGACGCGGGGCGGCAGCCGGGGAGGCTGCCGCCCCGCGCGTTCTCCGGCCGCCGGCCACGGTCCGGAAGGCCGCCCACCGGCGCCGAGCCTTCCCGCCGGTACCGTCACGCCCGGTCGAGGCGGCCGTCACCCCCGGTGCCCTCCCGGCCCGCCGCGCGGGCGGGGTACGGTCGGGGCATGGCGATCAGAGCAGTGGTCTGGGACATCGACGACACCCTCTTCGACTACACCACCGCCGACCGCGCCGGCATGCGGAACCACCTGGCGGCCGAGAACCTGCTCGACGCCTTCCGTACCGCGGAGGAGGCCCTCGCGCGCTGGCGGGAGATCACCGAGATCCAGTGGGCGCGGTTCGCGGCCGGGGAGGTCTCCTTCGAGGGGCAGCGCCGGGACCGGGTGCGGGCCTTCGCGGGCCCGGAGCTGACCGACGCGGAGGCCGACGACTGGTTCCGGCGGTACCTGCGCCATTACGAGGCGGCCTGGGCCCTCTTCCCGGACGTCCTGCCGGTCCTCGACCTGCTCGCCGTCGGCCACCGCCATGCGGTGCTGTCGAACTCCAGCCTCACCGTCCAGGACCGCAAGCTGCGGGTGCTGGGTGTCCGCGACCGCTTCGAGGCCGTGCTGTGCGCCGTGGAGCTCGGCGTCTCGAAGCCCGAGGCGCGGGCCTTCCACGCCGCCTGCGACGCACTGGGGCTGGCCCCGCACGAGGTCGCCTATGTGGGTGATCATCCGGAGATCGACGGCCGGGGCGCCTCCGAGGCCGGTCTGCTCTCCGTATGGATCGACCGCACGGGCGCGGGCACCGCCGTGGACGGGGGCGGCACGGGGGTCCGCGCGTCCGCCGGCCCGCACCGGATCGGCTCCCTCGCCGAACTCCCCGCGGTACTCCGCACGGATACCCGTTTTGGAGCGCCGTCCACCTTCGGGTAATGTTCTTCCTGCGCCGCCGGAGAGCGGGCCGAAAGGCCGGTAACCGGAGGCGCAAGCTAGAACAAGATCCCCTCAGGGGCTTGCGTTCCAGTGGCCTATGGTGTAATTGGCAGCACGACTGATTCTGGTTCAGTTAGTCTTGGTTCGAGTCCAGGTAGGCCAGCTCGCAGAGCTCATCTGCACCCGCGGATCCCATCCGCGAGCCCCCGTTGTGTAGCGGCCTAGCACGCCGCCCTCTCAAGGCGGTAGCGCCGGTTCGAATCCGGTCGGGGGTACAGATCCTTCCCATGAGGACAGCTCGGGTCGCTCCCACTGCCCTTCTGTGGACAACATCCGGTCACCGCCGGATGAGGATCGCCAGGGCCCCCGTTGTGTAGCGGCCTAGCACGCCGCCCTCTCAAGGCGGTAGCGCCGGTTCGAATCCGGTCGGGGGTACTGACTGGTCTAAACCACTTTGGTCTATGGTGTAATTGGCAGCACGACTGATTCTGGTTCAGTTAGTCTTGGTTCGAGTCCAGGTAGACCAGCTCGGATCTGCGGAAACGCAAGATCCTTGCCCCCGTTGTGTAGCGGCCTAGCACGCCGCCCTCTCAAGGCGGTAGCGCCGGTTCGAATCCGGTCGGGGGTACACACCAGGAAGGGCCCTCTCCCTCGAGAGGGCCCTTCGGCGTGTCGGGGCTCCCTGTCACTCCTCGACGAACCGGCGGTGGGACTCCTCGACCTCCGCCAGCCGCCGCAGGCTGAGCACGACCGGCTCGTACAGCACCGTCAGTGCCACCGCGGCCTCCACCTGCTCGTCCGGTGTTCCGTAACGCTCGACCATGTCCAGGTCGGTGGCGGCGATCCGCTCCGCCGCGCGCCCGTACGGCTCCAAGTCCTCGGCGGAGCACGGGTAGCCGAGCCGGGAGAGCGCCGCGATCGCGGTCACCAGCGTTCCGCGTGCCGGCGCCGTGGGCAGCGGATCGGCCGTGGAACCCCGGCCCCAGCCGAGGCGGTCCATGAGTTCGTCGGCCGTGTGCCGGGCGGCCTCGACGGCGGGATCGGTCTCGTCGGGCGCCGGGCCGTGCGGCAGCGCCCATGTGGCGGTGCCCAGGCGTTCGTTGGGACTCAGTCTGTCGTCCGCCAGGGCCGCCAGCACGTCCCGGGCCGAGGCGACCGGGATGCGTCCCACCTGGATCAGCGCCCGCACCAGTCGCAGCCGCCGCAGATGCCCCTCGTCGTAGTCGGACTGGGTGGCCGTGACCCGGCGGCCCGGGGGCAGCAGCCCCTCACGCAGATAGAACTTGATCGTCGTCGTGGAGACGCCGCTGCGTGTGCTCAGCTCCGCCAGTCGCATTCCGCTCCGTGCCCTTTCTCTTCCGCGCTCTCTTGCGCCCTCCCGTTGGGGAGTGGCACTATCCAAGCATGGATAGTGGAGCTATCCAACGGAAGAGGCGGTTCCGGCGGGGGCCGGACGAACAGGAGTGGGGGACGGCATGAGCATGAAGCCGATCGAAGGGCGTATGACCGCCGCGAGCGAGGGCGAGATGGTCGTCTTCCTCATCGGGGTGCGGATCAACAGCTTCACCGCGGTGCGCAGTTGGTGGCCGGTGCTCAGCGCGATGGGCCCGATGCTCAAGGAGCTCGTGGACGACCGGGACAGCGGACTCCTCGGCTATGAGTCCCAGCTGAGCGGGGTGCGCGAGGTCGGGTATGTGCAGTACTGGGAGTCCAGGGAGAAGCTTCTCGCCTATGCCGCGGCGCCCGACAGGAAGCACCACCCGGCCTGGGCCGCCTTCAACCGGCGGGTGCGCGAGGGGAGGGGCAAGGTCGGCTTCTGGCACGAGACCTATGTGGTCCCGGCCGGGTCCTATGAGTCCGTCTATGTGAACATGCCCGAGTCGGGCCTGGCCAAGGCCACCGGGGTCATGCCCGTGGGCCGCCGGGGAGAGCGGGCGGCCGACCGGCTGCGGAAGCCCTGAGCGCCCGGGGCTCATCCGGGGAGACACAGGACCTCGGAGGAGTGGTGAGACCGGGCACGGGCCCGCCGCGGCGTTGAGGCGGGCCTGCTCCCGGGAGGGGCGCGGTGCAGGAAGGGTCAGCCGGCGCGGCGCAGCGCTTCCGAGAGACGGGCGGCCGCGTCGATGACCGCCTGGGCGTGCATCCGGCCCGGGTGACGCGTCAGACGCTCGATGGGCCCGGAGACCGAGACCGCGGCCACCACACGGTTGGAGGGGCCGCGCACCGGGGCGGACACCGAGGCCACGCCCGGCTCGCGCTCCCCGATGGACTGGGCCCAGCCGCGACGCCGCACACCCGACAGCGCCGTCGCCGTGAAGCGGGCCCCCTGCAGTCCGCGGTGCAGCCGCTCCGGCTCCTCCCAGGCCATCAGGATCTGCGCCGAGGAACCGGCCTTCATGGTGAGCGTCGAGCCGACCGGCACCGTGTCCCGGAGGCCGGACAGCCGCTCCGCGGCGGCGACACAGATCCGCATGTCCCCCTGGCGGCGGTAGAGCTGCGCGCTCTCGCCCGTGACATCGCGGAGATGGGTCAGCACGGGCCCCGCCGTCGCCAGCAGACGGTCCTCGCCCGCCGCCGCGGCCAGCTCGGCCAGCCTGGGGCCGAGGATGAAGCGGCCCTGCATGTCACGCGCCACCATGCGGTGGTGCTCCAGCGCCACGGCCAGGCGGTGGGCCGTGGGTCGTGCCAGTCCGGTGGTGCCGACCAGACCCGCCAGGGTGGCCGGACCGGACTCCAGAGCGCTCAGGACGAGGGCCGCCTTGTCCAGAACGCCGACGCCGCTACTGTTGTCCATGAAACGATACTCCCGTCTCACTTTGTGAAACGCAAGTTCAATTTTCCGTGCGACGGGCCACCCTGGAGGTCATGACGGGCCGCATACCGACGGGCCCGGCGGCGGATGCCCCGAACCGGGGGTGAGGGCGCCGCTCCCCAAGATCTCTAGTTGGGCCGGCGCATCTGTGCCGGCCGGAGGGAAAGCGATGGGAAGGACACTCGCGGAGAAGGTCTGGGACGACCATGTCGTCCGGCGCGCCGAGGGCGAGCCCGACCTCCTCTACATCGATCTGCATCTGCTGCACGAGGTGACCAGCCCCCAGGCCTTCGACGGGCTGCGCAAGAGCGGCCGCCGGGTGCGCCGGCTCGACCTGACCATCGCCACCGAGGACCACAACACCCCGACCCTCGACATCGACAAGCCCATCGCGGACCCGGTCTCCCGTGCCCAGCTGGAGACGCTGCGCAAGAACTGCGCCGAGTTCGGTGTCCGGCTGCACCCGCTGGGTGACGTCGAGCAGGGCGTCGTGCATGTCGTGGGACCGCAGCTGGGCCTGACCCAGCCGGGCACCACGGTCGTCTGCGGTGACTCCCACACCTCGACGCACGGTGCCTTCGGCGCTCTGGCGTTCGGCATCGGCACCTCGCAGGTCGAGCATGTGCTGGCCACCCAGACGCTGCCGATGGCCCGCCCCAGGACCATGGCGATCACGATCGACGGCGAACTGCCCGAGGGCGTCACCGCCAAGGACCTGATCCTGGCGATCATCGCCAGGATCGGCACCGGCGGCGGCCAGGGCTATGTCCTGGAGTACCGCGGCTCGGCCATCGAGAAGCTCTCGATGGAGGCCCGGATGACCATCTGCAACATGTCGATCGAGGCCGGCGCCCGCGCGGGCATGATCGCTCCGGACGAGACCACCTTCGCGTATCTCAAGGGCCGCCCGCACGCCCCGGAGGGCGCCGACTGGGACGCCGCGGTGGAGTACTGGAAGACCCTGCGCACCGACGACGACGCCGCATTCGACGCCGAGGTCGTCATCGACGCCGCCGAGCTCTCGCCGTTCGTCACCTGGGGCACCAACCCGGGCCAGGGCGCGCCGCTTTCGGCCTCCGTGCCCGATCCCGCCTCGTACGAGGACGCATCGGAGCGCCTGTCCGCCGAAAAAGCCCTGGAGTACATGGGATTGGCGGCCGGACAGCCGCTGAACTCCATCACGGTGGACACCGTCTTCGTAGGTTCCTGCACCAACGGCCGCATCGAGGACCTGCGGGCCGCCGCCGGGATTCTCAAGGACCGCAAAGTCGCCGACGGCGTACGGATGCTGGTCGTCCCCGGCTCCGCGCGGGTGGGCCTCCAGGCCGTCTCCGAGGGCCTGGACGTGGTCTTCAAGGAGGCCGGCGCCGAATGGCGGCACGCGGGCTGCTCGATGTGCCTCGGCATGAACCCCGACCAGCTGGCCCCGGGCGAGCGCTCCGCCTCCACCTCCAACCGCAACTTCGAGGGCCGGCAGGGCAAGGGCGGCCGCACCCATCTGGTCTCCCCGCAGGTCGCCGCCGCCACCGCGGTCCTCGGCCATCTGGCCTCCCCGGCCGATCTGTCCGACGCCCCCGCGCCCGCAGGAGTCTGAGAGTCATGGAAGCATTCACCACGCACACCGGCCGGGCCGTCCCGCTGCGCCGCAGCAACGTCGACACCGACCAGATCATCCCCGCCCACTGGCTCAAGAAGGTGACCAGGGACGGATTCGAGGACGGGCTGTTCGAGGCCTGGCGCAAGGACCCCGAGTTCGTGCTCAACCGCCCCGAGCGCCGGGGCGCCACGGTGTTGGTCGCCGGCCCCGACTTCGGCACCGGCTCCTCCCGCGAGCACGCCGTCTGGGCCCTGCAGAACTACGGCTTCAAGGCCGTGATCTCCGCCCGCTTCGCCGACATCTTCCGCGGCAACTCGCTCAAGAACGGCCTGCTCACGGTCGTACTGGAGCAGAAGACCGTGGACGCCCTGTGGGAGCTGGTCGAGCGGGACCCGGAGGCCGAGGTGACGGTCGACCTGGAGAACCGCGAGGTGCGGGCCGAGGGCATCACCGCCGCCTTCGAGCTGGACGAGAACTCCCGCTGGCGGCTGCTGAACGGCCTCGACGACATCTCTCTCACCCTGCGCAACGAGGCGGACATCGCCGCGTACGAGACGGAGCGCCCCGGATACAAACCGCGGACGCTTCAGGTCTGACACCCAGCCCGCAAGGGCTGGTTTCGGCCACCCGACATCGCTCTGTACCCCCAATCGTGGACGGTTGGGGGTACAGCCGTTTCTGCCCCCGAACGGGTCCGGCACGCCGCCGCGGGGGACGGCAACTCCCCTGGTTACCTGGGATGTTAAAGGGGTAGGCGGGGTCCGCGGCCATGCGGGGACGGAGCGCCCGGAAGACCTCGGACAGACGGCAGTTGCCCCCAGCGGGGGCGACAACTCGCCCCAGATGGCACAATCTGTGCATGGACTACGACGGCCAACTCCAGCTCTATGCGGCGGTCGCGGTCCGGCTCAAGGAAGCGCACGCGACCGTGCGCGCACTGCAAGTCCCGGAGGGCGTACGGATGGCGCTGACCCGGAAGCTGCTGGTCATTACGGCCGCGGCCAAGCACGATCCCGCCGCAGCGAACAGGCGTCTTGAGCGGTTCATGGCCGACCTCGACGAGGACCGAATCCCCGGAGAGGAACTCTGAGTCCGCCGAGTCCGTTGCGGCACGAGGGTGATAAGCCCGTTTCGTGTTTGATTTGCGGTATATATCTGCCTAACGTGCGAAAAGCTTGAACACTTTCGTTCTGGCGATGTCTCCGAAGGGGAAGACGTGAACAAGGCGCAGCTCGTAGAAGCGATTGCCGACAAGATGGGCGGCCGCCAGCAGGCTGCCGATGCTGTCGACGCGGTCCTGGACGCGATCGTCCGCGCGGTCGTCGGAGGCGACCGGGTCTCGGTCACCGGCTTCGGTTCGTTCGAGAAGGTCGAGCGTCCGGCCCGTTACGCCCGTAACCCGCAGACGGGAGAGCGGGTTCGGGTCAAGAAGACCTCTGTGCCGCGCTTCCGCGCAGGACAGGGCTTCAAGGACCTGGTCAGTGGCACCAAGAAGCTCCCCCGCGGCGGCGAGGTCGCCGTCAAGAAGGCGCCCAAGGGCAGCCTCTCGGGCGGAGCGGCCGCCACCGTCAAGAAGGCCGCGGCGAAGAAGACCACCGCCAGGAAGGCGGCGCCCGCGAAGAAGGTCACCGCGAAGAAGGCGGCGGTGAAGAAGACCACGGCCGCCGCGAAGAAGACCACCGCGAAGAAGGCGGCGGTGAAGAAGACCACCGCGGCCGCGAAGAAGACCACGGCGAAGAAGACCACCGCCAAGAAGGCGGCGGCCAAGAAGGCTCCGGCGAAGAAGGCCCCGGCCAAGAAGTCGACGGCCCGGAAGACCACCGCCAAGAAGACCACCGCCCGCAGGTAGACGGGGCGTACACGGGCACTCACGCGCCGGGCCGGGCTCCCAGGGGGAGCCCGGCCCGCGGTGTGTCCGGGGACCCGGGGCCTGTTCGACTGTGGCTGCCGGGCCCGCGACGCTTCCGCGGCCACCGCTGGGAGCTGCCCCCGGGCACCGCACTCAGCCGCGTTGCCGGGACGTCCGTGCGCGGCTCAGAAGGTGTGCAGGGTCACCAGCGTGATCCGGCGGGCCGCGCCCTCGCCCTCCGTCTCGATCCGCACCCGCTGCCCCGGGCGCAGCAGCCGGAGCCCACCGGCGTCGAACGCCTGCGCGTCGAAGGGGACGGGGGTGCCGTCGTCGAGCAGCACCTGACCGGTGCGCGTCTCGGGGTCGTAGGTGTACGCGGTCGCCTGCATGACGGCAGCCTATCGACCGCCGCGCACGGCTCCCCGGGCCGGGACGTCAGTCGGGCCGGTGGCCCGGGATCAGGAGTCGGGCGGCCGCCGCCGCGGTATGGGGGCCGACGCCCAGGGCCAGTGCCGCGCGCAGATCGTCCCCGGTGTCCACGTCCTGGCGAACGGAATCCACCGCGTCCAGCGCGAGTTCCACGGCTCCCGAGGCGCGGTGCCGTACGCGCGAATCGACACCGAAAACGGGCTGCAATTCCCGGCCCGGGGCGGCGGTGAGCAGCGTCGTACCGATTTCGGCGGTGTCGGGCAGAAAAGCGCGCGGGAATTCGGTCGCGGCCTCGAGCACCCGGGCCAATTCCGCGGTGCGCAGCGCCGGGAGATCGGCGTTGAGCGCCGCCACCGCGCCGTTCGGGCGCCGTCGCCGTACGACTGCCGCGGCATGGGTGAGCGCGGCGTTCAGACCGTCGCCGGGCTCGTCCGGCACGATGCCCGCGCCCAGGGCCGCCAGCTCGCGTCCGGCGAGCGGATCGTCCGTGACGACCGCCACATCCCGCACCGCGGCACAGTCGAGCACCGCTGTCACCGTGTCCTGGGCGAAGGCGAGAGCGAGTCCCGGACGCAGACCGTCCGCCGCGGTGTCCGAGAGCCTGCTCTTGGCCCGCGCCAGGGCTTTCACGGGTACGACCACAGTCCACTGCACGAGTGCTCCGCCCCCTTGTTGTCGCGTCCATTGTCACCCGGTTCCTCCGGTGACGCGTGACGGCCCGCCCGGACGACGGCACGGCGAGGCGTACGGTGTTCTCGACAGACGGGCGGCCCGGGGCGACACTTGTGCGGCCCACAACCCCCGGTGCCAGGCCTTGTGCCGGTCCCTAGAGGAAGGTGTCCGCGTGCCCCGCCGCAGAATCGGCTTCTGGTACCGCTTCGCAGCGGTCCTCTGCAAACCGCCGTTGGTGGTTCTGCTCAAGCGGGACTGGCGCGGAATGGAGAACATTCCGGCCGAGGGTGGATTCATCACCGCGGTGAACCACAATTCCCATGCGGATCCGTTCGCCTACGCCCACTATCAGTACAACACCGGACGCGTTCCCCGTTTCCTCGCGAAGAGCGGTCTGTTCAGGAAGGGACTGGTCGGTGCCGCGATGCGCGGAACCCGGCAGATCCCCGTCTACCGCGAGAGCACGGACGCCCTCAGCGCCTTCCGGGCCGCGATCGATGCCGTGGAGCGCGGCGAGTGCGTCGCCTTCTACCCCGAGGGCACCCTCACCCGCGATCCGGACGGCTGGCCCATGACCGGCAAGACCGGTGCGGCCCGGGTCGCCCTGCAGACCAGGTGCCCGGTGATCCCCGTCGCCCAGTGGGGCGCCAATGAACTGCTGCCGGCCTACGCCAAGAAGCCGAAGCTGCTGCCGCGCAAGACGCACCATGTGCTCGCGGGTCCGCCCGTCGACCTCACGCGCTTCTACGACCGGGAGATGACTCCGGAGCTGCTGAAGGAGGCGACGGAGACCATCATGGCCGCCATCACGCGCCTGCTGGAGGAGATCCGCGGCGAGAAGGCGCCCGAGAAGCCGTTCGACCCGCGCGAGGTGCGCATCGAGCAGCGCCGCCGGAGTGCCGCACAGGAGCAGGAACGGGAGAAGGAGGGGCAGGGCCAGTGAGCAAGCCGGTCAAGGTGGCCGTGTTCGGAACGGGATCGTGGGGGACGGCCTTCGGCATGGTGCTCGCCGACGCCGGCTGCGAGGTCACCCTCTGGGCGCGGCGGGCCGGACTCGTCGAGGCGGTCAACTCCACCCGTACGAACCCGGACTACCTGCCGGGCGTCGAGCTTCCCGGGAATCTGAGGGCCACCACGGACCCCGCCGAGGCCGCGCGGGACGCCGACTTCACGATACTCGCGGTCCCCTCGCAGACCCTGCGCGAGAACCTCGCCGAGTGGACGCCCCTGCTCGCGCCCGGGACGATCCTCGTCTCCCTGATGAAGGGCGTCGAACTGGGCTCCGCCATGCGGATGAGCGAGGTGATCGAGGATGTCGCCAAGGTCGGTCCGGAGCGCGTGGCCGTGATCACCGGACCCAATCTGGCCCGGGAGATCGCCGCTCGTATGCCGGCCGCCGCCGTGGTCGCCGCCACCGACGAGGACGTCGCCCGCCGGCTCCAGGCCGTCTGTCACACGCCGTACTTCCGGCCCTACACCAACACCGATGTGGTCGGCTGCGAACTCGGCGGTGCGGTCAAGAACGTCATCGGCCTGGCGGTCGGCATCGCCGACGGCATGGGGCTCGGCGACAACGCCAAGGGCTCGCTGATCACCCGCGGGCTCGCCGAGACCACCCGGCTCGGACTCGCCATGGGTGCCGACCCGCTGACCTTCTCCGGGCTCGCGGGCCTCGGCGACCTGGTGGCCACCTGCTCCTCGCCGCTGTCGCGCAACCACACCTTCGGCACCAATCTGGGCAAGGGCATGACGCTGGAGGAGACCATCGCGGTCACCCGGCAGACCGCCGAGGGCGTCAAGTCCTGTGAGTCCGTGCTGGATCTGGCCCGCAGGCACGGTGTCGACATGCCCATCACCAGGACCGTGGTCGGCATCGTCCACGAGGGCACCTCGCCGGTGGCCGCGCTGAAGGAACTGATGTCGCGCAGCGCGAAGCCGGAACGACGCTGAGCACCCGCTGCCCGCCGGCCCGTTCTCCCCTCGGGGGGTCCGGGCCGGCGGGGCGCGCTCGTGCCGGGGTCCCGGCGCCGTCGTCGTAGCCGACGCCCGGCTCCGCCCGCGCGTCCCTTCGGCCCACTCACGGGGGCGGACGCTGTGTCCGGGCGCGGCCTCCAGGTACTCTCAACGCGATATGAGCACCGAGAACCTCCCCCAGAGCCCTGAGCAGCCGCCTCGCAAGCCGCGTGTCGCCGTCGTCTTCGGCGGCCGCAGCTCCGAACACGGGATCTCCGTCGTCACGGCGGGTGCCGTGCTGCGCGCCATCGACCGGACGAAGTACGACGTCCTGCCGATCGGCATCACCCGGGACGGCCGTTGGGCGCTCACCGCCGACGAACCCGAGCGCATGGCGATCACCGACCGCCGTACGCCCGAGGTCGAGGAACTCACCGAGTCCCAGGAGGGCGCGGTCGTGCTGCCCGTCGACCCGGCCAACCGCGAAGTCGTCTACAGCGAGCCCGGTTCGGTGCCCAAGGCGCTGGGCGAGGTCGACGTCGTCTTCCCGGTGCTGCACGGCCCCTACGGGGAGGACGGCACCCTCCAGGGTCTGCTGGAGCTGTCCGGTGTCCCCTATGTGGGCGCCGGTGTCCTCGCCTCGGCCGTCGGCCAGGACAAGGAGTACATGAAGCGGGTGTTCACCTCGTTCGGGCTGAGGGTCGGCCCCTACCTGGTGATCCGGCCGCGCGAGTGGGAGCGCGACCGGGCCGGCGCCCGGAAGAAGATCGTCGACTTCGCCGGGGAGCACGGCTGGCCGCTGTTCGTGAAGCCCGCGCGCGCGGGCTCGTCGATCGGCATCACCAAGGTCGACGACCTCTCGGGCCTCGACGAGGCGGTCGAGGAGGCCCGGCGGCACGACCCCAAGGTCCTGGTGGAGGCCGCGGTGCGCGGCCGCGAGATCGAGTGCGGTGTCCTGGAGTTCGAGGACGGGCCGCGCGCCTCGGTGCCCGCCGAGATCCCGCCGCCGGACGCGCACGCGTACTACGACTTCGAGGCGAAGTACATCGACTCCACGCCCGGTCTGGTGCCCGCGCCGCTGACCGAGGAACAGACCGCCGAGGTCCAGCGGCTCGCGGTGGAGGCGTTCGAGGCGGCTTCCTGCGAGGGCCTGGTGCGCGCGGACTTCTTCCTCGCCGACGACGGGGAGTTCGTGATCAACGAGATCAACACGATGCCCGGTTTCACGCCGATCTCCATGTACCCGCAGATGTGGCAGGCGAGCGGGGTCAGCTACGGGGAATTGGTGGACCGTCTGCTCGAGGCGGCGCTGCGGCGGTCGACCGGGCTGCGCTGAGGACGGGTCGGACTCAGGGGCTCAGAGGGCGATCCCTTCGGGGATCGCCCTCTTCACGGCCGGGGCCAGGTCGACGAGCACGGACGCGCCGTCGTCGGCCCGCTCCTCGGGCAGGGTCACCTCGACATAGGCCTGGCGCAGCGTCGTGGTGAAACGGTACGAGCCGTCGCTCTGCTTCTCCATCAGCCAGCCGACGCCGTCCACCTCGCCCCCGACCGAGGTCGGGTCGTCACCCCGGGCCACCTTCGGGTCGGTCATCTTCGGCGGCTGTGCGACACCGCAGCGCAGTATGATCGCCGGACTTCCCCAGCCCGCCGTCAGCGCGGAGGGGGGCTCCGGATCCTTCCGGTCGAGGCCGTCCACCGTCCGCGGCAGCACCTTGTCCAGGTTCCGGCACAGCCCGGCGACCTTCGTGTCCGGGCTGGGAACCGCGGTCGACGCGGTGGCGTCGCCCGAGGAACAGCCCGCCGCGGCGATCAGCAGGGCGAGGGCGGGCAGACCGAGGAGCCGGTGACGGAAAGAGTGCACCGGCCCAGCGTAGACGGGGGCTACAGGTGCACGATCGGGCAGGTGAGGGTGCGGGTGATGCCTTCCACCTGCTGGACCTTGGCGACCACCATGCGGCCGAGTTCGTCGACGGTGTCGGCCTGGGAGCGGACGATGACGTCATAGGGACCCGTCACGTCCTCGGCCTGGATGACACCGGGGATCCTGCTGATCGTCTCGGCGACGGCCGACGCCTTGCCGACCTCCGTCTGGATCAGGATGTACGCCTGTACCACGGAACCTCCAGGGCGGCCACGAGGATCATGGGTGAGAAAGGGACGCCACGGTATCGCGTCGCAGCTCGCCACGGGGAGACCCGCGGGGGCAGTGGCCTGAACGCCGGGGAACGCCGACGACACAAGTTGACGGTCGACTCGACCGTACCGAGGACGACGAGGGCTCGCGACCGGGCGCCGCGGGGAACAGAAGGGGATGCACGACGATGAAGGGCACCGTGGGCGAGCTGGGCGAGTTCGGGCTCATCAGAGAGCTCACCTCCCGGCTCACCACCAACCCGGCGGTCCGGATCGGCCCCGGCGACGATGCCGCGGTGGTGGCCGCGCCCGACCGCAGGGTGGTGGCGAGCACCGACATCCTTCTGGAGGGCCGGCACTTCCGCCGCGACTGGTCGACGGCGTACGACGTGGGGCGCAAGGCGGCCGCGCAGAACCTCGCGGACATCGCCGCGATGGGGGCCGTGCCCACCGCGTTGCTGCTCGGTCTTGTCGTCCCCGCCGATCTGGCGGTCGCCTGGCCCACCGAGCTGATGGACGGGCTGCGCGACGAGTGCCAGGTGGCGGGGGCGGCCGTGGTCGGCGGTGATGTCGTACGCGGCGACACCATCATGATCTCGATCACCGCCCTCGGCGATCTGCGCAACCACGAGCCGGTCACCCGGGCCGGCGCCCGGCCCGGCGATGTGGTCGCCGTCACCGGCTGGCTGGGCTGGTCCGCGGCCGGGCACGCGGTGCTCTCCCGCGGCTTCCGCTCACCGCGCGCCTTCGTCGAGGCGCACCGGCGCCCCGAGCCGCCCTACCACGCGGGCCCGGCCGCCGCGGGGCTCGGCGCGACCGCGATGTGCGACGTCAGTGACGGACTGATCGCGGATCTCGGGCACATCGCGGAGGCGAGCAAGGTGCAGATCGACATCCGCTCCGGCGCCATGGACATCCCGTCCCAGATGAACGACATCGGGCAGGCCGTGGGCGTCGACCCTCTCCAGTGGGTGCTCACCGGCGGTGAGGACCATGCGATCGTGGCGGCCTTCCCGCCGGACGTGAAGCTGCCGGCCCGCTGGAGGGTGATCGGCGAGGTGCTCCATCCGTCGGCACTGCCGCAGGTGACGGTCGACGGGGCGCCCTGGACCAGCAAGGGTGGCTGGGACCACTTCGGGGGCATCGAGTCGTAGCAGGCCGGGGCGGGGTGCTCACCCGGCCACGGGCGGAGACGGCGGACACGCGTCGCCCCCGTCCGGCCTGGGGCGCCCCGCCCCGAGCCCTGCTCATGCCGCCGGTTCCTGCTGCCGGTACCTCTTGCCGACGGCGGCCGCGGATCCCGCCGGGCCGGGGCCGCGCGGGCACAGCAGAAAGCCGGTCCACTTTCATGGACCGGCTTTCTCCAGCGAACCAGCGATGGCCGCGCGCCTACGAGGATCCCTCGGGGGAAGCGTCAGCGCGAGACCTTGCCGGCCTTGATGCACGAGGTGCAGGCGTTCACGCGCTTCGGCGTCCCGCCGACCACGGTACGCACACGCTGGATGTTCGGGTTCCAGCGGCGGGACGTACGGCGGTGCGAGTGCGAGATGTTGTTGCCGAAGCCCGGCCCCTTGCCGCAGACGTCGCAGTTGGCAGCCACGGGTCACTCCAAAGACTTCAGATGCACTTACGGTTGATCCCGGCACGCCGGGATCGAGATCGTAGACCTGAGTGGCGCCGCCAGGGGGAAAAGGCCCGATTGGATCGGGCCAACCGGAGCAGCATACAACGGCTGCACCCGTGCCATGAAACTACCACGGGCTTCCGAGGCCCCCGCGCCGGCCCGCGACGCTCCTCGCCCGCGGGTCCGGGCCCGGTGCCGCCCGGCCCTCTTCCGGTCCGGAGCCGCTCTGGGGCTACGCTGCGTCACACGTCCAGCAGCTCAAGGAGGCGCAGGTGGCGCAGGTGCCGCAGCCATTGGATGCCCTCGCGGTGCGCGCCTGGTGCGGTCTCGCGCTCAAGGCGCTGGGGCGGGCGCGCGAGGAGATCGATGCGATCAATGTCTATCCCGTGGCCGACGGGGACACCGGCACGAACCTCTATCTGACCGTGGAGTCGGCCGCCGCGGCCGTCGAGGCGGTCTTCGCCGGATACGAGGCGGGCGGCGCGCAGCGCCCGACGCTCGCCGACGCGGTACGGGCCATGGCGCACGGCGCGCTCATCGGGGCCCGGGGTAACTCCGGGACGATTCTGGCGCAGCTGCTGCGTGGGATGGCGCAGGTGCTCGCCGCCGACGAGGGGACCGTTCCTCCGGCCGCCGAGGGGCTGCGGCTGGCGCTCCGGCGGGCGGCCGACTCCGCACGGGAAGCCGTCGCGCACCCCGTGGAGGGCACGGTGCTGAGCGTGGCCTCGGCCGCCGCGGACGCGGTCACCGGGGCCGAGGACGACTGCGGCGCCGTGGCGCGGGCGGCGTACGAGGGGGCCCGGGCGGCCCTCGCGGCCACGCCCGGGCAGCTGGCGGTGCTGGAGCGCGCCGGTGTGGTCGACGCGGGCGGCCGGGGCCTGGTGGTGGTCCTCGCGGCCCTGGTGGAGACGCTGACGGGGGAGGCCCCGGGGGTTCCCGGCGGGCCGGGGCGCGCCGTCCACCCGTGGGGGGACGGCGTCGTGTCCGTCGTCACCGGGGAGTGCGCCGACCCTCCGGCGGGCGGGGGCGGGCCCGGGTACGAGGTGATCTATCTCCTGGAGGCGGACGACACGGCCGTGGCGCGGCTGCGGGAGCGGCTCGACGGGCTGGGGGACTCCCTGGTGGTGGTCGGCGGGGACGGGCTGTGGAACGTCCATGTGCATGTCGACGACGCGGGTGCCGCCGTGGAGGCGGGCGTCGAGGCCGGGCGGCCCCACCGCATTCGGATCACCCACTTCGCCGCCGGGGACGCGCACACCGCCGGTGCCGGACGGCCGCGGCGCGAGCCGGTCCAGCGTGCGGTGGTGGCCGTCGTACCGGGGGAGGGACTGGCCGGGCTGTACCAGGAGGCCGGGGCGACCACCGTGCTCGCCCGGGCCGGCGAGCCGCCGGCGAGCGGCGAACTGGTGGAGGCGGTACGGCGGGCGCATGCGCGGGAGGTGGTGCTGTTGCCGAACGACGCGGATCTGCGCGACACCGTGGCCGCCGCGGCCGAACAGGCGCGCACCGAGGGCGTCCGGGTGGCGCTGATCCCGACCCGGTCCGCGGTGCAGGGCATCGCGGCGCTGGCCGTGCACGAGCCGGAGCGCCGCTTCGACGAGGACGTGGTGGCGATGACCTCGGCGGCGGGCGCCACCCGGTACGCCGAGGTGGCCGTCGCGGAACGCCAGTCCTGGACGATGGCCGGCATCTGCCAGGCCGGCGATGTGCTCGGCATGATCGACGGCGATGTCGCGGTCATCGGCTCGGACGTCACGGCGACGGCCGAGACGGTCCTGGACCGCATGCTCGCGGCCGGCGGCGAGATGGTCACCCTGGTCCTCGGCGACGAGGCCCCCGACAGCGTCGCCGACCACCTGGAGTCCCGGGTCCGCGCGTCCTACCTCGCGGTGGACACCGTGGTCTACCGAGGCGGCCGCCAGGGCCCCATCCTCCTCATCGGCGTGGAGTGACCCGGGGCCCCGCGCACCCCGCCGGGCAGGCATGAGCCCCGGTCGGGCCGCGCCTGCCGAGCACGGGCGTGAGGCCCTGGGGCGGGCTGTGCTTGTCGAGCACGGGCATGAGTCCCGGGCCAGGCTGTGCCTGTCGGATACGGGCATGAGTCGCCGGGTCGGACTGCGCCCGTCGTGCCGGGACCTGGGCGGTCGGCGGGGGAGCGGGGCTGACACCCTGAGGCACGGGCCGTCGGCCGGGGACACATGTCCCGGGCCGCAAGGTGAGCGAGCCCAGGGACGGTGCTGCCGGCCGGGGCGGCGAGTGCCCGGGGCGGCGAGTGGTCGGGCCTGACGTGTTCCGTCAGGCCCGGAGTCGGCGATGGCTGGGTCGGCGGCGCCGTAGCGACTGCCCGGCAGGCGTGTGTCGCCGGTGGGGGCGCAGACCGTCGGGTGGATAGGCCACCACCCCGACGCCCCGCACCCCTTGCCCGGCGGCCGGCGCACGGCCGGTGCCCCGGTCCACCGCCGCCGCAAGCCCGAGGACACACACCGAGGCCCGCCCCTGGCCTCCCCGGTCAGTGGCAGCCACCCCGAGGCCACCGCCCGGTGTACGAGGCGGGGTCCGGGTGCCCCGGACAGGGGTGGGGCACCCGGTGTTCGTCAGTGGGAGGCCTCCCACAGGTCCCGCATGCGTTCCGCCTCCTCGCGGCGGGCCCGGACCGTCTCCGAGGCGCCGTCCTCGTGCTCGTACGCCGACAGCACCGCACGCGCGCGTGCGGCCGCGGCGTCCGGCCGGCTGAGGTCGGCCTCCAGCCGGCCCGCCACCAGCTCCGCGCCGGTGCGGAGGTCGAGGGCCTCCGCACCGAGGGACGCGAAGGTCGCGATCGCCTCCGTGAGATGCCCCAGCGCCTCCTCGAAGGCCGCGCGCATCTCCTCCTCGCCCGCGCCGTCCCCGACCGACCGGGCGATCAGCTCGCCGAACTGACGGTGCGAATGGCCGAGTTCGCCGGTCAGGGCGTCACGCGCACCGGCGTCCTCGGCCTCGGCGGAGGCGGACGCGCACTCCCGCGCCGCCTGTGCCATCAGCTCCCGCGCCGCGTCCAGGCCCGCCGGGCCGGGCCCCTGGTCCTGGCCCGGTTCGAGTCGCGCCGCGAGCCACGCCCGGGCGCGCAGGGCCCGTACCAGACCGTGGGTGTTGCCCAGCTCGCGCCACAGGTCGACGGCGCGGGCATAGGCCCGGTCCGCCTCCACGGGCAGCTCGGCGTGGCTCAGCGCCTCCGCGGCCAGATGGGCCAGCATCGCGTGGTCGCGCTGCTCCGGCCAGTGCCGGGCGATCTCCGCGGCCTCCAGCCACCGTTCCGCCGCCGCCCGGTGCTCGCCCAGCTCGGTGTGACAGTCGCCCAGCCACCACTGCGTCTGCACGAGAGCCCCGTCGCCGTGCGTCTCGGCGCTCAGATCGGGCAGCGCCGACTCCAGCACCTCGGCCGCCTCCGCGAAGCGCCCCTGGCGCAGCAGGAAGCCGCCCAGCAGATGCCGCGCCCATGCGCCCAGCGTCTCGGCCTGACCGGCCTCGTCCGCCCAGTGCGCCGCGTGCAGGGCGTGCTCGGCGGCCTCCGTGAACTCCCCGGCGTCGCCCAGCGTGTCCGCCAGCTGGAGATGCAGCTGCGCCTGGGCGACCGGCTCCAGATGCTCCCGGCCGTGCTCCAGCGCCGCGCGGGCCGCCCGCTGCGCCGTCCCCGCGTCACCGAGCCCCCGCGCCAGCCGGGCCAGCTGCACCTCGTGCTCCACCGCGAACCACGGCAGGCCCGCCGCCACATACTCCCCGGCCGCCTCCGCCAGCAGCCGGGCGCCCGTCTCGTCGTCTCCGGAGTGCACCGCCAGCCCCCCGAGCATGGCCTTCGCCTCGGCGGACCGGGAGGCGAGCCGCACCTGGCCGGTGTGCGGACCGGCGAACGCCAGCAGCTCCCGCACGGCCTCCTCGGCGTCCGGTGCGGAGCCGTCCCCGTCGTGCAGCAGATGCACCAGCACACGCGCCCGCCCGACCAGCACGGACGCCGTCTGCCGCACCTCCGTGCCGCCCGCCGCACGGAGGGCGAGCGCCTGCTCCCGCAGCTCGGTGAGCGTCTCCAGCGCGTCGTCGGCCTCGCCCGTCAGAGCCCGCACGAACGCGGCACGCGCGCGAGCCGCCAGCGCCTCCCCAGGGTCGCCCGCCGCGGCGTACAGCTCGGCGGCCTGCTCGAAGAACGCCGCACCTTCCGGACCCCGGCTCATCGCCTCGTGGTCCACCAGCTCCGCACGGTCCCGGGCGTCCAGCTCCCGGCCCTCCGCGGCACGCCCCACCGCGGCCCATGCCTCCATCGCGTCCGGGTGCAGCGCCTCCGACAGCCGCCGGGCCTCGGCGAGCAGCTCCGGCAGGTCCCGCTCCCGGACGGGCGCGGGCACCGGCGGGGCCGCCACGGGTGCCGTGCGCGTCGTCCGCACGCCCAGCGGCAGCCGGTCCACCAGGGGACGCTGCGCCATCCGCTCCCGGGTGCGCTCCCCGATGTACGGGGTGCCGTTGCGCGCGTCGAAGCGGGCGGCCAGACCGAGTGCCTCCGTGCGCGCGTGGACGGCGAGTTCCCCCGCGGTCCACTCCCGGCCGGCCGGACCCGGTACCGGCCGGTCGCCGAGGCCCAGCTCGACCAGCCGGTCCATGAGCAGGGCCACCACGCTCAGGAAGTCCAGCTTGCTGCGCGGCTCCCCGGAGTCCGTGAAGTACAGCGGCCGCTCGGCCAGCAGTTCGAGGCCACGCGCCTCGTTGCCGGTCAGCGCGCAGAACTCCACATGGTTCGCGTACGAGGCCCGCATGCTCTCCATGCCCCGCACCAGCCGGAAGCCCCGCAGATGGTGCGCCCGGGCCTCGTCCGGGCGGCCCAGACGCACCAGCGGCAGCAGCGAGGAGGCCAGTACGGCGTGCGGCTCATGGGCGCAGACGTACTCGCCCTCCAGCACCGGCCGCCACAGCTCCAGCGCCTGCTCGTCCTCGCCCCTGCGCGCCTGCCACCACCCCTGGTCGTGGAGTTCGCACGCATGACAGTCGGCCATCTCGTCGCGGTCCGCGGCCAGCCACGCGGTGTACGCCCGTCCGGCCCGCTCCAGGTCCCCGATGTGCGCGGCGACATTGAACTCGGCGCTGCGCACGGCGCGTTCGGAGTGGCCCGCCAGCCGGTAGCGGTGCTCCATCTCGCCGAGCCACTTCTCCACCGAGGCGAGCGGGATGTGCGGCTGGCCCAGCATGCCCGCCGTCATCCACTTGAAGACCCAGTGCAGAGAGTGGGTCTCATAGGCGTCGAAGTCCTCGGGCCGCTCGTCCCACATGCGCAGCAGACGCGCGAAGGGGACGAACATCTTGTCCTTCTCGGAGCTGTAGTTGTAGACCTTCAGCTGGTGTCCGAGCGCCTCGATCACGGCCAGCGGGATGCCGAGCCGCTCCGCCTCCACGAGCAGCTGCTCCGCCCGCGCGTTGCGCGCCGGGCCCTCGGGCTGCTCGTAGTTGTCCGCCATCGCCTGGCGCAGCGTGTCGAAGTCCATGACCTGGCTCATCGGGAGCCGTCCTTCGGGGAGTCGGAGTGGGTGGCCCATTCGAGCAGGCCGATGAACGCGCGGTTCAGCAGCGCGGAGTCGGCGGGCCGCAGCGGGCGCTGGGCCATCAGCAGAGCCTGCCCGTAGAGGGACTCGACGGCGGTGCCGATCAGTTCCGGGTCGCGCAACGAGCTGATCCTGCGGACCAGCGGGTTGAGATGGTTGAGGACCAGACGGGCGCGGGGCGCGCCGCCCCGCAGCGACCCCAGGATCCCCGCCCACAGCTCGTCGGCCTGCTCCTCGGCCTCCGCCCGGGCCTGCTCATGACGGGCCGCCCGGTCGTCCAGGTGCAGCGCCGGGACGGACAGCGGGTGGAACGCCCGGAGCACCACATCGCAGCCCAGCGGGTCGAGCCGGGTGCGCGCGGTGCCCAGGAAGGCGGACAGCGCCAGTTCCTCGGCCGGGTCCACGGAGTCCAGATGCGCGGTCACGGTGTCCGCGTCCAGCTCCGCGACCACCGTCCCCGGGCGCACCGACGGCAGCGCCTCCACCAGCTCGCTGTCATAGGTGTAGCCGCCGTTGACCACCCCGACGCCCTGCGCCGAGGCGATCGGCGCCACCTGCCGGTACTCCTCCACGGTCCGGGTGAAGTGCACCACCGGGTGCCGCTGGGCGAACTCCTCCAGGGACAGCCGCCCGTCCGTGGTCTCGAAGGGGAGCCACGGCAGCATCGTGCGCAGCATGTCCTTGTCGTGCCGCGCGAGCGACTTCACGCCCAGATGGTGCACGGACAGAAACGCGGCGAGACGCTCGGGGTCACCGGCCGCGAGCCCGGTCAGCCAGGACCGGATGCGCTCCCCGAGGGCCTCGCGCACGGCCGCCAGCGTCTCGTCCTCGTAGAGCGACTCGCGCGACGCGGTGGGGCGCAGACTGTCCGTGTCGAGCACACAGCGCACGAAGAACGCCCAGTCGGGCAGCAGCTGTTCGGCCCGCTCGGTGAGCAGCATGCCCTTGAGGTGCACCCGGTGGCTCGCCCGCTGGGCGGGGCTGACCGCGGTCGGCAGCACATACGCCACCCCGCGGATCCCGGCCAGCGGCACCGACAGGTCGATCGAGTCCAGCGGGGTGAAACCGAACAGCTCATGGCAGTGGCGCGCCAGGGCCACCCGGCGGGAGCCGGGGGACGGGTACGCGCGGTCCCAGGGGGCCGGCAGATCCGTGATCGCCTCGTCGCCGACCCGGACGTCGTACGGCAGCAGCGCCCCGAAGTCCCTCGCCAGGGACCGCACCCGGTCCTCGGAGAGCCAGTCCCCGGCGCCGGGACGCGCCACCAGATGCACGGTGGTGCCGGGTTCCGGACGGGCGTCCGGCGGCAGGGTCCGTACGACATAGGAGCCGTCGTCGCGGGCCGTCCACTCCACGGGCGGCGCGTCGGGGGTACGGGCGCTGCGGCTGACGACCCGGATGCGCTCGGCGACCACGAAGCACGCCAGCAGGCCGATGCCGAACTGCCCCAGGAAGTCCGAGCGGACCTCCTGCAGGCCGTCCCCGCGCTTCGAGCTGCGCCCGATGGTGGCGAGGAGGCTGTGCACATCCGACTCGGTGAGCCCGATGCCCGAGTCCTCCACGCGCAGGGCCCCGCCGTCCGCGTACAGCCGGACCCTGGCCGGTGCGTCGGACTGGAGGGCGCGGCGGGCGGTGATCGCGTCCACCGCGTTCTGGAGGAGCTCGCGCAGATAGACCTTGGGGCTCGAATAGAGGTGGTGGGAGAGCAGATCGACCAGGCCGCGCAGATCGACCTGGAACGTATGAGGTGGCTGAGGTGACTGGGACGGCTGAGGCGACTGGGACGCCTGGGATGACTGGGAGCTCTGGGAATCCATCGTCACGGCGCCGCGGGTGGGGGACGATCGTCGGCGCGGGGTCGGGCGGCTCCGGTGGGGCGGTGACCGCGAACGGGCCGGGCGCCGGTCATCCTAGGGCCCGAGCCACCCCGCTGACCAGCGGATTTGGGAGACGTATACGGGATTGTCGGCGCCGTGGTGTGCAATGGATCTCGTGCACGCTCTGGAAGAACCGCTGAAGAACACGCTCGGCCCCGCCACCGCCAAGGTGATGGCCGAGCACCTCGGTCTGCACACCGTCGGAGACCTGCTCCACCACTACCCGCGCAGATACGAGGAGCGCGGCCAGCTCACCCACCTCGCCGACCTCCCCCTGGACGAGCATGCGACGGTGGTCGCCCAGGTCGCCGACGCGCGCCTGCACACCTTCGCCTCGTCCAAGGCGCCGCGGGGCAAGGGCCAGCGTCTCGAAGTCACCATCACCGACGGCAGCGGCCGGCTCCAACTGGTCTTCTTCGGCAACGGGGTGCACAAGCCCCACAAGGAACTGCTGCCCGGCACCCGCGCCTTGTTCGCCGGCAAGGTCTCCGTCTTCAACCGCAGGCTCCAACTGGCCCATCCCGCCTACGAACTGCTGCGCGGCGAGGACGACGCCCAGGCGGTGGACAGCTGGGCGGGCGCCCTGATCCCCCTCTACCCGGCCACCGCCAAGCTGGAGTCCTGGAAGATCGCCAAGGCGGTGCAGACGGTGCTGCCGAGCGTCCAGGAGGCGATCGACCCGCTGCCGGACTCCCTGCGCGACGGCAGGGGCCTGGTCTCCCTGCCCGAGGCGCTTCTCAAGATCCACCGCCCGCACACCAAGGCGGACATCGCCGACGCCCGCTCCCGCCTCAAATGGGACGAGGCCTTCGTGCTCCAGGTCGCCCTGGCGCGCCGCCGCCACGCCGACGCCCAGCTCCCCGCGGTGGCCCGGGTCCCCGGCACGGACGGACTGCTGACGGCCTTCGACGCGAGACTCCCCTTCACCCTCACCGA
The DNA here is from genome assembly GCF_008704995.1 of Streptomyces nodosus. Taxonomy (NCBI): domain Bacteria; kingdom Bacillati; phylum Actinomycetota; class Actinomycetes; order Kitasatosporales; family Streptomycetaceae; genus Streptomyces; species Streptomyces nodosus. The sequence goes on from NZ_CP023747.1 coordinate 5,318,230, forward strand.
GGGGCAGCGGAAGGTCTCCGGGGAGATCTTCGACGACCTGGCGACCGAACACCCGATGCACCGGCTGCTCCAGGGCGAGGTCGGCAGCGGCAAGACCATGGTGGCGCTGCGCGCCATGCTCGCCGTCGTGGACGCGGGCGGACAGGCCGCCATGCTCGCGCCCACCGAGGTGCTCGCCCAGCAGCACCACCGGTCGATCGTGGAGATGATGGGGGAGCTCGCCGAGGGAGGCATGCTGGGCGGCTCCGAGCGGGCCACCAAGGTGGTGCTGCTCACCGGGTCCATGGGCGCGGCCGCGCGGCGGCAGGCGCTGCTCGACCTGGTCACCGGCGAGGCCGGGATCGTGATCGGCACCCATGCGCTGATCGAGGACAAGGTGCGCTTCCACGACCTCGGTCTGGTGGTCGTGGACGAACAGCACCGCTTCGGCGTCGAGCAGCGGGACGCCCTGCGCGGCAAGGGGAAGCAGCCGCCCCATCTGCTGGTCATGACCGCCACCCCGATCCCCCGTACGGTCGCCATGACCGTCTTCGGCGATCTGGAGACCTCCGTCCTGGACCAGCTCCCGGCCGGGCGTTCGCCGATCGCCAGCCATGTGGTGCCGGCCGCCGACAAGCCGCACTTCCTGGCGCGCGCCTGGGAGCGGGTGCGCGAGGAGGTCGTGGGCGGCCATCAGGCGTATGTCGTCTGCCCCCGGATCGGGGACGACCTCGACGAGGCCGCCGCGAAGAAGGCGAAGAAGACACCCGAGGACGAGGCGGAGAAGCGGCCCCCGCTCGCCGTCCTCGACGTCGCCGGACATTTTGCCGAGGGGCCGCTGAAGGGGCTGCGGGTGGAGGTGCTGCACGGGCGGATGCAGCCGGACGACAAGGACGCGGTGATGCGCCGGTTCGCCGCCGGTGAGACCGATGTCCTGGTCGCGACCACGGTCATCGAGGTCGGCGTCAACGTGCCGAACGCCACCGCGATGGTGATCATGGACGCGGACCGCTTCGGGGTGTCCCAACTCCACCAGCTGCGCGGCCGGGTGGGCCGTGGCTCGGCGCCCGGCCTGTGTCTGCTGGTCACCGAGATGCCGGAGGCGAGCGCGGCCCGCGCACGGCTGAACTCCGTGGCGGCCACCCTCGACGGCTTCGAGCTCTCCCGGATCGACCTCGAACAGCGCCGTGAGGGCGATGTCCTCGGCCAGGCCCAGTCCGGCGCCCGCTCCTCGCTGCGCATGCTCGCGGTCATCGACGACGAGGAGATCATCGCCGAGGCCAGGGAGGAGGCTGCCGCGGTGGTCGCCGCCGACCCGGAGCTTCAGCGCCTCCCCGGCCTGCGCACCGCCCTGGAGGCCCTGCTGGACGAGGAGCGGGAGCAGTACCTGGACAAGGGGTGAGCCGGCACCGGCCCTTCACGGGGAGCGGGGCCGGCTCCGGGGAGAGAGAAGGGGCATCGGGCGTCCTTCGCGCGGGGACGCGCCGCGCGCCGGGGTTCCCCCGGCTGAGAGACTTGAGGGCATCCGGCCCATGACCCCGGGCACCGACCGCACACCGACAAGGACCGAAGAGATGACCCGCGTGATCGCCGGGCGGGCCGGCGGACGCCGTCTGGCCGTGCCGCCGGGCAACGGCACCCGTCCCACCTCCGACCGTGCGCGCGAGGGCCTCTTCTCCACCTGGCAGTCCCTCCTGGGCGGACCGCTGGAGGGCGAGCACGTCCTGGACCTGTACGCCGGTTCCGGCGCCGTCGGTCTGGAGGCGCTGTCCCGCGGCGCCGGCCACACCCTGCTCGTCGAGGCCGACGCCCGGGCCGTGCGCACCGTCCGGGAGAACGTCAGGGCGCTCGGGCTCCCGGGCGCCGAGGTCAGGGCGGGCAAAGCGGAACAGATCATTCACACCGCCCCGCCGGCCCGGCCGTACGACCTGGTCTTCCTGGACCCGCCCTACGCGGTGTCCGACGGCGATCTTCGCGAGATTCTGCTCACACTCCGCTCGGGAGGCTGGCTCGCGGACGATGCGCTCGTCACCGTGGAGCGCAGCACCAGAGGCGGGGAGTTCCGATGGCCGGACGGCTTCGACGCGCTCCGGTCCCGTCGCTACGGCGAAGGGACGTTTTGGTACGGTCGCGCCGCCTCCACGTGCGAAGACGCACGATGACCGGACTTGAGAGCGAGGGATCACAAGTGCGCCGCGCCGTCTGCCCCGGGTCGTTCGACCCGATCACCAATGGACATCTCGACATCATCGCCCGTGCCTCCAAGCTGTACGACGAGGTCTATGTCGCGGTGATGATCAACCAGTCCAAGAAGGGCCTGTTCGAGATCGACGAGCGGATCGATCTGATCCGCCAGGTCACCCACGAGTTCGGGAACGTCCGGGTGGAGGCCTTCCACGGCCTTCTCGTCGACTTCTGCAAGGAGCGCGACATCCCCGCCATCGTCAAGGGCCTGCGCGCCGTCAGCGACTTCGACTACGAGCTCCAGATGGCCCAGATGAACAACGGCCTCTCCGGAGTGGAGACCCTGTTCGTGCCCACCAACCCCACCTACAGCTTCCTTTCGTCCTCGCTGGTCAAGGAGGTCGCGGCCTGGGGTGGAGACGTCTCCCACCTGGTGCCCCCGACCGTACTGGAGGCCCTGACCGGCCGCCTCAGGAAGGACTGAGCGGGACTTCGGCGGGCGCCCGGTGACCTGAGAGTCCGTCACCCGGTGTCGGGCGGCACGGGAGTGGTCGTACAGTCGAGCCGTCCGTCTCCAACACAGCTGTAGAGAGTGGCGAGCACACGGTGGACGTACAGAAGAAGCTGGACGAGATCGTTGCGATGGTCACCGGCGCCCGGTCGATGCCCATGTCGGCGTCGTGCGTGGTCAACCGTGCCGAGCTGCTCTCGATGCTGGAGGAGCTGCGCGAGGAGCTGCCCGACTCCCTGGCCCAGGCCCGGGAACTGATCGGCGACCGCGAGCAGATGGTCGAGCGGGCCCGTCAGGAGGCCGAGCGGATCATCGAGGGCGCGCACGCCGAGCGCGGCTCCCTGATCTCCGACACGGAGGTCGCCCGCCGCTCCCAGAACGAGGCCGACCGCATCCTGACCGAGGCCCGCCAGGAGGCCGAGGAGGTCCGCACCGAGGCCGACGACTACGTCGACTCCAAGCTCGCCAACTTCGAGGTCGTCCTCACCAAGACCCTCGGCTCGGTGGGCCGCGGCCGCGAGAAGCTCCTCGGCACCGGCCCCGGCCTCGACGAGCACGGTTACGAGGACGAGGACGCCCCCGAGCGCAGCCACGACCCCGAGACGCTGCGCCGCGACGCGGACGCCTATGTGGACGCCAAGCTCGGCGCCTTCGAGGCCGTCCTCGCCAAGACCCTGGATGCCGTGGGCAAGGGCCGCCAGAAGCTGCACGGCCGGATCGCCACCGACGACCTCGGCGCGCTCGCGGACGACACCACGACCCGCCAGCACTCCAGCGACGCCGACTATCTGGCCGACCTCGCGGCCCTGGCCGACCCCCCGGCCGGTGCCCCCGCGGCCCCGGCGCACACCCCGGAGCTCCCGACCAGGGTCCCCCCGGTCCAGCAGACCCCGGTCCCGGCCCAGCAGGCCGAGCCGGTCTACGCCCAGCAGCAGGACCCGTACGGCTATCAGCAGACCGACCAGTACGGCTATCAGCAGGCCTACGCCCAGCAGGACGCCTACGGCTATCAGCAGGCCGACCCCTACGCCGCCTACCCGCAGGCCCAGGCGTACGACCAGCAGGGCGGGTACGACCAGGGACAGGCCGGGCAGGGGTACGCCCAGAGCAACGACCTGGACGAGGCCAGCCTCTTCGACACCAGCATGATCAGCGCCGAGCAGCTGCGCGCCTACGAGCAGGGGCGCGGCGGCCACTGAGCGGTCCGGGCGCCCCGGCCGGCGGGGGCCGGGCGGCGCACCGGATTGGGCCGAGAGCGAAACGTCCAGTATCCTGGCTCTTCGGTCGCACGTACCCTTCGCGATCAGCGCTGCCCGGAACACCGCGGACAGCGTCCCCTCCGAGTCTCGACGACCGAAAGCAGGAACGGCCCTGAACGCCCGCCTCGACCACCGCAACCCCCTCGTGTTCGACACGCACGAGCTGGGGCGGCGTCCTGGTGCGCTGCGGCGCCTGTCCCGCACGGTCGACGCCCCGAAGGACCTCGGTGTCGCGGGTGTCGTCGGAGTGCCGGAAGGCGCCCCGGTGGAGCTCGGACTCCGGCTCGAGTCGGTCATGGACGGGGTGCTCGTCACGGGCACCGCCCGTGCATCGGCCGAGGGGGAGTGCGTAAGGTGTCTGGAGCCGCTGGAGCAAGAGCTCGAAGCGGACTTCCAGGAGTTGTTCTCGTACCCTGACGCCGACGACCGGGGCCGTGCCAGCACGGAGCCCGACGACGACGCCGAGGACGACGAGGACAGGCTCTTCCTCGAGGACGGCCTGTTCGACCTCGAACCTCTGCTGCGTGATGCGGTGGTGCTCGCACTGCCGATGCAGCCGGTGTGCCAGGAAGACTGCCTGGGCCTGTGCTCCGAGTGCGGAGCGCGGCTCACGGACGACCCGGATCACCACCATGACGCCGTCGACATCCGTTGGGCGGCACTGCAGGGAATCGCCGATTCACTCGAAGCCGGCGATAAGGACGAGATGAGCGGCGGCGCGCCTCGATCAGCACGCGCCGACGAGAAGCAGGAGAAGTAGCCGTGGCTGTTCCGAAGCGGAAGATGTCGCGCAGCAACACGCGCCACCGCCGGTCGCAGTGGAAGGCTGCGGTCCCCACTCTGGTTGCGTGCGAGCGCTGCCACGAGCCCAAGCAGCAGCACATCGCGTGCCCGTCGTGCGGCACCTACAACAAGCGCCAGGTCCTCGAGGTCTGAGCGGCTGGTGAGAGGTCTGATGACTGACGCCAAGAACGGTCCCCGTCGCGGCGGGGGTGGTCCGGCGGACAACACAGCCTCGTCCCACACGCTTCTGGAAGGGCGGCTCGGCTATCAGGTCGAGTCCGCCCTTCTGGTGCGTGCGCTGACGCATCGCTCGTACGCGTACGAGAACGGCGGTCTGCCGACGAACGAGCGCCTGGAGTTCCTCGGGGACTCCGTGCTCGGTCTCGTGGTCACCGACACGCTGTACCGCACCCACCCCGACCTGCCCGAGGGCCAGCTGGCCAAGCTGCGGGCCGCGGTGGTCAACTCGCGTGCGCTCGCCGAGGTGAGCCGCGGGCTCGACCTCGGCTCCTTCATCCGGCTCGGCCGGGGCGAGGAGGGCACAGGCGGCCGGGACAAGGCATCCATTCTCGCCGACACCCTCGAAGCGGTGATCGGCGCCGTCTATCTCGACCAGGGTCTGGAGGCGGCGGGGGAGCTGGTGCACCGCCTGTTCGACCCGCTGATCGAGAAGTCCTCGAATCTCGGTGCCGGCCTGGACTGGAAGACCAGCCTCCAGGAGCTGACCGCGACCGAGGGGCTCGGTGTTCCCGAGTACCTGGTCACGGAGACCGGCCCGGACCACGAGAAGACCTTTACTGCTGCCGCCCGCGTCGGAGGCGTCTCGTACGGCACCGGCACCGGCCGCAGCAAGAAGGAGGCGGAGCAGCAGGCCGCGGAGTCGGCCTGGCGCTCCATCCGAGCAGCCGCGGACGAGCGCGACAAGGCGGCGGCCGACGGGGGCGCGGACACCGCCTCGGCCCCGGCGAGCGGCCCGGCCACGGCCTGAATCCTTCTGAATCCTTCACCACGGACCCCGCCCGGCGATCACGCCGGGCGGGGTCCGTCGTCGTCGGCGGACGCCTTCCGCCACCGGGGCGCCCCTTGATCACGAGGTACCCTGCGGACATCGACCCGCTCACCCTTCCGGAGGAACCCCGTGCCCGAGCTGCCCGAGGTCGAGGTCGTGCGGCGCGGCCTGGAACGCTGGGTCGCCCGTCGGAGCGTCGCCGAGACCGAGGTGCTGCATCCGCGCGCCGTTCGCCGGCACCTCGCGGGCGGCGAGGACTTCGCGCACCGGCTGAAGGGACAGCGCCTCGGCACGCCCGCCCGGCGCGGCAAATACCTCTGGATCCCGGTGGAGGGCACCGGGACGGCGGTCCTGGCGCACCTCGGCATGAGCGGCCAGCTCCTCGTCCAGCCGGGTGAGGCCCCCGACGAGAAGCATCTGCGCATCCGGTTCCGGTTCGACGACGCGCTCGGCACCGAGCTGCGCTTCGTCGACCAGCGCACCTTCGGCGGCCTCTCGCTGCACGACACCGCCCAGGACGGGCTGCCCGACGTCATCGCGCACATCGCCCGCGACCCCCTCGACCCGCTCTTCGACGACGAGGCCTTCCATCAGGCGCTGCGCCGCAAGCGCAGCACCATCAAACGGGCCCTGCTCGACCAGTCCCTGATCAGCGGAGTCGGCAACATCTACGCGGACGAGGCGCTGTGGCGCTCCCGCGTCCACTACGAGCGCCCCACGGCGGGCTTCACCCGGCCGCACACCGCCGAACTCCTCGGCCATGTACGGGACGTGATGAGCGCCGCGCTGGCGGTGGGCGGCACCAGCTTCGACAGCCTCTATGTCAATGTCAACGGGGAGTCGGGCTACTTCGACCGGTCACTGGACGCCTACGGCCGTGAGGGGCTGCCCTGCCGGCGCTGCGGCACACCGTTGCGCCGCCGCCCCTGGATGAACCGGTCCAGCTATTTCTGCCCGAACTGCCAGCGCCCGCCCCGCGCCCCGTCCCGGCCCGCCGCTCGGTGAACCCGGGGCGGACCGGACGTCACGGTGAGGGCGACTCCTCCGGCCGGGCCTCGTCGTAGCGGCGGCGGGCGGCCAGGACGTCGTCCATGCGCCCCTCCACACTGCGGATCAGGGCCAGCAGCCGCTCGGCGACCTCGCGGCCCAGCGGGGTCAGCTCATAGTCCACCCGCGGCGGGTTCGTCGGCTGGGCCTCGCGGTGCACCAGACCGTCGCGCTCCAGGGCGTGCAGGGTCTGGGAGAGCATCTTCTCGCTGACGCCGTCGACCCGGCGGCGCAGCTCGTTGAAGCGGAGGGACCCCTCGTACAGGGCGCCGAGGGTGAGCGACCCCCAACGCCCCGTGACATGCTCCAGCGTGGCCCGCGACGGGCATGCCCGGGAGAACACGTCGTAGGGGAGGTCCTGCTCCGGGGCGGTGGCCATGGCCGAAGCGTACGCGACCACAGCGCTACCCAGCAGACCGCGCCCACCAGAAGCAAGCGCCCACCCTGGGTCCCTTCCGTCCCCTTCTTCGGTTCCTCAGGAATCCCTCAGTAACCGAAGTCCTGTGTCCACCAGGGGCCCCCGGAGCCGAAGTGGACCCCCACGCCCAGTGTCTGGAAGTCGCAGTTCAGTATGTTCGCCCGGTGCCCGGGGCTGTTCATCCAGGCCTCCATCACGGCCTCGGCGGTCGCCTGGCCACGGGCTATGTTCTCGCCGCCCAGGCCGGTTATGCCGAGGACGCCCGCACGGTCCCAGGGGTCCTTGCCGCCGGGGTCGGTGTGGTCGAAGAAGTTCCGGGTGGCCATGTCCTGGCTGAAGTCCGCCGCCAGCCTCTGCAGGGGGGCGTTCGCGGTCAGGGGGCTGCAGCCGACCTTCGCGCGCTCCTGATTGACCAGGTTGAGCACCGCCGCCCCGGCAGCGGCCTCGTCCGACACCTCCACCGGCGGGGTGACCTTCGGCGGCTCCGGCTTCTCCGGCGCCGGGGGCGCGGTGGTCGCGGGCGCCGTCGGGGTCTCGGTGGCCGTCGGGGTGGGCGCCTCCGAGGGCTTCTCCTCGGCCGGTGCCGACGTGGACGGAGAGGCGGAGGGAGTCGCGGCCGGAGAGGCCGTGCGGTCCGCGCCGCGGCTGGTGGAGCCGGCCCCGCGTTCCTCGGCCGAGCCGCTGGTGCCTCCCTGCTCGGTGGCGAAGCCCGACGGGGCGACGCCCCCGGCCTCCACCTCGCCCTGGTCACCGCTCACCGTGAAGTGTCCGGCGCCGGGCAGCACCCCGGTGGCGACCGCCGCGGTGCCCAGCGCGACGGCTGCGGAGACACCCAGCAGACCGGTGCGGACCGGGGTCGCGGCCTTCTTCTTGCGGTGCGAGCGCGTTGCGAGCCGCTCCTCCTCCAGGACCGCGGCGAAGCCGTAGAGGTTTTCGGGGCCGTAGCGCTCCGCGGGGGGCTGTTCTTCCGATGTCACCCCGCCCGCGCGGCCCGAGGCGGCGCGTCCGGCGTCGGAGCGTCGGTGGCGTCCCATCTGCTGGCCTTCCTGGTCTTGCGGTCAGCGTCACTCACTCGAATGAGTGAGTTTCATACGAGAATCATTGGGTCGGGACGCTACCGCATGGCGCAAGGGGAGGATGTGCCCACGGGGACATTGGCCGGTTAGCGTGCACCCATGAATGACGACGCACGGCTCGTCGCATGGGTGCGCGGGCGTGTCCAAGGGGTGGGTTTCCGCTGGTTCACCCGGGCCAAGGCGCTGGAGATCGGCGGACTGAGTGGCTTTGCTCTCAATCTGGAGGACGGGCGGGTGCAGGTGGTCGCCGAGGGGCCACGGCAGGGGTGCGAGGGCCTGCTCGACTGGCTCCGGGGTGACGACACACCCGGGCGTGTGGACGGAGTCACTGAGATGTGGGACACGCCCCGCGGCGGTTACGACGGCTTCGCGGTCCGCTGAGGCGATGCCGCAAACGGGGTACCCGAGGAAGCGGAAGACCTGCCGCCGGTTCCTGCCGGAAGCGGAAAAGGGCCTGGTGGTTGCCAAGAATCGCCACTCATGGCAGGCTCCCGGGTAGGGATGATCTCCACCGCCCGCAGGGCCCCGCAGGAGTCGCAGAGCCGCCCGTTCCAAGGCCGCCGCACCCGGGAAGCCCGCCGACGCGAGGCGTGATCGTGTTGACCGTCAAACTTTTTGGTGAGACGCTGAAAGCCCCGCGCACCTTAGCTGTTTGGCATGTGAGAACGGCATAAGAATTCCAGAGTGCCAAGCACCGCGGGTGCAAAAATCCCTCACGACCCACACCGCTTCGGTCGGTCACTCAGTGTGGAGGACCATCCATCATGGCAAAGGCGCTTCTCGGTTACGTCGGCGGCTCCGACCCGCGACTCCTCGCCGAGATGCGACGGCTCCAGCAGCGCGTCCAGGAGCTCGAGTCCGAGCTCGTACGGATCCAGGCGGAGAACGACGCGCTGACGGCTGCCGCTTCTCACGACAGGATCATGGAGAGCATCGACGCACACCAGGCGGAGCCTGCGCTCACCTGATCACTGCATCGCTCCACGACAGCACCGGCAGTGGTTGGGCTGCTCTCAACCGCTCAGCTGCCAGAGTCTGCAAGGGACGCCTCGGCGTCCCTTCTTTCTTGCCCCCGCGCCTCGCCCCCGTGCACCCCTCCCGCCCCCGCGCACCTTACGGCCTCTTCACGGAGGGTGTGCCCTGCATGTTCATGGGTGAAACCGCGGGTTCATGGAGTGGGACATCGGTGAAAGGTAGAGTCCGGCGGCGTGCACCTCAAGGCCCTGACCCTCCGGGGGTTCAAGTCGTTCGCCTCGGCGACCACGCTCCGGTTCGAACCGGGGATCACCTGTGTGGTGGGGCCGAATGGCTCGGGCAAGTCCAATGTCGTGGACGCCCTCAGCTGGGTCATGGGGGAGCAGGGGGCCAAATCGCTGCGCGGCGGCAAGATGGAGGACGTCATCTTCGCCGGCACCACCGGGCGCCCGCCGCTCGGCCGCGCCGAGGTGTCCCTGACCATCGACAACTCCGACGGGGCCCTCCCGATCGAGTACTCCGAGGTCACCATCACGCGGATCATGTTCCGCAACGGCGGCAGCGAGTACCAGATCAACGGCGACACCTGCCGCCTCCTGGACATCCAGGAACTTCTCTCCGACTCCGGCATCGGCCGTGAGATGCATGTGATCGTCGGCCAGGGCCAGCTCGACTCCGTGCTGCACGCCGACCCCATGGGCCGCCGCGCCTTCATCGAAGAGGCGGCGGGCGTGCTGAAACACCGCAAGCGCAAGGAGAAGGCGCTGCGCAAGCTGGACTCCATGCAGGCGAACCTGGCCCGCGTCCAGGACCTCACCGACGAGTTGCGCCGCCGGCTGAAACCGCTGGGACGGCAGGCGGCGGTCGCGCGCCGGGCGGCCGTCATCCAGGCCGACCTCCGGGACGCCCGGCTGCGGCTGCTCGCCGACGACCTGGTACGGCTGCGGGAGGCGCTCCGGGCCGAGATCGCGGACGAGGCCGCGCTCAAGGAACGCAAGGAGAGCGCCGAGGCCGAGCTGAAGAAGGCACTGCGGCGCGAGGCGTTCCTGGAGGACGAGGTACGGCGGCTCGCCCCGCGGCTGCACCGCGCCCAGCAGACCTGGTACGAGCTGTCCCAGCTCGCGGAGCGGGTGCGCGGCACGATCTCGCTCGCCGACGCGCGAGTGAAGAGCGCCCGGTCGGCGCCCGTGGAGGAGCGTCGCGGACGCGACCCCGAGGACATGGAACGGGAGGCCGCGCGCGTCCGCGAGCAGGAGGCCGAACTGACCGCGGCGCTCGAGGCGGCCGAGCGCGCCCTGGAGGACACCGTCGCCCACCGGGCCGATCTCGAACGCGAACTGGCGAGCGAGGAGCGGCGGCTGAAGGACGCGGCCCGCGCGCTCGCCGACCGCCGCGAGGGCCTGGCCCGGCTGAACGGACAGGTCAACGCGGCCCGTTCGCGCGCCGCCTCCGCCCAGGCCGAGATCGACCGGCTGGCCGTCGCCCGCGACGAGGCGGAGGACCGCGCGGTCGCCGCCCGGCAGGAGTACGAGGCGCTCAAGGCCGAGGTCGACGGCCTCGACGCGGGCGACGCGGATCTCGCCGAGCGCCACGAGGCCGCCCGACGGGCGCTGGCCGGCGCGGAGGCCGCCCTGTCCGCGGCCCGCGAGGCGGCCGGCGCCGCCGAGCGCCGGCGTGCCGCGGTCGCGGCCCGCCATGAGGCCCTCGCCCTCGGGCTGCGCCGCAAGGACGGCACGGGCGCCCTGCTCGGGGCGCGGGACCGGCTCGCGGGGCTCCTCGGCCCGGCGGCCGAACTGCTCTCGGTGACCTCCGGCCATGAGGTCGCCCTCGCGGCGGCCCTCGGCACGGCCGCGGACGCGCTCGCGGTCACCACCCCGGCCTCGGCCGCCGACGCCATCCGGTTGTTGCGCAAGCAGGACGCGGGCCGTGCCGCGCTGTTGCTGAGCGGCGCCCCCGAGGACGTACCGGAGGGGGCGCCGGTCGCCGGTGTGCCGTACGCGGCCGATCTGGTGCGTGGCCCCGCCGAACTGATGCCCGCCGTGCGGCGGCTGCTGCGCTCCATGGTCGTGGTCGGCACCCTCGAGGACGCCGAGGAACTGGTCCGGGCACGGCCCGATCTGACCGCCGTCACCGCCGAGGGCGATCTCCTCGGCGCGCACTTCGCGCACGGCGGGTCCGCCGGGGTCCCGAGCCTGCTGGAGGTGCAGGCCTCCGTCGACGAGGCCGCCGCCGAGCTGGAGGAACTCGCCGTCATCTGCGAGCGGTCGGCCGAGGAACAGTGGAGCGCGGGGGAGCGCCGCACCGAGTGCGCGGCCCTCGTCGAGGAGCTGGGGGAGCGGCGGCGCGCTGCCGAGCGCGAGAAGTCCGGAGTCGCCCAGCAGCTGGGCCGGCTGGCCGGGCAGGCGCGGGGCGCGGCCGGGGAGGCCGAGCGCTCCGCCGCTGCCGCGGCCCGGGCGCAGGAAGCCCTGGAGAAGGCCCTCGGCGAGGTCGAGGAACTGGCCGAGCGGCTCGCCGTGGCCGAGGAGATGCCGGTCGAGGCGGAGCCCGACACCTCCGTACGCGACCGGCTCGCCGCCGACGGGGCGAACGCGCGGCAGACCGAGATGGAGGCCCGGCTCCAGGTCCGTACCCATGAGGAGCGGGTGAAGGGCCTTGCCGGGCGGGCCGACGCCCTGGACCGGGGCGCCCGCGCCGAACGCGAGGCACGCGCACGGGCCGAGCGGCACCGCGCCCGACTGCGGCACGAGGCCGCCGTCGCGGAGGCCGTCGCCTCCGGTGCCCGGCAGCTCCTGGCCCATGTCGAGGTCTCGCTGGGCCGCGCGCAGGCGGAGCGCACCGCCGCCGAGGCCGCCAAGGCGCGCCGCGAGGAGGAGCTCGGAACCGCCCGTACCGAGGGCCGGGACCTCAAGGCCGAGCTCGACAAGCTCACCGACTCCGTCCACCGCGGCGAGGTGCTCGGCGCCGAGAAGCGGCTGCGCATCGAACAGCTGGAGACCCGGGCGCTGGAGGAGCTCGGGGTCGAACCGGCGGTGCTGGTCGCCGAGTACGGCCCCGACCAGCCGGTGCCGCCCTCGCCGGCCCCCGAGGGCGAGGAGCCGTCCGGGGACGCCGGGCAGCCGGGCGACCGGCCCCGGCCGTTCGTCCGCGCCGAGCAGGAGAAACGGCTCAGGGCCGCCGAGCGTGCCTACCAGCAGCTCGGCAAGGTCAATCCGCTCGCCCTGGAGGAGTTCGCGGCGCTGGAGGAGCGCCACACCTTCCTCGGCGAGCAGCTGGAGGACCTGAAGAAGACCCGCGCGGATCTGCTCCAGGTGGTCAAGGAGGTCGACCAGCGGGTGGAGCAGGTGTTCGCCGAAGCTTTCCGGGACACCGCCCGTGAGTTCGAGGGCGTCTTCGGCCGGCTGTTCCCCGGGGGCGACGGCCGGCTGGTGCTCACCGACCCCGACCACATGCTCACCACGGGCATCGACGTCGAGGCACGGCCCCCGGGCAAGAAGGTCAAGCGGCTCTCCCTGCTCTCCGGCGGCGAACGTTCGCTGACCGCCGTCGCGCTGCTGGTGTCGATCTTCAAGGCGCGGCCCAGCCCGTTCTATGTCATGGACGAGGTCGAGGCGGCCCTGGACGACACCAATCTGCAGCGGCTGATCCGCATCATGCAGGAGCTTCAGGAGGCCTCCCAGCTGATCGTGATCACCCATCAGAAGCGGACCATGGAGGTCGCGGACGCGCTGTACGGCGTCTCCATGCAGGGTGACGGCGTGTCGAAGGTCATCTCCCAGCGTCTGCGCTAGCAGTGCGTCGCGCCCCCGTCAGGGGCGCGGGGGAACCGCGCGCTCAGCCCGGCGAGGACCTGCACTTTCTCCATTGCCTTCACAAAATGAAGGAATATGCCAGCGGCTGCTGTGGGTTTTCCCACTCCTTCCGGACTTTGGGCTTCGAAAGTCGAAGACTTAGGCTGCTTCCGCAGTGTCTTCACCTTCAGGTGTCGCCACCTGGCAGGGCTCACCCCCACCCGGCAACGCTGCCGGGGGCCCGAGGAGTTCATGTGACCAGCGCAGCGCAGGCGCCGCAGACGGGAGCCGGGACGGCTCGGCCCGAACGTCTCGGGCGCGTCGTCTTCATCGCGGCGGCGGCCGCCATGGGCGGCTTTCTCTTCGGCTACGACAGCTCCGTGATCAACGGTGCCGTCGAGGCCGTCCGGGACCGCTATGACATCGGCCCCGCGGCGCTGGCCCAGGTCATCGCCATCGCCCTGATCGGCTGTGCGGTGGGCGCCGCCACCGCGGGCCGCATGGCGGACCGCATCGGACGTATCCGGTGCATGCGGATCTCAGCCGTCCTCTTCACCGTCAGTGCCGTAGGCTCCGCGCTGCCCTTCGCCCTGTGGGACCTCGCGCTCTGGCGGGTCGTCGGCGGCTTCGCCATCGGCATGGCCTCCGTGATCGGCCCCGCCTATATCGCCGAGGTGGCGCCGCCCGCCTACCGGGGCCGGCTCGGCTCCTTCCAGCAGGCCGCGATCGTCATCGGCATCGCCGTCTCCCAGCTGGTCAACTGGGGTCTGCTGAGCGCCGCCGGCGGCGACCAGCGCGGCAGGCTGCTGGGCCTGGAGGCCTGGCAGGTGATGCTCGGCGTCATGGTCGTCCCCGCCGTCCTCTACGGTCTGCTCTCCTTCGCCATCCCCGAGTCCCCGCGCTTTCTGATCTCCGTCGGCAGGCGCGAGCGCGCCCGGGAGATCCTCGCCGAGGTCGAGGGCCCGGGCACCGATCTGGACGCCCGGGTCACCGGGATCGAGCAGGCCATGCGGAGCGAGCACCGGTCGACCTTCGGGGATCTGCTCGGCGGCGGCTTCCTGTTCCGTCCGATCGTCTGGATCGGCATCGGACTCTCGGTCTTCCAGCAGTTCGTCGGCATCAACGTCGCGTTCTACTACTCCTCGACGCTGTGGCAGTCGGTCGGCGTCAACCCGACGGACTCGTTCTTCTACTCCTTCACCACGTCGATCATCAATATCGTCGGCACCGTGATCGCGATGGTCTTCGTGGACCGCATCGGCCGCAAGCCGCTGGCGATCATCGGCTCGGCCGGCATGGTCGTCGGACTGGCGCTGGAGGCGTGGGCGTTCTCGTACCACCTGGTCGACGGCAGGCTGCCGGGCACACAGGGCTGGGTCGCCCTGATCGCCGCCCATGTGTTCGTCCTCTTCTTCGCCCTGTCCTGGGGTGTGGTCGTCTGGGTGATGCTCGGCGAGATGTTCCCGAACCGGATCCGCGCCGCCGCGCTGGGTGTGGCCGCCTCCGCGCAGTGGATCGCCAACTGGGCCATCACCGCGAGCTTCCCGTCGCTGTCCGACTGGAACCTCTCCGCGACCTATGTGATCTACGCGGTCTTCGCCGCGCTGTCCGTCCCGTTCGTGCTGAAGTTCGTGACCGAGACCAAGGGCAAGGCGCTGGAGGAGATGGGCTGACCGCCGGTCGGAGCCCGGGAGGAGTGGCTCCGCCCCGGGCCTCGGACGGGGCGGGCCGACCGCCTGACGAGGCGTCGGACAACCCGGTGCGCGCCGCCGGAGCCGCCGCCGGACCGGCCGGTGCCCGGTCGCGCATACTGGACGGGTTATGGAAACCGTCATCCTTGCTGTAGTCATCGCCGTGGTCGTGCTCGGCGCGCTCGGCGGGCTCATCGTCGGCAGCCGGCGGCGCAAGCCGCTGCCTCCCGCGCCCCCGAAGACGCCCGACATCACCGCCCCTCCGGCCGAGCCGCATGTCGGCGAAGAGGCCGAGACACCGAGCGACGAGGAGCGCCGGTCGATCGAGGAGGTGGGCCTCCCGGGGGCGTCCGCTCCCGTCGGCGTCGAGGAGCCGCCCACCGTCGAGGCGCCCCCGATCGAGATCCCCGAACCCAGCGCCGGCCGGCTGGTCCGGCTGCGGGCGCGACTGTCGCGCTCGCAGAACGCGCTCGGCAAGGGGCTGCTCACCCTGTTGTCCCGTGAGCACCTCGACGAGGAGACCTGGGAGGAGGTCGAGGACACGCTGCTCACCGCCGACGTCGGTGTGCTGCCCACCGAGGAACTGGTCGAGCGGCTGCGCGAGCGGGTTCGGGTACTGGGCACCCGCACCCCCGTCGAACTGCGCGGGCTGTTGCGTGAGGAACTGCTCGCGCTGGTCGGCACCGATATGGACCGCACCGTGAAGACCGAGCCCGAGGCCCGCAAGCCCGGCATCGTGATGGTCGTCGGCGTCAACGGCACCGGCAAGACCACCACCACCGGCAAGCTCGCACGGGTGCTGGTGGCCGACGGCCGCACCGTCGTGCTCGGCGCCGCCGACACCTTCCGCGCCGCCGCCGCCGACCAGTTGCAGACCTGGGGCGAGCGGGTCGGTGCCTACACCGTGCGCGGCCCCGAGGCGGGCGACCCCGCCTCCGTGGCCTTCGACGCGGTCAAGGAGGGCAAGGAGATGGGCGTCGACGTCGTGCTCATCGACACGGCCGGGCGCCTGCACACCAAGACCGGCCTCATGGACGAGCTGGGCAAGGTCAAGCGGGTCGTCGAGAAGCACGCCCCGCTGGACGAGGTGCTGCTGGTCCTCGACGCCACGACCGGGCAGAACGGACTCGTCCAGGCCCGTGTCTTCGCCGAGGTCGTGGACATCACCGGCATCGTCCTCACCAAGCTCGACGGTACGGCCAAGGGCGGCATCGTGGTCGCGGTCCAGCGGGAGCTGGGCGTGCCGGTGAAGCTGATCGGACTCGGCGAGGGCGCCGACGACCTGGCGCCGTTCGAGCCGGAGGCGTTCGTGGATGCGCTGATCGGCGACTGACGGTGAGCGCGAGGCGTACGGCGGTCGAGGGCCGGTTACGCGACGAGGGCCCCGCTCCGGGTGCGAACGGAGCGGGGCCCCGGTGTTTTCCGCGCCGGCCGCCCGGCGGGGTCACGCGGTCGAGCGGTGCGCCACATAGGCCAGGGTGCCGATCAGCAGGCGGGCGGCCGGCGGTGCGGTCGCCGAGTCGAGGGCGGGGGAGCGCAGCCAGCGGACCGGTCCGAGGCCCCCGCGGTCCGAGGGCGGCGCGGTGATGTGGCTGCCCGGGCCCAGGGCGCGCAGATCGAGGGCCGTGTCCTCCCACGCCATCCGGTACAGCAGACCGGGGAGCTCGGCCGCGGAGCCGGGGGCGACGAAGAAGTGGGCGCGGCCGTCCGGGGTCGCCGTCACCGGGCCGAGCGGGACACCCATGCGCTCCAGCCGGACCAGCGCGCGCCGCCCCGCCGCCTCGGCGACCTCGATCACATCGAACGCGCGGCCGACCGGCAGCAGTACGGCGGCGCCCGGCACCTCGCCCCAGGCCTCGGTCACCTCGTCGAGGGTGGCACCCGCGGGCACCACGGTCGCCGCGTCCAGCGGATGAGCGCCCGGCGCGGGACACCTGCGGACCCCGCAGGAGCACCCCCCGGCACAGGCCCGTGCGCCGGGCGCCACGTCCCAGCCCCACAGCCCGGTGTACTCGGCCACGGCGGTGCACTCCGAGGAGCGGCCCCGGCGTCGCGCGCCGGGGCGGATCTCGCGGATCGCGCGTGTGCCGCCGAACGTGAAGCCCATGCCCCCTCCAACGGGTCCGGCGCGCCGGTGGTTACGTCTCGGGAGCGTCGGCTCCGAGTGCCCGCTCTGTTCGTCGGCCTGTTCGTCGGCGGCTGATCCGGGCGGCGCCCGGTTGCGTTCCGGGTGGTGCGTCCGACGGCGCGCGCCGGTAAGTGCATCGCTCCATCAGCTTTCGGCCGTCATGTGTCAAGTGAATCGTGCGGAGGCGGCCAGGGGTTCATTCGAAGGGGTGGCGAATGGTGGCGTTTATGGAATCGCCATGGCTGGGTGCGTGATCGTGGAATTACGTTGAGTGCATGGGTCCCGAAGGCGCATGCATGCGTGGGTATGCCGGAGGCACATCGGATCCCGCCCACCGGGTGAGAACTGCCGGACGCGGGGCCGTATCCACCGGCATTCTGGTAGGGCTTGGCGCACACGGCGCACAAGTGGGTTCAGGGATGGGGGCGTTCCAGTGGGCGGCAACGGCGGAGACGGGACGAACGCTGACAAGCGCCCCAATGAGCTGCTCGGCTCGTGGTTCGCGCGCAGCGGCTGGTCGAAGGGCGAGCTGGCGCGTCAGGTGAACCGCAGGGCCCGTCAGATGGGGGCCCACCACATTTCCACCGACACCTCGCGGGTGCGTCGCTGGCTCGACGGCGAGAATCCGCGCGAGCCGATCCCGCGGATCCTCTCCGAGCTGTTCTCGGAGCACTTCGGCTGTGTGGTCGCGGTCGAGGACCTCGGTCTGCGCACCGCCCACCAGTCACCCTCCGTGGCCGGGATCGACCTGCCCTGGACGGGCCCGCAGACGGTGGCGCTGATCAGCGAGTTCTCGCGCAGCGATCTGATGCTGGCGCGGCGCGGCTTCCTCGGGAGCTCGCTGGCCCTGTCCGCGGGCCCGGCCCTCATCGAGCCCATGCAGCGCTGGCTCGTGCCGGGCCCCGCCGCCCCGCGTCAGGAACCGGGGGCGGCGCCCGCCGGGCGGGTCCGCGGCCGGCTCTCCAAGCCGGAGCTGGACCTGCTGGAGACGACCACCGTGATGTTCCGCAAATGGGACGCCCAGTGCGGCGGCGGCCTGCGCCGCAAGGCGGTCGTCGGCCAGCTGCACGAGGTGACCGATCTGCTTCAGGAGTCCCAGCCGGAGGCCACCGCCAGGCGCCTCTTCAAGGTCGCCGCGGAGCTGGCCCAGCTGGCGGGCTGGATGAGTTACGACGTCGGGCTGCAGCCCACCGCGCAGAAGTACTTCGTCCTCGCCCTGCACGCCGCCAAGGAGGCCGGCGAGAAGCCCCTCGGCTCCTACATCCTCTCCAGCATGAGCCGCCAGATGATCCATCTCGGCCGGCCCGAGGACGCCCTGGAGCTCATCCATCTCGCCCAGTACGGCAGCCGGGACTGCGCGGGCCCGCGCACCCAGTCGATGCTCCATGCGCTGGAGGCCCGTGCGTACGCGAACATGGGGCAGGCCGGCAAGTGCAAGCGCGCCGTCCGGATGGCCGAGGACACCTTCGCCGACGCGGCCGAGTTCGACGAGCCCGAGCCCGACTGGATCCGCTTCTTCTGCGAGGCCGAGCTGCACGCGGAGAACTCCCACTCCTACCGTGACCTGGCCTATGTCGCCGGCCGCAGCCCCAGCTACGCCTCGCTCGCCGAGCCCCTGATGCGGCAGGCGGTCGACCTCTTCGCCCAGGACTCCGACCACCAGCGGTCCTATGCGCTGAACCTCATCGGCCTGGCCACCGTGCACCTCCTCCAGGGGGAGCCCGAGCAGGGCGCACTGCTGGCCAGGCGGTCCATGGAGGTCGCCCGCAAGGTCCGCTCCGAACGCGTCAACACCCGGATCCGCAAGACGGTCGACACGGCCGTACGCGATTTCGGTGATCTTTCCGAGGTCCTCGAACTGACCGACCATCTCGCCACCTATCTGCCCGAGACCGCCGAAGCGGTCTGACCCCCCCGGGCCCTCCGTGTTCGAGGGCCCCCTGGGACCCCGGCCGCGGCCGGCCATCCCGAACTGCCCGACTCGGCTCCCCCAGCCAGGTCATCGGATGGCCGTCGCGGTCGGTCCGTATTCCGCCGAGGTGTGCGCCCCTTCCATGGGGACGGGCGTCTCGGGTCGTGTGCACCCGGCGCACCGGGCCGTCCTCCACCCGACCCGCGTACCGCCCGGGGAGCGGACATGGAGCGCCTGGGGTTCATATGTCCGCCATTCGGGTGTTCATCGACGCGTAACACGCCCGGCACCTTCGTCACCGCGGGGAAACATCGAGGGGCTTCGACCGAAACGGCTCTGCGTCAGTCTCATGGCGCACGACCGGCCCACCTCTCATGACCGGACCGCACTCAGGTTCCCCCGCACGGGCCGTACCCACCGACGAGGAGACGCCGATGGCACCAGCCGCCGTCACGCTCGCGGCGGACGCATCCAGACTGTCGTCCGCCGATACGGGCTTCATGCTCATCTGTTCCGCTCTGGTCATGCTGATGACCCCCGGGCTCGCCTTCTTCTACGGGGGCATGGTCCGCGTCAAGAGCACCCTGAACATGCTGATGATGAGCTTCATCAGCCTGGGGATCGTCACCCTGCTGTGGGTTTTCTACGGCTTCGCCCTGGCCTTCGGCACCGACCGCGGCTCCTTCCTCGGCTGGACCTCCGCCTTCGCCGGCTTCAGCGGCATCGACAGGATGCAGCTCTGGGACGGCACCACCATCCCGGTCTTCGCCTTCGCGGTCTTCCAGCTGATGTTCGCCGTGATCACACCCGCCCTGATCAGCGGTGCGCTGGCGGACCGGGTGAAGTTCACGGCCTGGTCCGTCTTCCTGGTGCTGTGGGTCACGATCGTGTACTTCCCGGTCGCCCACTGGGTCTGGGGCGAGGGAGGCTGGGCCCACGATCTCGGTGTGATCGACTTCGCCGGAGGCACGGCGGTCCACATCAACGCCGGTGCGGCGGCGCTCGGCGTGATCCTTGTCATCGGGAAGCGCGTCGGCTTCCAGAAGGACCCGATGCGCCCGCACAGTCTCCCCCTGGTCATGCTGGGCGCCGGCCTGCTGTGGTTCGGCTGGTTCGGCTTCAACGCCGGCTCCTGGCTCGGCAACGACGACGGCGTCAGCGCCCTGATGTTCGTCAACACCCAGATCGCCACCGGCGCCGCCATGCTGGCCTGGCTCGCCTGGGAGAGGTTCCGCCACGGCGCGTTCACCACCCTGGGCGCCGCCTCCGGAGCCGTCGCAGGACTGGTCGCGATCACCCCGTCCGGAGGCGCGGTCTCGCCGCTCGGCGCGATCGCCGTCGGCGCTGTCGCCGGTGTGCTGTGCTCCATGGCCGTGGGCCTGAAGTACCGGCTCGGCTACGACGACTCCCTCGATGTCGTCGGGGTCCATATGGTCGGCGGTGTCGTCGGCTCCCTGCTGATCGGCTTCCTCGCCGACGGCAAGGGCCAGTCCGCCGCCAAGGGCCTCTTCTACGGCGGCGGCCCGGGTCAGCTGGGGAAGCAGTGCGCCGGGGTGTTCGCGGTCCTCGCCTACTCCCTGATCGCCTCCGCGGTCCTCGCGCTCCTCCTCGACAGGACGATCGGCATGCGCGTGACCCAGGACACCGAGATCTCCGGCGTCGACCGGGCCCAGCACGCCGAGACCGCGTACGACTTCAGCGGTGCGGGCGGCGGCGTCATCGCCGGCGCCGCGCAGGCCCCGGCCGTCGCACGGACCAGGAGAGTGGACGCATGAAGCTCATCACCGCCGTCGTCAAGCCCCACCGCTTCGACGCGATCAAGGAAGTCCTCCAGGCCTTCGGCGTGCACGGCCTGACCGTCACCGAGGCCAGCGGCTACGGTCGTCAGCGGGGACACACCGAGGTCTACCGCGGTGCCGAGTACACGGTGGACCTGGTCCCGAAGATCCGTATCGAGGTACTGGCCGAGGACGAGGACGCCGAGGAACTGATCGACGTCATCGTCAAGGCGGCCCGCACCGGCAAGATCGGCGACGGCAAGGTCTGGTCCGTCCCGGTCGAGACGGCCGTCCGGGTGCGGACCGGCGAACGCGGCCCCGACGCACTGTGAGGCACGAGGGAACGGGAGTCGCCGGTGACGGACGCGGAAGGATCCACGACGGCCGGGAGCACCCGTGCCCGCGACTATGCGGCGGCCCGGCTGCGCCTCCTCCAGCAGGAGGCGCCGTCCGGTCCGTCGCGCCGTGCGGCGCTGGCGGAGCTGACCGACGGCTGGCTCGCCGAACTGTTCGCCGCCGGGGCCGCGGAGCTGCGCGGGGTGTCGCTGGTCGCCGTCGGCGGATACGGCCGCGGTGAGCTGTCCCCGCGCAGCGACCTCGATCTGCTTCTGCTGCACGACGGCGGCGACAGCACGGCGCTCTCCACCCTCGCCGACCGCCTCTGGTACCCCGTCTGGGACCTCGGCCTCGCCCTCGACCACTCCGTCCGCACCCCCGCGGAGGCCCGCAGGGCCGCCGAGGCGGACCTCAAGGTGCAGCTCGGCCTGCTGGACGCCCGCCATCTGGCGGGCGACCCCGGCCTGACCGCGGGCCTGCGGACGGCCGTCCTGGCGGACTGGCGCAACCAGGCCCCCAGGCGCCTTCCCGAGCTGCGGGAACTGTGCGAGGAACGGGCCGCACGCCATGGCGAACTGCAGTACCTGCTGGAACCCGACCTCAAGGAGGCACGGGGCGGGCTGCGCGACGCCACCGCCCTGCGCGCGGTGGCCGCCTCCTGGCTCGCGGACGCACCTCGCGAGGGATTGGCACAGGCCCGGTCCACCCTGCTGGACGTACGGGACGCCCTGCATCTGACCACCGGTCGCGCCACCGACCGGCTGGCGCTGCAGGAACAGGACCAGGTAGCCGCCGCGCTGGGCCTGCGGGACGCCGACGTCCTGCTGCGCCAGGTGTACGAGGCGGCGCGTGTGCTGTCGTACGCCGGCGAGGTGACCTGGCGCGAGGTGGCGCGCGTCCTCAAGGAGCGTGCCGCGCGGCCACGGCTGCGCGCCGTGTTCGGGGCCGGCCGGGCGGCGGCGGAGCGGTCACCGCTGGCGGAGGGTGTCGTGGAGCACGACGGCGAGGTGGTGCTCGCCCGCGGCGCGCGCCCGGAGCAGGACCCGGTGCTGCCCCTGCGGGCCGCGGCTGCCGCCGCCCAGGCCGGGCTCCCCCTCTCCCTGTACGCCGTACGGCGACTGGCCGCCACCGGGCGCCCCCTGCCCACGCCCTGGCCCGCCGAGGCCCGGGAGCAGCTGGTGACCCTGCTGGGCTCCGGCCGTCCCACCGTCCAGGTCTGGGAGGCCCTCGAGGCCGAGGGACTGATCACCCGGCTGCTGCCCGACTGGGAGCGGGTGCGCTGTCGCCCGCAGCGCAACCCCGTGCACATCTGGACCGTCGACCGCCATCTGATCGAGACCGCGGTGCGCGCCTCCGAACTGACCCGCCGCGTCGGACGGCCCGACCTCCTCCTGGCCGCCGCGCTCCTGCACGACATCGGCAAGGGCCGGCCGGGCGACCACTGCCGGGAAGGCGAGACCATCGCCCGGGACCTGGCGGCCCGTATCGGCTTCGACGGCGACGACACCGCCGTCCTCGCCACCCTGGTACGCCACCATCTGCTGCTGGTCGAGACGGCCACCCGGCGCGATCTGGAGGATCCGGCCACCGTGCGCTCGGTCGCCGAGGCGGTCGGCTCGCACGGCACCCTGGAGCTGCTGCACGCACTGACCGAGGCGGACGCCCTGGCCACCGGGCCCGCGGCCTGGTCGGCCTGGCGGGGCGCGCTGGTGGCCGACCTGGTCGAGCGGGTCTCGGCGCTGCTCGCCGGCGTCGAGCCCGCCGAGCCGGGGGCCGCCGCACCCACCGCGGAACAGGAGCGGCTGGCCGTCGAGGCGTTCCGCACCGGCGGCCCGGTGCTCGCTCTGCACACCCGGACCGGGCCGCGGTCCGAGGAGACGACCGGGGAGGCGTCCGGCGAGCCCGAGCCCCTCGGCGTGGAACTGGTGGTCGCCGTGCCGGACCAGCCCGGGGTGCTGCCCGCGGTGGCCGGGGTGCTGGCCCTGCACCGGCTCGCCGTCCGCACCGCGGAGCTGCACGCCCTGGATCTGCCGGACGGGGTCGACGACGGTGCGGTCCTGCTGCTCGACTGGCGGATCGCGGCGCAGTTCGGCTCGCTGCCGCAGGCCGCCCGGCTGCGTGCCGACCTGGTCCGTGCCCTGGACGGCTCGCTGGAGATCGCGGCCCGGCTGGGGGAGCGGGACGCCGCCTACCCCCGGCGCCGGGGCGTGGTCGCGCCGCCGCCCCGGGTGACGGTCGCCCCGGCCGCCTCGCGGCGCGCCACGGTGATCGAGGTGCGCGCCCAGGACGCCCCGGGACTGCTGTTCCGGGTCGGGCGGGCGCTGGAGACCTGGGGCGTACGGGTGCGCAGCGCCCATGTCAGCACCCTGGGCGCGAACGCGGTGGACGCCTTCTATGTGACCACCGGCGAGGGCGCGCCCCTGTCGCAGGACAGGGCGGTGTCGGTGGCGCGGGCGCTGGAGGAGACGTTGCGGGCATGACACTTCGGGCATGCCGGGCGTTCACCGGCTGTGCGCTCCGCGGACGCGGAGGCGTTCCGCCGGCCGAGAGCCGGTCGGAGGGAGTGTCCGGCTGGTTCCCGCAGCCGCGGTGGTCGCGTTCCCCGCTCTCCGTGATTGCGGGCGGGGGACGATTTGCTTGCCGGGCCGGATACCCTGGAGGGCAGCCCGAAACGACCCCGACCCCCGAGGACCGACGCCGCCGTGTTCGACACCCTCTCCGACCGCCTTAGCGCGACTTTCAAAAGCCTCCGCGGGAAAGGCAGGCTCTCCGAGGCGGACATCGACGCCACGGCCCGCGAGATCCGTATCGCGCTCCTCGAAGCCGACGTGGCCCTGCCCGTCGTGCGGACGTTCATCAAGAACGTCAAGGAGCGCAGCCTGGGCGCCGAGGTCTCGAAGGCACTCAACCCCAGCCAGCAGGTCCTCAAGATCGTCAACGATGAGCTGGTCACGATCCTCGGCGGTGAGACCCGCCGACTGCGCTTCGCCAAGCAGCCCCCGACCGTGATCATGCTCGCCGGTCTCCAGGGTGCCGGTAAGACCACCCTCGCGGGCAAGCTCGGCAAGTGGCTCCAGGAGCAGGGCCACTCCCCGCTGCTGGTCGCCGCCGACCTCCAGCGCCCCAACGCCGTCAACCAGCTGAGCGTCGTCGCCGAACGCGCGGGCGTGGCCGTCTTCGCCCCGGAGCCGGGCAACGGCGTCGGCGACCCGGTCAAGGTCGCCCGGGACTCCATCGAGCACGCGAGGACCAAGGTCCACGACATCGTGATCGTGGACACCGCGGGCCGCCTCGGCATCGACCAGGAGATGATGCGGCAGGCCGCGGACATCCGCGACGCCGTCTCTCCGGACGAGATCCTGTTCGTCGTCGACGCGATGATCGGTCAGGACGCCGTCAACACCGCGGAGGCCTTCCGCGACGGCGTCGGCTTCGACGGCGTGGTGCTCTCCAAGCTCGACGGTGACGCCCGCGGTGGTGCGGCCCTGTCGATCGCCTCGGTCACCGGCAAGCCGATCATGTTCGCCTCGAACGGCGAGAAGCTCGAGGACTTCGACGCCTTCCACCCGGACCGGATGGCCTCCCGCATCCTCGACATGGGTGACCTGCTCACCCTGATCGAGCAGGCGGAGAAGACCTTCGACCAGGCCGAGGCCGAGAAGATGGCCTCCAAGCTGGCCTCCAAGAAGGGCCAGGACTTCACCCTCGACGACTTCCTGGCCCAGATGGAGCAGGTCAGGAAGATGGGCTCCATCTCCAAGCTGCTCGGCATGCTCCCGGGCATGGGACAGATCAAGGACCAGATCAACAACCTGGACGAGCGGGACGTCGACCGCACGGCCGCGATCATCAAGTCGATGACCCCGGTCGAGCGCCAGGACCCGACGATCATCAACGGCTCGCGTCGCGCCCGTATCGCCAAGGGTTCCGGTGTCGAGGTCAGCGCGGTCAAGAACCTGGTCGAGCGGTTCTTCGAGGCCCGCAAGATGATGTCCCGCATGGCCCAGGGCGGCGGCATGCCCGGTATGCCGGGGATCCCGGGCATGGGCGGCGGCCCCGGCCGCACCAAGAAGCAGCCGAAGAAGGCCAAGGGCAAGCAGCGCTCCGGCAACCCGATGAAGCGCAAGCAGCAGGAGCAGGAGGCCGCCGACCGCCGCGCCGCGGCCCAGGCCGGGGGCGCCCTGGGCCTGCCGCAGCAGGGCGGTCAGGAGTTCGAGCTGCCGGACGAGTTCAAGAAGTTCATGGGCTGACACCCGCACGGGTCCGGCCGGTGCCGTCCGGTCCGTACCGCGTGTACGCCGAGGGCGTCCCTCTCCGCAGGGGCGCCCTCGGCGTATGCCGGGCCGTCTTCCGGGACACGGGTCCGGGGGACGCGCGCGATCAGATACCGGAAGGTGTTGGGCACCCACACCGTGCCGTCCGCCCGCCGGTACGGATGCAGCGCCTCCGCCAGCTCCTTGCGGACCTGCTCCTCGTCCGTGGCGCCGATCGCCGCGTCGAGCAACCCGGTCGACAGCATCCCCCGTATCGCGCTGTCCGGGTCGGCGTACCCGAAGGGGCAGGCGACCCGTCCCGCACCGGCCGGCCGCAGCCCACAGCGGCGCGCCGTCTCCTCCAGCTCGTCACCCCGCGGCGGACGCCACCCGCCCGCACCCCGAGGGGGATCGGCCGCCCCGGTGGCGATGCGCAGCACGGCAGAGGCGCCGCACCGCTCCGGAGGAGCCCAGCCGGAGAGCACCACGGCCGCCCCGTCCGCGGCGAGCGGCACGGCCGCAGCGAGCTGTTCCGTCGGCACCGCGCCGGCCCCGGTCCCGTACCCGATCGGCTCGAACGCCGTCAGCAGGGTGTACGCCGGCCGGCCCGGCGGGGGCGTCGCGTCCCGCGGGGAGCCCTCGACGATCCGGATGTCCCCGGGAGGGCGCGCGCCCCAGGTGCCGGGCCGCAGCCGCTCGCGGGCGAGGGCCGGCAGCGCGCCCGCGCGGCTCTCGACACCGGTGACCGAGGCACCCCGGGTCGCGGCCATCAGCAGGGCGAGCCCCGCACCGCACCCGAGCCCGAGCAGCCGCGTCCCGGGGCCCACCGCGAGCCGTTCGTGGACGGCCTCGTAGAGCGGTACGAACATTCGTTCCTGTATCTCGGCCCAGTCACGCGCACGTGCGCGTGGGTCCACACGGGGAGCCGTTCCCGGGTGGGACGGCTGCCGTCCCGTGAGCGTGGAAGTCATCGAAAGCGCCCCAATCCGCCGAGAGTTGTCGCCGTGTCCGTCCTCCGGGCCCCCGTGATGTGCGCGCGCACGTCCCCCGCTGTCCCCGTATGCCAGATAACTCCCCGCCCGTCGCGGCGTCCAGGGGATGCGGCGCACTCCGTGCGAGCCGTCCGCGAGCCCCGTGCCCCGGGCCACCCCCGGGCGACAAATGATTCCTGGTGCGCGCAGGTACCCCCGTACCATCGCGCCATGGCAAAGGCACCCGTTCTCACGCCGCGCGCGGTCGACTTCCCGCGCTGGTACCAAGACCTGATCAACAAGGCCGAACTGGCCGACAACGGGCCGGTGCGCGGCACCATGGTCATCCGACCGTACGGGTACGGGCTGTGGGAACGGATGCAGCAGGAGATGGACGCGCGCATCAAGGCGGCGGGCGCCTCCAACGCCTACTTCCCCCTGTTCATCCCCCAGTCCTATCTGACGAGGGAGGCCCAGCATGTCGAGGGCTTCGCCCCCGAACTCGCGGTCGTCACCCACGGCGGCGGCAAGGAGCTGGAGGAGCCCGTCGTCGTCCGGCCCACCTCCGAGACGATCGTCAACGAGTACTTCTCCAAGTGGGTGCAGAGCTACCGGGATCTGCCGCTGCTGATCAACCAGTGGGCGAACGTGGTGCGTTGGGAGATGCGTCCGCGTGTGTTCCTGCGGACGACCGAGTTCCTGTGGCAGGAGGGCCACACCGCCCACGCCACCTACGAGGAGGCCCGGGAGTATGCCGCGTACATCCACAAGGAGGTGTACGCCGACTTCATGACCGAGGTCCTCGGCCTCGATGTGGTGCTCGGCCGCAAGACGCCTAGTGAGCGGTTCGCCGGCGCCGTCAACACCCTCACCCTCGAAGGGATGATGGGCGACGGCAAGGCCCTCCAGATGGGCACCAGCCATGAACTCGGCCAGAACTTCGCCAGGGCCTTCCAGACGCGCTATCTCTCCAAGGAGGGCAAGGAGGAGTTCGTCTGGCAGACCTCCTGGGGCTCCTCCACCCGGATGGTGGGTGGCCTGATCATGTCCCACGGTGATGACAGCGGGTTGCGGGTCCCCCCGCGTCTGGCCCCGGTCCAGGCCGTGGTTCTCGCGATCAAGGGGGACGAACCGGTTCTGGCCAAGGTCCGCGAACTGGGCGACCGGCTGAAGGCGGCGGGCGTACGCGTCCAGGTGGACGACCGGACCGACACCCCGTTCGGGCGCCGCGCCGTCGACTGGGAGCTCAAGGGCGTGCCCGTACGTATCGAGCTGGGCCCCCGCGACCTGGAGAACGGCACGGCGATGCTGGCCCGCCGCATCCCCGGCGGCAAGGAGCCCGTGGCGATCGAATCGCTCGTGGGCCTGCTGCCCGGAATCCTCGAGGAGGACCAGGCACTGCTCCTGGAACAGTCCCGGGAGCACCGGCTCTCCCGTACGGCGGAGGTGTCGACGATCCGGGAGGCCGTGGACGCGGCCGCCGCGGGCGGATGGGCGCGCATTCCCTGGGCCGTGCTGGGCGAGGACGGCGAGGCCAGGCTCGCCGAGCACGCGGTCACCGTACGGTGTCTGGTCGCGGAGGACGGGTCGGTCCCCGACGCCGACGACGCACCGGGTAACGTCGCGGTGGTCGGGCGCGCCTACTGAGGTACCTGTGCGCCCCGGGGTACGGGGGACAGCGGCCGAAACCTCTCTTGCGCGGCTGCGGGCCAGGGCTGTCGCGGCTGCGCGGCCGGCTCTACGCGCCGATGCGTACGCGTCGCTACGCACCACCTTGGGAGGGGCTGTGGGACTTTTCCGGGCATCGGCGCACGCGCCCTCGTCAGGATGCATCAGCGACAACTGACGGGTACGTGCAAATTATTTGGGATGCCCCGGAATAGGAACACAGGGGCACCCCGGCTCGTTCTCATTACGTGAGCACGACACCACCTGTTCTCGCCGCAGAGCTGGCACAGGCGTGGGCCGACATTCAGCGGTACCACCCCGAGCTGCCAGATCTTGCCGCGCCCGAGTCCCTGATCGGAGAGTCGTCGTCCGCCTGCGGGCACGAACTCTCCTTCGAGCGACTGCTTCATGAGGCAGTCCATGGCATCGCCGCCGCCCGCGGGGTACGCGACACCTCCCGCGCCGGCCGCTATCACAACCGCAGATTCCTCGCGATCGCCGAGGAGCTGGGCCTGGACCATCCGGAGGAGCCGCATCCCAGCAGCGGTTTCTCCCTGGTCACGCTCAACCCCGAGGCGAAGCGCCGCTACCGTCCGACGACCGAGCGCCTGCAGCGCGCGCTGAAGGCCCACTCCGCGGCGACCGCCGCGGACACCGCCCGTTCGTTCCGGGGCCCGGCCGCCCGCCATGGCTCCTCCGGGGGCGGGGTCCGGGTGAAGGCGGTCTGCGACTGCGGCCGCAACGTCCGGGTCGTCCCGTCGGTGCTGGCCCAGGCACCGATCATGTGCGGCGGCTGCGGGAAGCCGTTCCGTATCCCGGAGCCGGTCGGAGCGGCGGCGGGCTGAGGTACGGCTGCTCGTGGCAGCCGTACCTTGATCCGTCGCAGTGTGGACGGCACCCGATGGGTGGCGGGGCCGGTGTCCCGGGCCCCGCCGCCGGGTGCCTCCTAGGCGTGTCCGCACGCCTTTCCGCCCCTCGACTTCGGGCGGTCCGCCGGGTGTGGCAGAATGGCCAGCTGTACTCGACAGCCGCACAGGACCCCTCTCTCCTCCGGCTGACGCGTCCGTCGGGCACTCGGGTACCGCAACCCCACGCGGCATCCCGCCGTGCCCCACCACGTCAAATCCAGGAGAACCCACTCCCGTGGCAGTCAAGATCAAGCTGAAGCGTCTGGGCAAGATCCGTTCGCCTCACTACCGCATCGTCGTCGCCGACTCCCGCACCCGCCGTGACGGCCGTGCGATCGAGGAGATCGGCAAGTACCACCCGACGTACAACCCGTCGGTCATCGAGGTCGACGGCGAGCGCGTCGCGTACTGGCTCTCGGTGGGCGCCCAGCCGACCGAGCCCGTGCTCGCCATCCTGAAGAAGACCGGCGACTGGCAGAAGTTCAAGGGCGAGCCCGCCCCGGCGCCGCTGCTGGTGGCCGCGCCCAAGAGCACGCGTCCGTCGTTCGAGTCGCTCGGCGGTGACGACGAGGGCAAGGGTGAGGCGATCACCCAGAAGAAGAAGGCTGAGAAGAAGGACGAGGCCGCGGCCGAGTCCGAGTCGACCGAGGCCTGAGCATGCTCGAGGAGGCTCTCGAGCACCTCGTGAAGGGCATCGTCGACCACCCTGACGATGTGCAGGTGGCCTCGCGCACCCTGCGACGCGGGCGTGTTCTCGAGGTCCGGGTCCACCCCGACGACCTCGGCAAGGTGATCGGCCGCAACGGCCGCACCGCACGCGCTCTGCGTACCGTCGTGGGCGCCATCGGCGGCCGCGGTGTCCGTGTCGACCTCGTCGACGTGGACCACGTCCGCTGAACGCAACGCAGCACCGGCTCGGGCCGGGGAGGGCCACTGGGCCGTCCCCGGCCCGTAGTCGTAGGACCGGGCACGAGGTGCGGCCCGGCGGGACAGGAGATCACAGACAGTGCAGCTGGTAGTCGCACGGATCGGCCGCGCCCATGGCATCAAGGGCGAGGTCACGGTCGAGGTACGCACCGACGAGCCGGAGCTCAGGCTCCCCCCCGGCGCGGTCCTGGCCACCGACCCGGCCTCGGTCGGACCGCTGACCATCGAGACCGGCCGCGTGCACAGCGGCCGCCTTCTGCTGCGGTTCGAGGGCGTCGCCGACCGCACCGCCGCCGAGGCGCTGCGCAACACCCTGCTGATCGCCGACGTCGACCCGGACGAGCTGCCCGAGGACGAGGACGAGTACTACGACCACCAGCTCATCGACCTGGACGTGGTGACGGTGGACGGGGCGGAGATCGGACGGATCACCGAGATCTCGCATCTGCCCTCGCAGGACCTGTTCGTGGTGGAGCGCCCCGACGGCAGCGAGGTGTACGTCCCGTTCGTCCAGGAGATCGTCACCGAGATCGACCTCGAGGAACAGCGCGCGGTCATCGACCCGCCGCCCGGCCTGATCGACGACCGGGCCGTGGTGGCCTCCGCCAGGGAGGCGTCGGAGGAGCCGTCCGCGGACTCGCCCGGGAACGCGTCCGGGGCCGGTGCCTGATGCGGCTCGACGTCGTCACGATCTTCCCCGAGTATCTGGAACCGCTGAACGTCTCCCTCGTCGGCAAGGCACGCGCCCGCGGGCAGCTGGACGTGCGCGTGCACGACCTGCGGAGCTGGACGCACGACCGCCACCACACCGTCGACGACACTCCGTACGGCGGCGGGCCCGGCATGGTCATGAAGACCGACCCCTGGGGCGAGGCGCTGGACGGCATCCTGGCCGACGGATACGAGACCGGCTCCTCGGAGCCCGCGCTGATCGTCCCCACCCCCAGCGGCCGTCCCTTCACCCAGGACCTCGCCGTGGAACTCTCCGAGCGCCCGTGGCTGATCTTCACGCCCGCCCGCTACGAGGGCATCGACCGCCGTGTCATCGACGAGTACGCGACCCGGGCACCGGTCTACGAGGTGTCCATCGGCGACTATGTGCTGGCCGGCGGTGAGGCGGCCGTCCTGGTGATCACCGAGGCGGTGGCCCGGCTGCTGCCCGGGGTCCTGGGCAACGCCGAGTCCCACCGGGACGACTCCTTCGCGCCCGGCGCGATGGCGAACCTCCTGGAGGGCCCCGTCTACACCAAACCGCCGGTCTGGCGCGGCCGGGACATCCCGGAGGTGCTGCTCAGCGGCCACCACGGCAGGATCGCCCGCTGGCGCCGGGACGAGGCGCTCCGGCGCACCACCGCGCACCGGCCCGACCTGATCGAGCGCTGCGACCCGGCCACCCTGGACAGGAAGGACCGCGAGATGCTCTCCGTCCTGGGCTGGGCACCGGACCCGGAGGGCGCGGCGGGGGGCCGATTTTGGCGCAGGCAGCAGGGCATGGAAGAATAGGCGGCTGTTGTCCGCCGTCCGGCGTGCGCCCCTGCCACAGGGGGACACGACGCCCGCCCCGACGGCGACGACCCTCTCACCGAAAAACTACCTTCCGCCGATGACCTGTGGCATGGGCGAAGAAAGCAGACGAAATGTCTCATGTGCTCGACATCGTCGACGCCTCGTCGCTGCGCAGCGACATCCCCGCGTTCCGCCCGGGTGACACCGTCAACGTCCACGTCCGCGTCATCGAGGGCAACCGCTCCCGTGTGCAGCAGTTCAAGGGCGTGGTGATCCGTCGCCAGGGTTCCGGCGTGCGCGAGACCTTCACGGTCCGCAAGGTCTCCTTCTCGGTCGGCGTCGAGCGCACCTTCCCGGTGCACACCCCGATCGTGGAGAAGATCGAGCTCGTCACCAAGGGCGATGTGCGCCGCGCCAAGCTGTACTACCTCCGTGACCTGCGCGGCAAGGCCGCGAAGATCAAGGAGAAGCGCGAGAACTGAGTCCTTCAGGGGACCTTCATCGGGGCCGGATAGCATCTGGCCACGATGGACACCGCAGCACAGCACACGGAGCGCGACCGCTCCTCCGATCCCGTCGGCGCCGAGGACACCTCGGACCCGGCGAAGGACCGGAGGGGTCGGTCGCGTTTCGCGTTGGTCTCCCGGATCGCCGAGTGGACGCCCGGCGGCCGGATCACCCTGACCCTGCTGGTCTGCCTGCTGTTCCTGCTCGGGCTCGGCACGTTCGTCGCGCAGCCGTTCGACATCCCCAGCGGTTCGATGGAGCCCGGACTGAGAGCCGGGGACCGCGTGCTCGTAGACAAGGTGGCGTACCGTTCCGGAGCCGGTCCGCAACGGGGGGACGTGGTGGTGTTCGACGGCACCGGATACTTCGGGAACGCTGACTACATCAAGCGCGTAATAGGTGTGGGGGGCGACCATGTGGTCTGTTGCGACCAGGAGGGGAGGCTCGAGGTGAACGGCCGGCCGGTCGACGAGTCGTCATTTCTGTACCCCGGCGACAATCCGTCCGATGTCCCCTTCGACGTCGTGGTGCCCGAAGGGAAGCTGTTTCTGCTCGGCGACCACCGCCACGGCTCCAACGACTCCCGTCAGTATCTGGGCTCGCCGGGCGGCGGGATGATCCCCGTGGACGCCGTGATCGGCAGGGCCGACTGGGTGGTCTGGCCGCCCGCGCACTGGAGGAACCTCACCCGTCCCGGCGCCGGTGCCCGGGTGCCCGACGCGGGAGGTGCCCATGGGTAGCCGCGCAAGACAGCGTGGGCCGGCCGGCACGGCCGACCAGAACCTGCTGCCCACCGGCTCACGGCGCGCCCGGGGCAGCGGCCCCACCGGACGCAGCCGGGCCGAGCGGCGCAAGCTCCAGCGCAAGGTCAAGCGCAAGCGGAGGCGCTCCGCCATCAAGGAGATACCCCTCCTGGTCGGCGTCGCCGTCCTCATAGCGCTCGTCCTGAAGACGTTCCTGGTGCAGGCCTTCGTGATCCCCTCGGGCTCCATGGAGAACACGATCCAGATCGGCGACCGCGTCCTGGTCGACAAGCTGACCCCCTGGTTCGGCTCCCATCCGCAGCGCGGCGACGTGGTCGTCTTCCAGGACCCCGGCGACTGGCTCGCGGGCGAGGGAACGGCCAAGAAGAACGACCCCGTCGTCGTCAAACAGGTCAAGCAGGGGCTCACCTGGATCGGTCTGCTGCCCTCCGACGACGACAAGGACCTCATCAAGCGGGTCGTCGCGGTCGGCGGCGACACCGTCAAGTGCTGTGACACCGACGGGCACGTCACCGTCAACGGCGTACCACTGAACGAGCCCTATATTCACCCGGGGGACAAACCTTCAGAAATCCGGTTCACGGAGAAGGTGCCCCCCGGCCGGCTGTGGGTCATGGGCGATCACCGCGGCAACTCCGCCGACTCGCGCTACCACCGCGACGAGGCCTACGGCGGTACCGTCTCGGAGAAATCCGTCGTCGGGCGCGCCATGATCATCGCCTGGCCGGTCGGGCACTGGGCCCGGCTGACGGAGCCGGACACTTACGCCTCGGTGGCGAGCGGCTCGCCCGTCGCGCTCGGTCCGTCGCATAGGGTGGCCTCCGCGGATCGATATGGATTGATCCCGCTCCCGAGCCCTGCGGAACTCCCGCTCGTTATGGGAGTGGTGGGCCTGCGTCGACTGGGACGCCGGCGGCGATACGGAGTGAGGAGTGGACGTGGGGGATTTGGCGGTCGGCGCACGGTCCGGGCACGAGGGTCCCGAAGATCGGCCGGAGCGGTCCGACGAGACGGCCGCCCCGGCCGCGGAGCGCCACTCCGGCTCCGGGAGCGATTCCTCGGACGGCGACGGCGGTTCGCGCGAGACCGAAGGTCAGGAACCCCAGCCGAGCAAGCAGCGCTCCTTCTGGAGGGAGCTGCCGCTCCTCATCGGCATCGCCCTGGTGCTGGCACTGCTGATCAAGACCTTTCTGGTGCAGGCGTTCTCGATCCCCTCGGACTCGATGCAGAACACCCTCCAGCAGGGTGACCGGGTCCTCGTCGACAAGCTGACCCCGTGGTTCGGCTCCGAGCCCTCGCGCGGCGAGGTCGTGGTCTTCCACGATCCCGACAACTGGCTGGCGGGCGAGCCCACGACCACCCCGAACGCCCTGCAGACCGCCCTCAGCTGGATCGGCCTGATGCCGTCCGTGGAGGAGAAGGACCTGATCAAGCGGGTCGTCGGGGTGGCCGGCGACACCATCGAGTGCAAGGGCACCGGGCCGCTGAAGGTCAACGGCAAGTCGCTCAACGAGCCCTATGTGTACCCCGGCAACACCCCGTGCAGCGTCGACGACCAGGGCGGCCAGTTCCGGGTCACGGTTCCGCCGGGCAAGATCTGGGTGATGGGCGACCACCGGCAGAACTCCTTGGACTCCCGTTACCACCAGCAGGACGAGCACCAGGGCTTCGTGCCCGTGGGCAATGTCGTGGGCCGTGCCATCGTGATCGCCTGGCCGCCCACCCGCTGGGACACCCTGCCGATCCCCGACACCTTCGACCAGGGCCTGAGCGTGACGGCCCCCGGAGCGCTCGGCCTGATCGGTGCGACGCCGCTGGTGCTGTGGCGCAGGCGCAGGGTCACCACCCGTCAGGGCGCCTGAAACCCCAGGGTTTCAGGCAGCGGTACCGCCCGGTAGGGTGCCGTCCCAGACCGCCGATCTTCCGCGGCCCGGCGCGGGCCGGGGGATCGGCTCTCCGAGCCGGGGGAGCGCCGGGATGAGCAGAACAGGTCGTACGGCGGCGGGCCGCGGTCGACTCGGCAGCACTCTGTCGGGACTGGCCGTGGCCCTCGGCTGTGTGCTCTTCCTCGGCGGATTCCTCTGGGCCGCGATCGTCTACAAGCCCTACACCGTGCCGACCGACTCCATGTCACCCACCATCGCCGCCGGTGACCGGATCCTCGCCCAGCGCATCGACGCCTCCGACGTCAGACGCGGCGATGTGATCGTGTTCAGGCAGCAGAGCTGGGGCGATCTGCCCATGGTCAAGAGGGTCGTGGCGGTCGGCGGCGACACCGTCGCCTGCTGCACCGACGGCAGGCTGACCGTCGACGGCAAGCAGATCCACGAGTCGTATCTCCCGGCGGGCCAGGCCGCCGAGTCGAAGACGATCCCGGCCCTCACCGTCCCTGAAGGCCGGCTGTTCCTCCTCGGCGACGAGCGCAGCGGTTCCCTGGACTCCACGGCCCATCTCACCGAGGCCTTCAGCGGCACCGTGCCGCTCGGCGCGGTGGACTCCCGGGTGGACGCCGTGGTGTGGCCGATGAACGGCTTCCTCGACCGCCCTGCGGGCTTCGGGACGCTGGGCCCGATCTCCTCGCCGGGACCCCTGCGGCCGATGCTCGGGCTGATCGTGGCGGGTGCGGTGCTGGTGCTGGGCGGCGCGGCGTACGGCCCGATCGCCCGGCGTGCCGGCCGTACGCGCGGTGTCTCGCGGACGGAGCCGGCCGGTGTCCGCTGAGCTGTCCGCCCCCGAAGGCGGGGGCGGCGTGGAGAGCACATACACGGGCGGTCTGCGCCGGGTCGCCCGGGTGGTGCTGCTCGATCCCCAGGACCGCATTCTGCTGCTGCACGGGCACGAGCCGGACGATCCGGCCGACGACTGGTGGTTCACCCCCGGCGGCGGCCTGGAGGGCGACGAGACGCGCGAGCAGGCCGCGCTGCGGGAGCTGGCCGAGGAGACCGGCATCACGGAGGTCGAACTGGGCCCGGTGCTGTGGCGAAGGAGGTGCTCCTTCCCGTTCGCCGGACGACGCTGGGACCAGGACGAGTGGTACTTCCTGGCCCGGACGGCCCAGACCACCGCGGTCGCCTCGGCCCTGACGGAGCTGGAACGGCGCAGCGTCGTCGGAGCACGGTGGTGGACGTGCGGGGAACTGGCCGAGGCGCATGAGACGGTGTATCCGAAGAGACTCGCCGGGCTGCTGCGCACGCTGCTCGACGAAGGTCCCCCGGCCGGGCCGGAGATCCTTGACACGGAAATCGTCTAGGCGCTCACGGGACTGGCGCACAATGGGGGGATCGCACGGCTGAAGGGGAACATGCCATGAGCGCCGAGGACCTCGAGAAGTACGAGACCGAGATGGAGCTGAAGCTCTACCGGGAGTACCGCGATGTCGTCGGTCTGTTCAAATTCGTGATCGAGACCGAGCGCCGCTTCTATCTGACCAACGACTACGAGATGCAGGTGCACTCGGTCCAGGGCGAGGTGTTCTTCGAGGTGTCGATGGCCGACGCCTGGGTCTGGGACATGTACCGGCCCGCCCGCTTCGTCAAGCAGGTACGCGTCCTCACTTTCAAGGATGTGAACATCGAGGAGCTCAACAAGAGCGACCTGGAGCTCCCGGGCGGGTGACGACCCGCCCCGGTGACGGCCTGGCGCGGGTGACGGAGTTGTCCACAACCACCGGGCCGTCCACCAAGATCCGCTTCAGGGCGGCGGATGCGTGACGGTTGGCGCCGGAGGTGGTGCCGACATGAACGCACGAAGCGCACTCGGCAGGTACGGCGAGGAACTGGCCGCCCGGCGGCTGACGGCCGCCGGGATGACCGTCCTGGAGCGCAACTGGCGCTGCGGCAGGAGCGGCGAGATCGACATCGTGGCCAGGGACGGGGACGTCCTGGTCGTCTGCGAGGTCAAGACCCGCAGGGGTGGCCGCTTCGAGCATCCGATGGCCGCCGTCACCCCGGTGAAGGCCGAGCGGCTGCGCGGCCTCGCCGAGCGCTGGATCCAGGCCCACGGCGGGGCGCCGCCCGGCGGGGCACGCATCGATGTGGTCGGCGTGCTGCTGCCCGAGCGCGGCGCCGCCGTGGTCGAGCATGTGCGGGGGGTGCTGTGATGGGCTTCGCGCGTACCTGCTCCGTGGCGCTGGTCGGTGTCGAGGGCGTGGTGGTCGAGGTCCAGGCCGATCTCGAACCGGGCGTGGCCGCGTTCACCCTGGTGGGCCTGCCCGACAAGAGCCTCACGGAGAGCCGCGACCGGGTGCGGGCCGCGGTGGTGAACTCCGGGGGCGCCTGGCCGCAGAAGAAGCTCACGGTGGGGCTCAGCCCCGCGTCCGTGCCCAAGGCCGGCAGCGGATTCGATCTCGCGGTCGCGAGCGCCGTGCTCGGCGCCTCGGAGCGGATCGATCCACGGGTGCTCGCCGACATCGTGATGATCGGCGAGCTGGGCTTGGACGGACGGGTCCGCCCGGTGCGGGGCATCCTGCCCGCCGTACTGGCCGCGGCGGACGCGGGCTACGAACAGGTGGTCGTCCCCGAGTGTGCGGCCGCCGAGGCCGCCCTGGTGCCCGGTGTGTCGGTGCTGGGCGTCCGCAGCCTGCGCCAGCTGATCGCCGTGCTCACGGACGAACCCGTGCCCGAGGAGGAGCAGGACGCACCGGGCCGCCCCGATCCCCTGCTGGCCGGTCTGCGGGCACCCGGCACCGGGGAGACCACCGGGATGCACGGCTTGGGCGCCGCGCAGCACGAGCCGGGCCATGATCTCGCCGATGTGGTCGGCCAGCGGGCGGCCCGCACGGCGGTGGAGGTGGCCGCGGCCGGCGGGCACCACCTGCTGCTGGAAGGACCTCCCGGAGCCGGGAAGACGATGCTCGCGGAGCGGCTGCCCGCCGTCCTTCCCCGGCTCGGCAGGCAGGAGTCGCTGGAGGTCACGGCCGTGCACTCGGTGGCGGGACTGCTCCCCGTGGGCAAGCCCCTGATCGATGTCCCCCCGTACTGCGCACCGCACCACTCGGCCACCATGCAGGCCCTGGTGGGCGGCGGCCCCGGTATCGCGCGGCCCGGTGCGGTGTCGCTCTCCCATCGGGGGATCCTCTTTCTGGACGAGGCACCCGAGTTCAGCGGCCGGGCCCTGGACGCGCTGCGGCAACCCCTGGAGTCCGGGCATGTGGTGATCGCACGCAGCGCGGGCGTCGTGCGGTTCCCGGCGAGATTCCTGATGGTCCTCGCGGCCAACCCCTGCCCCTGCGGACGCTTCTCGCGGCGCGATGCGCTGTGCGAGTGCCCGCCCTCGGCGATCCGCCGCTATCAGGCCCGGCTCTCCGGCCCGCTCCTCGACCGGGTCGATCTGCGCGTCGAGGTGGATCCCCTCACCCGCGCCGAACTCACCGGGCGCGGCGCGCGGGGCGAGAGCACCGAGACGGTCGCCGACCGGGTCCGCGAGGCCAGGGCCCGGACGGCGGCGCGCCTGGCCGGAACGCCGTGGCGGGTCAACGGCGAGGTGCCGGGGCGGGAGCTGCGCCACCGCTGGTACGCGGCGAGCGGAGCGACGGAGGAGGCCGAGCGTCAGCTGGAGCGGGGGGTGCTCACGGCCCGGGGACTGGACCGTGTGCTGCGCGTGGCCTGGACCGTGGCGGACCTGGCGGGCCACGACCGGCCGGACGCGACGGATGTGGCACTGGCGCTGCAACTGCGCACGGGGATCCCCCAGGGCGTGCCGGCGGTCGTCGGGGCACCGGTATGAGCGGCGGTGCCGGACCGGACGACGACCGCCTCGCCCGGATCTTCCTCGGCCGCGTCGTCGAGCCCGGGGACGAGACGGCGGGCCGCTGGCTGCGGGAGCACGGAGCCGAGGAGGTGGCCCGGCGGCTGCGCGAGGACGGCCCGCCGCTGCCGGGGGTGACAGGGAAGCGGTGGACCGGACTGCGGGCCCGCGCCGTACGGGCCGCACCGGAGCGGGACCTGGCCCTGGCCCGGGAGGCGGGGCTGAGATTCGTGTGTCCCGGCACGCCCGAGTGGCCCGCTCAGCTCGACGACCTCGGTGACGCCCGGCCGCTCGGGCTCTGGGTGCGGGGACGGCCCAGCCTGCGGATGTGGGCGCTGCGTTCCGTCGCGGTGGTGGGCGCCCGGGCCTGCACCGAGTACGGGGCGCACATGGCGGCAGGTCTGGGCGCGGGGCTCGCGGAGCGCGGCTGGGTGGTGGTCTCCGGCGGAGCGTACGGGGTGGACGGGGCCGCGCACCGGGGCGCCCTGGCGGCGGGCGGCGCCACCGTCGCCGTGCTGGCCTGCGGAGTGGACCGGCCCTACCCCCGAGGGCACACCGAGCTGATCACCAGGATCGCCCGGCAGGGTCTGGTCGCCGGGGAGTTGCCGCCCGGAGACCATCCGACACCGAGCAGATTCCTCCTCCGGAACCGGGTGATCGCGGCGCTCACCCGCGGCACCGTGGTCGTGGAGGCCGCCTACCGCAGCGGCGCGCTGGTCACCGCGAGGGCGGCCCAGCGGCTCGGCCGGCACACCATGGGCGTGCCCGGACCGGTCACCAGCGGACTGTCGGCCGGTGTCCATGAGCTGCTGCGGGGCGAGGCGGTGCTGGTCTCCGACGCCGCGGAGGTCGTGGAACTGGTCGGAGCCATGGGCGAGCTGGCCCCGGACCGGCGCGGACCGGTCCTCCCGCGCGATCTGCTCGACCCGGCCGCCGCCCGGGTGCTGGCCGCGCTGCCGGCCCGCGGCACGGCCCCTGCGGACGTCCTCGCCCGTGGGGCGGGGACGACCCAGGACGACGTGGTCGCCCGACTGTACGAACTCCGATCACTTGGCTTTGTCGAACGACATGGCGACGGCTGGAAGTTGACACGCCAGGCGGTGATCGCCTCCCGGCCGGATCGCGCCGGGTGCTGACCGAGCGTGTTCGGCCGTACGGGCGACCCCCGACGCCCTTGGCAATTCCCGTAGTTGACCCGTTGCGGCGATCACTCAGGGCGACGGCCGAGGCTCCGGCGGCGGCTTCGCCGGGGCCCTTCGCGCACGGGTGATCCCTCGCCCTTCGCGCACTGCGACACCGTAGTCACGCTACGCTCACGAGGATTCCGACTCCGACGGACAACCCGACGCAGACGACCCATCCGGCAGCTCCCCACTCACGGCAGAACGGCACTAGGCGACGAATGCCCCAGCACACCTCCGGGTCCGACCGGGCGGCGCTCCCCCCAGCCGCGCGTGACGGCGGAAGCGTGCGCCCGCCCGCTCCCTCGACGCTCGACGAGTTGTGGCGGTCGTACAAGGAGACGGGGGACGAGCGGCTGCGGGAGCAGCTGATCCTGCACTACTCACCGTTGGTGAAGTATGTGGCGGGACGGGTGAGCGTGGGTCTGCCGGCCAATGTGGAACAGGCGGACTTCGTGTCCTCCGGGGTCTTCGGGCTGATCGACGCGATCGAGAAGTTCGACCTCGACCGGGAGATCAAGTTCGAGACCTATGCGATCACGCGGATCCGGGGCGCGATGATCGACGAGCTCCGTGCGCTGGACTGGATCCCGCGCTCGGTGCGGCAGAAGGCGCGCAGTGTGGAGCGGGCGTACGCGACCCTGGAGGCCCGGCTGCGGCGCACGCCCTCCGAGGGGGAGGTAGCGGCGGAGATGGGGATCGGAGTGGAGGACCTGCACGCGGTCTTCAGCCAGCTGTCACTGGCCAATGTGGTGGCCCTGGAGGAGCTGCTGCACGTCGGGGGCGAGGGCGGCGACCGGCTGAGTCTGATGGACACCCTGGAGGACACCGCCGCGGACAACCCCGTGGAGGTCGCCGAGGACCGGGAGCTGCGGAGGTTCCTGGCACGGGCCATCAACACCCTGCCCGACCGGGAGAAGACCGTGGTCACGCTGTACTACTACGAGGGGCTCACGCTCGCCGAGATCGGCAATGTGCTGGGGGTGACCGAGAGCCGGGTGAGCCAGATCCACACCAAGTCGGTGCTGCAGCTGCGGGCCAAGCTGGCCGGATTCGGACGCTGAGGCAGGGCGCGGACCCCGCCGTGCACGCGCCGGCGGGTCCGGCCGGGCCCGGCATCTGGCGCGGGAGCGGCTCCCGTCGGCGGCGGTCGCTCCGTACAGTGGTCGATGTGCCAAGGATTCGAGCGGCCTCCGTGGCCGAGCACCGGTCGATGCAGCGTGCCGCCCTGCTGGACGCGGCACGGTCCCTTCTGTCCGAGGGCGGTACGGAGGCGCTGACCTTTCCGGCCCTCGCCGAGCGCACCGGCCTGGCCCGGTCCTCCGTGTACGAGTACTTCCGCTCCCGGGCGGCCGTCGTCGAGGAGCTGTGCGCGGTCGACTTCCCCGTCTGGGCGGCGGAGGTCGAGGCGGCGATGGCCGTGGCGGAGGGGCCCGAGGCGAAGATCGAGGCGTATGTGCGGCAGCAGCTGGCGCTCGTGGGGGACCGGCGGCACCGCGCCGTGGTGGCCATCTCCGCGAGCGAGCTGGACTCCGGTGCCCGCGAGAAGATCCGGGCCGCACACGGCGGGCTCGTCGCGATGACCGTCGAGGCGCTCCGCGAGATGGGACACCGGGAGCCCCGGCTGGCGGCGATGCTGCTCCAGGGAGTGGTCGACGCGGCCGTGCGGCGCATCGAACTGGGCGCCGCGGAGGACCCGCCCGCCATCACCGAGGCGGCGGTCGCCATGGCCCTGCGGGGCGTCTGCGGCTGAGGGCCCGCCCCTGTCGTCAGGGCAACGGCGGCAACGGCACCCCGTCCACCGGCAGCAGCCGGGACGGCCCCGTGCGCAGCAGGGACAACGGGTTCAGATAGGCCTTCCCGCGGCGCAGGCCCCAGTGCAGGCAGGGGCCCGCGCAGTGGCCGGTGGGCGGTTCCAGGACACCCAGCACCGTGCCAGGCCCGACCTCGTCACCGGTGTGCACGGACGCGCGCACGGGCTCGTACGTCGTCCGCAGCGGGGGCTCTCCGGTGCCCGCCAGATCGACGGAGACCACGCCACGCCCCGCCACCCGGCCCGCGAACGCGACCCGTCCTGCGGCCACGGACCGCACCGGATCACCCTCGGCCGCCGCCAGATCCACGCCCCGGTGACCCGGCCCGTAGGGGTGCGCCGGAGGGTCCCAGCCCCGTACGACCTCGGGGCGCACGCCCACCGGCCAGCTGCGGGCGACGGCCGGCACCGGCGCCTCCGAGCCCGGCACGGGCTCCGCCGCCTGCGCCGCGTCCGCCCGCAGCCCGGACGGCGGGCCCGCCCGGGCCACCGGGGCCGGTACGCCCGCCGTCAGCATCAGCGGTACCACCGGCCAGGCCCGCCACCGTCGTTTCGCCCACAGCTTCGCTCGCATACGAGCACCGTCCCGCACATCGGGTGATCATGGCCGGGATCTGTGCACGGGGGCCCGGTTGTGGACAGCGGCGTCACCCGCCGGTCCGCGGGTCCCGTACACTTCTTGTGGCGACCCGGGTCACCGGGTCGACTTCGCACGCCCCGACACCGGGTCTTCTTGAGGCAGGTGTCAGCGCTCCTCGGTCCTTCGTGGCACGGCGCATCGCGGGCGTCAGGCGCGGGTGCCGTCCGGTACCCGCGGCACAACCGAGAATCTCAAGGAGAACGGCCATGGCCGTCGTCACGATGCGGGAGCTGCTGGAGAGCGGCGTCCACTTCGGTCACCAGACCCGTCGCTGGAACCCGAAGATGAAGCGCTTCATCTTCACCGAGCGCAACGGCATCTACATCATCGACCTGCTCCAGTCGCTGTCGTACATCGACCGCGCCTACGAGTTCGTCAAGGAGACCGTCGCCCACGGCGGCACGGTCATGTTCGTCGGCACGAAGAAGCAGGCGCAGGAGGCCATCGCCGAGCAGGCGACCCGCGTCGGCATGCCGTTCGTCAACCAGCGCTGGCTGGGCGGCATGCTCACCAACTTCTCGACCGTCTACAAGCGCCTGCAGCGCCTCAAGGAGCTCGAGCAGATCGACTTCGAGGACGTCGCCGCCTCCGGTCTGACCAAGAAGGAGCTCCTGGTCCTCTCCCGCGAGAAGGCCAAGCTGGAGAAGACCCTCGGTGGTATCCGCGAGATGCAGAAGGTGCCCAGCGCCGTCTGGATCGTGGACACCAAGAAGGAGCACATCGCGGTCGGCGAGGCCCGGAAGCTCAACATCCCGGTCGTCGCCATCCTCGACACCAACTGCGACCCCGACGAGGTCGACTACAAGATCCCGGGCAACGACGACGCGATCCGCTCCGTCACCCTGCTCACCCGTGTCATCGCTGACGCCGTCGCCGAGGGCCTCATCGCCCGCTCCGGCGTCGCCACCGAGGGCAAGGGCGAGAAGGCCGCGGGCGAGCCGCTCGCCGAGTGGGAGCGCGACCTGCTCGAGGGCGAGAAGAAGGCCGAGGAGGCTCCGGCCGCCGAGACCGCCGAGGCTCCGGCCACTGAGGCTCCGGCTGCCGAGGCTCCGGCCGCCGAGACCGTCGAGGCCCCGGCTGCCGAGACGGCCGAGGCTCCGGCTCCGGCCGCCGAGGGCGAGCAGGCCTGACCTCAGGGCCGTTCGGCTGACGTGGGGGCGGGTGGCGCCGGTCGCGCCACCCGCCGTTCACCCGCAGCCCGTAGATCTGCGTAGTCCGCGGATCTGCGCAGCCCGTAGATCTTCGGCGGACGCCCGCCCGAGGCGCGGCGGCCGCCGACTTCGAGACTTCGAACTCCGAGAAGAGATTCACAGATCATGGCGAACTACACCGCCGCCGACGTCAAGAAGCTCCGTGAGCTCACCGGCGCCGGCATGATGGACTGCAAGAAGGCGCTGGACGAGGCCGACGGCAACGTCGACAAGGCCGTCGAGGCGCTGCGCATCAAGGGCCAGAAGGGCGTCGCCAAGCGCGAGGGCCGCTCCGCCGAGAACGGCGCCGTGGTCTCCATCATCGCCGACGACAACTCCTCGGGCGTCCTCGTCGAGCTGAAGTGCGAGACCGACTTCGTCGCCAAGGGCGAGAAGTTCCAGTCCGTCGCCCAGGCGATCGCCGAGCACGTCGCCAAGACCTCCCCGGCCGACCTCGAGGCGCTGCTCGCCTCCGAGATCGAGGCCGGCAAGACCGTCCAGGCGTTCGTCGACGAGGCCAACGCCAACCTCGGCGAGAAGATCGTCCTGGACCGCTTCGCGCAGTTCTCCGACGGCTTCGTGGCGGCGTACATGCACCGCACCATGCCCGACCTGCCGCCGCAGATCGGTGTGCTCGTCGAGTTCGACAAGCCGAACGCCGAGGTCGCCAAGGGCATCGCCCAGCACATCGCCGCCTTCGCGCCGAAGTACCTCGCCAAGGAGGACGTCCCGGCCGAGGTCGTCGAGTCCGAGCGCCGCGTCGCCGAGGAGACCACCCGCGCCGAGGGCAAGCCCGAGGCCGCGATCGCCAAGATCGTCGAGGGTCGTCTGGGCGGCTTCTTCAAGGACGCCACGCTGCTCGGCCAGCCGTACGCGCTGGACAACAAGAAGTCCGTCCAGAAGGTTCTGGACGAGGCGGGTGTCACCCTGAAGCGCTTCACGCGTATCAAGGTCGGCATCTGAGTCCGTACCGCGTACGACGCCCGACCCCGATAGGGTCGGAGACAGTCGTCCGGGTACGCCGTCACGCACCCGCGCGTTGACGGACGACAGCAGATCTGACGAGGAGGCCGTTGCCGAGCATGGGATGCGAAACACACCCCACCGGCAATGGCCTTCTTCGTATGTGCAGCACGAGGAGATCTCCATGACCACCAAGGCCGAGAAGAGCGACGACGGCAAAGTACACGGCCGGTTTCTGCTGAAGCTGTCCGGAGAGGCGTTCTCCGGAGGGACCG
Source organism: Streptomyces nodosus (assembly GCF_008704995.1). NCBI lineage: Bacteria > Bacillati > Actinomycetota > Actinomycetes > Kitasatosporales > Streptomycetaceae > Streptomyces > Streptomyces nodosus. The sequence continues at coordinate 5,362,415 of NZ_CP023747.1, forward strand.
GACTCGGCGTCGATCCGGACGTGGTGCACGCCATCGCCCGTGAGATCGCGGCCGTGGTGCGCGACGGGGCTCAGATCGCCGTCGTCATCGGCGGCGGCAACTTCTTCCGCGGCGCCGAACTCCAGCAGCGCGGCATGGACCGGGCCCGCTCCGACTACATGGGCATGCTCGGTACGGTCATGAACTGCCTCGCCCTCCAGGACTTCCTGGAGAAGGAGGGCATCGACTCCCGGGTGCAGACCGCCATCACCATGGGGCAGGTCGCCGAGCCGTACATCCCGCTGCGGGCCGTGCGCCATCTGGAGAAGGGCCGTGTGGTCATCTTCGGCGCCGGTATGGGCATGCCGTACTTCTCCACCGACACGACCGCCGCCCAGCGCGCCCTGGAGATCGACGCCGAGGCGCTGCTCATGGGTAAGAACGGTGTGGACGGGGTCTACGACTCCGACCCGAAGACCAACCCCGAGGCCGTCAGGTTCGACTCGCTCAGCTACGGCGAGGTCATCACCCGCGATCTCAAGGTCGCCGACATGACCGCGATCACGCTGTGCCGGGACAACAAGCTGCCCATCCTGGTCTTCGAGCTCCTTGCGGAAGGCAATATCGCGCGAGCCGTCAAGGGTGAGAAGATCGGCACACTCGTGGGTGACCAAGGCAGCCGGAACTGACCCGGAGGCAGACCCCGACCGGGGTGACGCCCGTCCGGGAGACGGACCCTGACCGGGGGATGGACAATGTCCGACCGGTCCGGAACCGTGCAGGAAGAAGACGCGACGCAGCCGGCGGCCGCCCACGGATGCCGGGCCTACTCAAGACACGCAGGAGCAAGTGGTGATCGAAGAGACCCTCCTCGAAGCCGAGGAGAAGATGGAGAAGGCCGTCGTGGTCGCCAAGGAGGACTTCGCCGCGATCCGTACCGGTCGTGCGCACCCGGCGATGTTCAACAAGATCGTGGCCGACTACTACGGCGCGCCGACGCCGATCAACCAGCTGGCCTCGTTCTCGGTGCCGGAGCCGCGCATGGCCGTGGTGACGCCCTTCGACAAGAGCGCGCTGCGCAATATCGAGCAGGCGATCCGCGACTCCGACCTCGGAGTCAACCCGAGCAATGACGGCAACATCATCCGTGTGGTGTTCCCCGAGCTCACCGAGGAGCGCCGCCGCGAGTACATCAAGGTCGCCAAGGGCAAGGGCGAGGACGCCAAGGTCTCGATCCGCTCCGTGCGGCGCAAGGCCAAGGACGCCATCGACAAGCTGATCAAGGACGGCGAGGTCGGCGAGGACGAGGGCCGCCGGGCGGAGAAGGAGCTCGACGACACCACCGCGAAGTATGTCGCGCAGGTGGACGAGCTGCTCAAGCACAAGGAAGCGGAGCTTCTCGAAGTCTGATGAACGACTCTTCCTGGAGGGCGCCGTCACAGACCGGGTACCGGGGGCCCACCGACCGGGCGCCGTTCCAGGGCGCCGGTGCGGCGGGTCCCGCGTACGATGCGCAGGACGCCCCGCAGACTCGCCCCATGCCCATCGTGCCCGACGTACCCGCACAAGGCGGAGACCAGGACGACGATCCGGGGGCTGCTCGGCCGGGCGGCCCCTTCTTCCGCGACGAGACGCAGAATCCGGAGCCCATGCCCCACGCCTCGCAGCCGGCGCCCGCACCGCAGAAGAAGACCGCGGGCCGTGACCTGGGAGCGGCCATAGGGGTCGGCATCGGGCTCGGCGTCGTGATCGTGGCGTCGTTGTTCATCGTCAAGGCCGTGTTCGTCGGTGTCATAGCGGTCGCCGTCGTGGTGGGCCTGTGGGAACTGACGAAGCGGCTTCAGGAGCGCAAGGACATCAAGGCGCCCCTCGTCCCGCTGGCGGTCGGCGGCGCGGCGATGATCGTCGCCGGGTATGTGCGGGGTGCCGAGGGCGCCTGGGTGGCGATGGCGCTCACCGCGCTCGCGGTCCTGGTCTGGCGCATGACGGAGCCGCCCGAGGGTTATCTGAAGGACGTCACGGCGGGGCTCTTCGCGGCCTTCTACGTGCCGTTCCTGGCCACCTTCGTGGCCCTGATGCTGACGGCACAGGACGGCCCGCAGCGGGTGCTGACCTTCCTGGTGCTGACCGTCGTCAGTGACACGGGCGCCTATGCGGTCGGCTGGCGCTTCGGCCGGCACAAGCTCGCCCCGCGCATCAGCCCCGGCAAGACCCGCGAGGGCCTTATCGGGGCGGTCCTCTTCGCGATGGCGGCGGGCGCGCTGTGCATGCAGTACCTGATCGACGGCGGTTCGTGGTGGCAGGGGATCCTGCTGGGCCTCGCGGTGGCGGCCAGCGCCACCCTCGGCGACCTCGGCGAGTCCATGATCAAGCGTGACCTGGGCATCAAGGACATGGGCACGCTGCTGCCCGGGCACGGCGGCATCATGGACCGGCTGGACTCGCTGCTGCCCACCGCGCCGGTGGTGTGGCTGCTGCTGGTGCTGTTCGTCGGAAGCGGCTGACCCGCGCGCCCCGGCGCACGGACGGAAAGGGCCCGCGGCCGTGCCGCGGGCCCTTCGTGCGTCCCGGGGTCATCCGGTCCCGATGTCGTCCGCCCGTTCGCCCTCCGCCTGGGACGGCTCGGTCCTGGGGACGTCCGGGTGCTGCTCCACCGCCGAACGCTCGGCCGGCTCGTCGCGCTCACCCTCCGCCTGGGAGGGGGTGTGGGAGTACAGCCCCGCGTCGTAGTCCGAGGCTCCGGTTCTCATGGTGGGCCTCCCTTGCTCGCTCATCTCCCATGCTGCTCCCCGGACCGCTCGGCGGCCAGGGCGGCCGGCGCCCTGTCTCCCACGGACGGTCGCCGACGATCACCCCAGGGACCGCCCCGCGCCGCCGCATGCTCCTGGCCATGGGGCGCGCCCACCCACGAGGACCGGCGAGGCCGCCGCTGAGTCGCTCGGACGCTCGCTGGAACCGCCGCCGGACCGGGCGCGCCGCATCCGTTGCCGGGTCGTCGCCGGGTCGTCGCCGGGTCGTCGCCGGGTCGTCGCGGGGTCGTCGGCGGCTCGTCCGAGGGCGGCCGGCGGCCGACGACGACGGGCGGCGACCACCGTGCGGCCTTCGGCCCCAGGTCACCCGATTGGATCTGCGACACTGGTACGGCCATGCCTAAGCCCGGAGAACTCACTTTCGTCGCGCCGCGCGGAGCCAAGAAGCCGCCGCGGCACCTTGCCGATCTCACGCCCGCCGAGCGCAAGGAGGCGGTCGCGGAGATCGGTGAGAAGCCGTTCCGCGCCAAGCAGCTCTCGCAGCACTACTTCGCCCGGTACGCGCACGATCCGGAGCAGTGGACCGACATCCCCGCCGGCTCCCGCGCCAGGCTCCAGGAGGCACTGCTCCCGGAGCTGATGACGGTCGTACGGCATCTGTCGACCGACCAGGACACCACGCGCAAGACGCTGTGGCGGCTCTTCGACGGGACGCTCGTCGAGTCCGTGCTGATGCGCTATCCCGACCGGGTCACCATGTGCATCAGCTCCCAGGCGGGCTGCGGCATGAACTGCCCCTTCTGTGCCACCGGCCAGGCCGGTCTGGACCGCAATCTGTCCACCGCCGAGATCGTGCACCAGATCGTGGACGGCATGCGGGCGCTGCGCGACGGGGAGATCCCGGGCGGTCCCGCGCGGCTGTCCAACATCGTTTTCATGGGCATGGGCGAGCCCCTCGCCAACTACGGGCGCGTCGTGGGCGCCATCCGCGCGCTCACCGACCCCGCGCCGGACGGGGTGGGGCTCTCCCAGCGCGGCATCACCGTGTCGACCGTCGGACTGGTGCCGGCCATCCACCGCTTCGCCGACGAGGGCTTCAAGTGCCGGCTCGCCGTCTCGCTGCACGCGCCGGACGACGAGCTGAGGGACACCCTCGTCCCCGTCAACACCCGGTGGAAGGTGCGCGAGGTCCTGGACGCCGGGTTCGGGTACGTGGAGCGGTCCGGGCGTCGGTTGTCCATCGAGTACGCCCTGATCCGGGACATCAACGACCAGGCGTGGCGCGGTGATCTGCTCGGCCGGCTGCTCAAGGGCAAGCCCGTCCATGTGAATCTGATCCCGCTGAACCCGACGCCCGGCTCCAAGTGGACCGCGTCACGTCCCGAGGACGAGAAGGCGTTCGTCGAGGCGATCGCCGCCCATGGGGTGCCGGTGACCGTCCGGGACACCCGTGGTCAGGAGATCGACGGGGCGTGCGGTCAGCTGGCGGCCACCGAGCGGTAGTCTGAGGCCGTTCATATCTTCATATTCCGACAGGGGAGCGCCACAGCGCTGAGAGTGCGGTGTCGACCGCAGACCCTCTGAACCTCGCCCAGGTCATTCTGGGTAGGAAGTTCGGTCTTCACTCGAGCTGTTGCGCCCTGCCCGGGTTCCCTTCGGGGTTCCCGGGCAGGGCCGCGTCTCTTCCTGGTCACCTTCCAGGAGGAATTCAGTGAGCATCACCGGCAGGCAGTTCGCGGCCGTGGCCGTCGGGCTGGGCATGGTCACGCTGTCCGCATGCGGATCGTCCGGATCGTCCGGCTCCACGGGCGGGAGCGGCGGTTCCAAGACCGTGACCCTGGTCAGCCATGACTCGTGGGCGGTCTCCAAGAGCGTCCTGGCGGACTTCGAGAAGCAGTCCGGATACACCGTCAAGGTCCTCAAGGACGGCGACGCCGGCCAGGCCGTCAACAAGGCGATCCTCACCAAGGACAACCCGCAGGGCGATGTCTTCTTCGGCGTCGACAACACCCTGCTCTCGCGGGCGCTCGACAACGGGCTGTTCCAGTCGTACCGGCCGAAGGACTACGACACGGTCGCGAGCCGGTACCGGGCCGACGAGACCGAGCACCGGGTCACGCCGATCGACACCGGTGACATCTGCGTCAACTACGACAAGAAGTACTTCGCCGACCACAAGCTGACCCCGCCCGCCGGCTTCGACGACCTCATCAAGCCCGCGTACAAGAACCTGCTGGTCACCGAGAACGCCGCCACCTCCTCGCCCGGCCTCGGCTTTCTGCTCGGCACCGCCGCCAAGTACGGGGACGGGGGCTGGCAGGACTACTGGAAGAAGCTGAAGGCCAACGGCGTCAAGGTCGTCGACGGCTGGGAGCAGGCCTACGACCAGGAGTTCTCCGGTTCGGCGGGCGGCCGCAAGGCCGGCGGCGACCGGCCGCTGGTCGTCTCCTACGCCTCCTCGCCGCCCGCCGAGGTCATCTACGCCGACCCCCGGCCGAAGACCGCGCCGACCGGGGTGGCCCAGGGCACCTGTTTCCGGCAGATCGAGTACGCCGGGCTGCTCAGCAACGCCAGGAACACCGAGGGCGGCAAGGCACTCCTCGACTTCCTGCTCACCGAGAAGTTCCAGCAGGACATGCCGCTGAACATGTTCGTCTACCCGGTGCGGGAGAGCGCCGAGGTCCCGGCGGACTTCGCCGAGTACGGCCCCCAGGCCAAGGACCCCGAGACCATGGCGCCCGACCGGATCGCCGCCGACCGTGACCAGTGGGTCAAGTCGTGGACCTCGCTCGTACTGAAGTAGCCCCCCGGCCGCGCCGCGGCGGGAACGCGGCGCGGCTCGGTCTGATGGCCCTGCCCGTCGCGTTCTTCGCGGTGTTCTTCGCCTACCCGGTCACCGCGATCGTCCGGCGGGGTCTGCGGGACGGCGGGAGCTGGCAGTGGGGCCGGATCACCGAGGTGCTCACGGACCCCGGCATCGGCCATGTGCTGTGGTTCACCACCTGGCAGGCGCTCGCCTCCACCGCTCTCACCCTGCTGGTGGCGCTCCCCGGCGCCCAGGTGTTCGCACGCTACGACTTCCCGGGCAAGCAGCTGCTGCGGGCCGTCGTCACCGTGCCGTTCGTGCTGCCGACGGTCGTGGTCGGCACGGCCTTCCTGGCGCTCGTGGGCCGCGGCGGGCTGCTGGACGACCTGTGGGGGGTACGGCTCGACACGACCGTCTGGGCCATCCTGCTCGCCCATGTCTTCTTCAACTACGCCGTGGTCGTCCGCACGGTCGGCGGCCTCTGGGCGCAGCTCGACCCGCGTCAGGAGGAGGCGGCCCGGATGCTGGGCGCCTCCCGGTTCGCGGCCTGGCGCAGGGTGACGCTGCCCGCGCTGGGCCCGGCGGTCGCCGCCGCCGCGCTGATGGTGTTCCTGTTCACGTTCACCTCCTTCGGTGTGGTGCAGATCCTGGGCGGCCCCACCTTCTCCACGCTGGAGGTGGAGATCTACCGGCAGACCTCGCAGATCTTCGACCTGACCACGGCCGCCGTGCTGACGCTGGTGCAGTTCCTCGCGGTGGGCGCGATCCTCCTGGTGCACGCCTGGACCGTGCGGCGCCGGGAGAGCGCGCTGCGGCTGGTCGACCCGTCCCTGACCGCGCGCCGGCCGCGCGGGGCGGCTCAGTGGGCGCTGCTCGGCTCGGTCCTTCTCACCGTGGCCGTCCTGCTGGTGCTGCCGCCGGCCGTCCTCGTCCAACGCTCGCTCGACGCCCCCGGGTTCGGCTACTACACGGCGCTGACCCATGACGACAGCGGGGTCTTCCTGGTAGCGCCGGTCACCGCGATCGGCACCTCGCTGCGCTACGCCGTCGCGGCCACGCTGATCGCCGTGCTGATCGGCGGACTGGCCGCGGCGGCCCTCGCCCGCAGGGACGCCGGCCGTCTGGTGCGGGGCTTCGACGCCCTGCTGATGCTGCCGCTCGGGGTGTCGGCCGTGACCGTCGGCTTCGGGTTTCTGATCACCCTCGACCGGCCGCCGCTGGATCTGCGCGGCTCCTGGATCCTGGTGCCGCTCGCCCAGGCGCTGGTGGGCGTGCCCTTCGTGGTGCGTACCCTGCTGCCCGTGCTGCGGGCCGTGGACGAGCGGCTGCGGGAGGCGGCCGCCGTGCTCGGGGCGTCGCCCTGGCGGGTGTGGCGCGAGGTCGATCTGCCGATCGTACGGCGGGCGCTGCTGATCGCCGCCGGATTCGCCTTCGCCGTGTCCCTGGGCGAGTTCGGGGCGACCGTGTTCATCGCGCGGCCCGACAATCCCACCCTTCCGGTCGCGGTGGCACGGTTGCTCGGACGGCCCGGCGATCTCAACTACGGCCAGGCCATGGCCCTCTCGACGATTCTGATGGTGGTGTGCGCGGTGGCGTTGCTGGTTCTGGAAAGGCTGCGCACGGACCGGACGGGGGAGTTCTGACGATGCTCAGGCTGGAGGGAGCGTCCGTACGCTTCGCGGGGCGTGCCGCGCTCGACGGGATCGATCTGGCGGTCGCCGAGCATGAGATCGTCTGTGTGCTCGGGCCCAGCGGCAGCGGCAAGTCGACCCTGCTGCGCGGTGTGGCCGGGCTGCAACCCCTCGACGGCGGACGGCTGTTCCTGGACGGCCGGGACCTCGCCGGGGTGCCCGCGCACCGGCGCGGCGTCGGTCTGATGTTCCAGGACCACCAGCTGTTCCCGCAGCGGGACGTCGGCCGAAACGTCGCCTTCGGGCTCCGGATGCGGGGCGCCGCCCGTGCCGAACAGGAGGCGCGCGTACAGGAGCTGCTGGAACTCGTCGGACTGCCCGGGGCCGCGCGCCGGGCGGTGGCGACGCTCTCCGGCGGTGAGCAGCAGCGGGTCGCGCTCGCCCGTGCCCTCGCGCCCCGGCCGCGGCTGCTGATGCTGGACGAACCGCTGGGCCAGCTGGACCGGTCGCTGCGCGAACGCCTGGTCGTGGAACTGCGCGAGCTGTTCGGACGGTTGGGGACGACCGTGCTCGCCGTGACACACGACCAGGGGGAGGCCTTCGCGCTCGCCGACCGGGTGGTGGTGATGCGCGAGGGACGGATCGCCCAGGCCGGTACGCCGCTCGAGGTGTGGCAGCGGCCCGCGGACGCCTTCGTGGCGCGCTTCCTCGGCTTCGACAACGTGGTGACGGCGACCGTCTCCGGGGGGACCGCGGACACCCCCTGGGGCAGGCTGCCGGTCCCGGAGGGCGCCCGGCAGGGACAGGTGTCGCTGCTGGTCAGGCCGGCCGGTGTACGGCTCGTGGACCCGGCCGAGGGCCTGCGCTGCACCGTGACCGCACGGACCTTCCGCGGCACCCATGTCGCCGTGCGGCTGGGGCTCGGGGAGGCACCCGCACTGGAGGCGGCCTGCCCGCTGCGGTCGGCGCCGGAGCCCGGGGACGAGGTCGGGGTCGTGTTCGACCCGGCCGAAGTGGTCGTGCTCGAAGGCGGCGCTGACGCCCCATGAGCTGACGGAACGGCCTGGTGGGACGAGGACCGGCCCGGACACGCAGAACGGCCCGCCCCCGAGGGGACGGGCCGTCTCGCGTACGGCTGTGACGGAGGCGTCAGGCCTTCGACGCGCCGCGGCGACGCATACCGAAGAAGACCGCGCCACCACCGACGACGACCAGAACGGCGGCGATGCCGGCGATCAGCGGCGTGCTGGAGCTGGAACCGGTCTCGGCCAGGTTCGACGTACCGGCGGCGGGGGAGGGGAAGTTCTCCCCGCCCGCGGCAGGCGCCGCGCTGTCCGACTCCGAGGCCTCGGCCGACGGCTCGGCGGCCTCGGAGCTCTCCGGGGCCGACGCGGTGGGCTCGACCGTCGCCGGAGCGGTCTCCTCCGGGGCCGACGGAGTGGTCTCCGAGGGCTCCGGGGCCGGCTCCGAGGAGGCGCAGGCCTTGGACGGTGCGGTCAGGTTCGGCTTGATGTCCTGGTCGACGAGGTTCTTGCCGGCCTTGACGTGGATGCGGTACGTGGCGCCCGGCGCCCAGTCCTCGGAGAAGGTGACGGTCGCGCCCTCACGGGTGCCGGTGACCTCCTTCTCGTCGACCTTGGTCTCCGAGCCGTCCGTCGACAGGAAGACCGAGACGGTGGCCTTCTGACGGGAGCCGTCCTTGTCGGTGACGGTGATGACGCCCTTCCCGTTGTCGTCGCAGGACGCGACGGCCGAGAAGTCCTTGATGTTGCAGGCGAGTGCGGTTCCGGCCGTGCCGAGCGCGAGCGCGGCGGTGGCGGAGGCAACGCCGAGAATGCGCACCGTTCGTGAGGTGCGAGAGGATATGGACACGTTTACCCTTCACGGGAGCGCAACTGCGGGGGGTTTCAGGGACGTTGCTGACGCAACAGCCTCCCCATGAGGTGACAGGTTTATAAGGGCGACAGAGTGCTGTCAACGTCGATGTCCGGCATGACGGGCGTCTTTACCTGCTCATTAACCATCCCCAGGTTTGAACGCCGTCCGGAGGGCCTCGACTCCCCGCCTGCACACTCCGTCAACTCCCCGCGTGCGCAACGCCGTCGGGCGGAGCGGGATCAGCCCTGCACCGCCGCCGGGTCCATCCACATCACTTCCCAGGTGTGCCCGTCCAGATCGTCGAAGCTACGGCCGTACATGTGGCCGTAGTCGGTGGGCTGCCGGTCGGAGGTGCCGCCCGCCGCGAGCGCGCGGTCCACCAACTCGTCGACCTTCTCCCGGCTTTCGGCGCTCAGACAGAGCAGCACCTCGCTGGTCCGGGTGGCGTCCGCGATCTGCTTCGCGGTGAAGTCGGCGTAGCGCTTGTGGCCGAGCAGCATCGCGATGACGGTGTCGCTGATGACGACACAGGCGCAGTCGTCCGTCGTGAACTGCGGGTTGATCGTGTAGCCCAGCTCCGTGAAGAACCTCTTGGACGCGTCGACATCGGCGACGGGCAGGTTCACGAAGATCATCTGCTGGTACATGTGCGGTCTCTCCGGTCTCTTCCGATGGTGTGCGCTCGCTCGGTGCGCGGTCGCTGTGAGGGGTGGACCGCCGGCCGCCGCGGAACTCATCGGTGGGACGCGAAGGAATGTCCCGTACATCCCCTCCGCCGTCGGCTGTCCGGGGGCTCAGCCTCCCAGAGGCATCGCCGCCAGCTCCGCGACGGCCCAGGTGACCGGCACGAACACCACCAGCAGCACCCCTGTCCGCAGCAGCGCCGCGGTCCGCAGCACCGAGGCCGGCGCGCCCATCCGGACCAGCGCGGCGGTCGTGTCGGCGCGCGCCTGCCGCGCCTCCACCGCGGCCGTCGCCAGCGTGGCGAGGGCGCAGCCGCCCATGAGTACCCCGCCCAGCAGGGTCAGGGGCCCGAAGGCGGGCCGGGCTCCGGTGTACAGCGCCGCCATCGCGTACGCCCCCGAGGCCACCGCGCAGACCACTCCGAGCGGCCTTCCGATCCGCCGCGCCTCCTGCTGGAGCCCCCGCCCGGCGAGCAGCCGCAGGGCACCGGGACGCACCGCCTGCAGCAGCCAGCCGCACAGGTGCACGAGCGCGGGCCCGGCCAGGGCGAGTCCCAGCGCGGTCAGCGCCCAGCCCGCCAGCATCTCGGCGGGCCCGGTCGCAAGACCGCCGGGCAGCTGGAGCCCCGGCGGCCGGCTGGAGCGGCTCGCCCGGGTCTCCACGGCAAGGCCCACGGCGAGCGCGGCCACGCCCCAGGGGAGGCTGCCCGGGGCGGTCCCCGGCGCGGAGACCGGGTCCGCGTCCCTCGAGGTCCGGGCATCACGCGGGGCGCCACCGGTCTCGGCGGCGGACGCGCGTCGTCCGGACCGCCGGCCACGCGGCGGCCGTTCGCTCCGGGGCCGCAGGGCGAGCGCGCTCGCCAGGCAGGCCGTGAGCGGCACCACGGCGAGCAGGGTGAGGACCGCCGGCACCGGCAGGGGCTGGTCGGCGGCGAGGAAGCCCGCTGCCGTCCCGTCGAACGGCAGCCCCGTCAGATCGCCCCGCAGATGCAGGAAGACCAGCAGCGCCACCAGCGAACCGAGCACGGTCGACAGCGCCGTGGTCAGCGTGGAGAGGGCCATCAGCCGGGCCGGGCCGAGCCCGATCGCGGCGAGGCCTGAGCGCGGGCGGGTGCCCGGGTCGGTGCGGGCGACGGCGAGCGAGAGATAGGTCGTGGCGGCCAGCGGCGGGAGGCACCAGGCCAGGCGGAGCGCGGAGCCGGATGCCGCGGTCGGGTGTCCCAGGGCGTGGCCCAGGATGCAGAGCAGCAGGAAGCCCGTGCCCGCCGAGGCCGCCGCGACCAGGAGCCGGCGGAGCTGGACCAGGAGGTGGGCCCCGCGGGCTAGACGGAGAGCGAGCACCGGGCGAGGCCTTCCGCTTCCATCACCGGGGGCAGCTGAACGGTCTGCACATGCCGCCCGTCCAGCAGGGACACCGTGCGGTCGGCGATGAACGCGGCGTCCGTGGGGTGTGCCGCCAGGACGACGGTGATGCCGTGCGAGCGGGCCGCCGCGGCCAGCGTGCGCAGCAGCTGGACGCCGTCGGCCTGGTGCAGCGAGGCGGTCGGCTCGTCCGCGAAGAGCACGGTGGGGCAGGCGGCGAGCGCCCGTGCCACGGCGATCCGCTGTTGTACCGCCCGGGTCAGCCGGTCGGGGCGCTTGCGGGCGCAGCCGCCGATGTCGAGGCGTTCCAGCCACTCCAGGGCGGCGGTCCTGGCCCGGCGGCGGCCGGTGCCGCGCAGCAGCAGCGGCAGGGCGGTGTTCTCCCAGGCGTTCAGCTCGGGCAGGAGCAGGGGGGCCGGGTCGATCCAGCCGAACCGGTCGCGGCGCAGCCGCTCCCGGGTGAGCCGGCCCATGGTGTGCACCGGTGTGCTGTTGAACCAGACCTCGCCCCGCTGGGCGGGCAGCAGCCCGGCCAGGCACTGGAGGAGGGTCGTCTTGCCGCTGCCGCGCGGGCCGGTGACGGCGAGGATCTCGCCCTCGCGGACGCCCAGAGAGACACCGCAGAGCGCGGGCGAGCCATTGTGCTGGTAGTGCAGGGCGCGTGCCCAGAGCACGTCGTTGTCCGGCGGGGCCACCATGGCGTACACCTCGGTTCGGATCCGTGGTCCCGTGCCGATTCCCGTCCGGGGAAACCCGTTCGGGGGAACGAGGGCAGGGGAGATCGGTCACCTCGCACGCTAGGCAGCCGGTGCTCCGAGCCCGGGAAGGCGACGGCCCCGGGCCGCCGTTTCTCACTTGAACGGGCGACACGGGGCCGTTGTTGATCATCCAGAAGGATGATCGGGGCCTCGGAGGGCTCAGAGCTTGGTCCACGCCTCCGTGAGCGTGGCACGCAGGATCTGCTCGATCTCGTCGAAGGTCCGCTGGTCGGAGATCAGCGGCGGGGCGAGCTGGATGACCGGGTCACCGCGGTCGTCGGCACGGCAGTACAGGCCGTTGTCGAACAGGGCCTTGGAGAGGAAGCCGTACAGGACGCGCTCGGTCTCCTCGTCGTTGAAGGACTCCTTGGTCGCCTTGTCCTTGACCAGCTCGATGCCGTAGAAGTAGCCGTTGCCGCGGACGTCGCCGACGATCGGCAGGTCGTGCAGCTTCTGCAGCGTCGACAGGAACGCGCCCTCGTTGTCCAGCACATGCTGGTTGAGGTTCTCGCGCTCGAACAGGTCGAGGTTGGCGAGGCCCACGGCCGCGGAGACCGGGTGGCCGCCGAAGGTGTAGCCGTGCAGGAAGGTGTTGTCGCCCTTGTAGAACGGCTCGGCCAGCCGGTCGGAGACGATGCAGGCGCCGATCGGGGAGTAGCCCGAGGTCATGCCCTTGGCGCAGGTGATCATGTCCGGGACGTAGCCGAACTTGTCGCAGGCGAAGGTGGTGCCGAGCCGGCCGAAGGCACAGATGACCTCGTCCGACACCAGCAGCACGTCGTACTGGTCGCAGATCTCACGCACCCGCTGGAAGTAGCCGGGCGGGGGCGGGAAGCAGCCGCCGGCGTTCTGCACCGGCTCCAGGAAGACCGCGGCCACCGTGTCCGGGCCCTCGAAGAGGATCTGCTGCTCGATCTGGTCGGCGGCCCAGCGGCCGAAGGCCTCCGGGTCGTCGCCGAAGAGCGGCGCGCGGTAGATGTTGGTGTTGGGCACCTTGTGCGCACCCGGGACCAGCGGCTCGAAGGGGGCCTTCAGGCCCGGCAGGCCGGTGATGGACAGCGCGCCCTGCGGGGTGCCGTGGTAGGCGACCGCACGCGATATGACCTTGTACTTGGTGGGCTTGCCGACCAGCTTGAAGTACTGCTTGGCGAGCTTCCAGGCGGTCTCGACCGCCTCGCCGCCGCCGGTGGTGAAGAAGACCTTGTTGAGGTCGCCGGGGGCCTCGTGGGCGAGTCGCTCCGCGAGCTCGACGGCCTTCGGGTGGGCGTAGGACCACACCGGGAAGAACGCCAGCTCCTGCGCCTGCTTGAGCGCCGTCTCCGCCAGCTCGGTGCGGCCGTGGCCCGCCTGGACCACGAAGAGGCCAGCGAGACCGTCGAGGTAGCGCTTGCCCTTGTCGTCGTAGATGTAGGTGCCCTCACCCCGGACGATGGTGGGGACGGGAGCGTTCTCGTACGAGGACATGCGGGTGAAGTGCATCCACAGGTGGTCGTACGCGGTCTTGCTGAGGTCCTTGGTACTCACGGCTATCGGGTTCCCCACATATAGGTCTGCTTCTTGAGCTTGAGGTAGACGAAGCTCTCGGTGGAGCGCACTCCGGGGATGGACCGGATGCGTTTGCTGATGACGTTCAGCAGGTGGTCGTCGTCCTCACAGACGATCTCCACCATGAGGTCGAACGAGCCTGCGGTCATCACCACGTACTCGCACTCGGACATGGCCGCCAGCGCGTCGGCGACGGACTCCGTGTCGCCCTCGACGTTGATCCCGACCATCGCCTGCCGGCGGAATCCCACGGTGAGCGGGTCCGTGACGGCGACGATCTGCATCACGCCCTGGTCGAGCAGCTTCTGGACGCGCTGGCGCACGGCCGCCTCGGAGAGGCCGACGGCCTTGCCGATCGCGGCGTACGGCCGGCGGCCGTCCTCCTGGAGCTGTTCGACGATGGCGAGGGAGACGGCGTCCAGGGTGGGACCGCCGTTCCTGGACTCCCGGGAGTCCCTCTGGTCTGCGCTTCGACTGGCCACAACCTCACTCTGCACGACGTCTCGATGGTTTTGCAAGGCTGAAGCGATGAAATTCGTTGTTTGAGCAAGTCATGTCTTCGGATTTCGCAGATCTGATGCGATCGGGGCTGTTGAAAACGTCGGGCCACCCACTAGGGTGGGTTGCTCAGCTATGGCACACCCGAACTTGGAGGGCCGGCAGTGAGCACCGAGCTGCGTCGTCTGCGCAACTACATCGACGGCGAATTCCGTGACGCGGCCGACGGGCGGACCACCGAGGTGGTCAATCCCGCGACCGGCGAGGCGTACGCCACCGCGCCGCTGTCCGGGCAGTCGGACGTGGACGCCGCGATGGCGGCGGCCGCGGCGGCGTTCCCCGCGTGGCGCGACACCACACCCGCAGAGCGGCAGCGGGCCCTTCTCAAGATCGCTGACGCGTTCGAGGAGCGCGCCGAGGACCTGATCGCGGCCGAGGTCGAGAACACCGGCAAGCCGACCGGGCTGACCCGGTCGGAGGAGATCCCGCCGATGGTCGACCAGATCCGCTTCTTCGCGGGCGCGGCGCGCATGCTGGAGGGCCGCTCGGCCGGCGAGTACATGGAGGGGATGACCTCGATCATCCGCCGTGAGCCGGTCGGCGTCTGCGCGCAGGTCGCGCCGTGGAACTACCCGATGATGATGGCCGTCTGGAAGTTCGCCCCGGCGATCGCCGCGGGCAACACGGTCGTTCTCAAGCCGTCGGACACCACCCCGGCGTCCACGGTCCTGATGGCCGAGATCCTCGGCTCCATCCTGCCCAAGGGCGTCTTCAACGTCGTCACCGGCGACCGCGAGACGGGCCGGATGATGGTGGAGCACCCGACCCCGGCGATGGCCTCCATCACCGGATCGGTGCGGGCCGGTATGCAGGTCGCCGCGTCCGCGGCCAAGGACGTCAAGCGCGTCCACCTGGAGCTGGGCGGCAAGGCGCCGGTCGTCGTGTTCGAGGACACCGACATCGCCAAGGCCGTCGAGGACATCTCGGTGGCGGGCTTCTTCAACGCGGGCCAGGACTGCACCGCCGCCACCCGGGTTCTCGTCCAGCATTCCATCCACGACGAGTTCGTGGCCGCGCTGGCCAAGGCCGCCGCGGAGACCAAGACCGGTCAGCCGGACGACGAGGACGTGCTCTACGGGCCCCTCAACAACTCCAACCAGCTGGCGCAGGTCTCCGGCTTCATCGAGCGCCTGCCGGCGCACGCCAAGGTCGAGGCCGGCGGCCACCGGGTCGGCGACAAGGGCTACTTCTACGCCCCGACCGTCGTCTCGGGCCTCAACCAGGACGACGAGATCATCCAGAAGGAGGTCTTCGGCCCGGTCATCACCGTCCAGTCCTTCACGGACGAGGAGCAGGCCGTCGAGTGGGCGAACGGCGTGGAGTACGCCCTCGCCTCCTCGGTGTGGACGAAGGACCACTCCCGGGCGATGCGCCTGTCCAAGGCCCTCGACTTCGGCTGTGTGTGGATCAACACCCACATCCCGCTGGTCGCCGAGATGCCGCACGGCGGCTTCAAGAAGTCCGGTTACGGCAAGGACCTGTCGGCCTACGGCTTCGACGACTACACGCGCATCAAGCACGTGATGACGTCGCTGGACGCGTAGGCACGGACGCCGAACGGCGCGGCCCCGGGCGGGAGATGCTCCCGCCCGGGGCCGCGCCGTGTCGTGGTCGCCGTACCGTCGCGACGCCGTGCCGGGCGACGGTCGACAAGGTGTCGGCTTCTGACGGGGCCGCTCGACGCGGCGTCGATTGTCCCCCGGAGGGCCGCGGCGGCATGCTTCCGGGGTGCATCGGACACCTGACATGCTCGCGCCTTCCCGACGGTCCCTGCTTGCCCTCGGCGGGAGCGCGCTGCTCGGCGCGCTCGCCGGCTGTGGCGTGCCCGCCGCCTATGTGGCACCCGGCGACCGTGCCGATATCGATCGGTCCGCCCGGGACAAGAAGCTGACCTGGGCGAACTGGCCCCTCTATATCGACACGGACGACAAGAACCCGAACCGGCGGCCGACCCTCGAGGCCTTCGAGCAGCAGACCGGGATCGCGGTCGACTATGTCGAGGAGATCAACGACAACGACGAGTTCTTCGGCAAGATCAGCCCGTCCCTGCTCAACCACCAGCAGACCGGCCGCGATCTGATCGTGATCAGCGACTGGATGTGCGCGCGGTTCGTACGCCTGGGCTGGGTGCAGGAGATGGACCGGGCCGCACAGCCCCGGGTGGCGCGCCAGCTCGACCCGCTGCTGCGCTCGCCCGCCTTCGACCCGGGACGGAAGTTCTCGGTGCCCTACCAGTCCGGCATCACCGGTATCGCCTACGACCGCCGCAGGCTCGGCCGGGAGATCCGTCAGGTCTCCGATCTGTGGGCGAGCGACCTCAAGGGCCGGGTCAGCCTGCTGTCCGGCCTGGACGAGGCGTTCGCCCTGCTGATGCAGGCCGACGGAGTGGACATCACCCGGTGGAAGGCGGACGACTTCCACCGGATCTGCGAGCAGGTGGAGCGCCGTGTGCACAGCGGTCAGATACGCCGGTTCACCGGCAACGACTACACCAAGGACCTGGTCAGCGGCGATGTGCTGGCCTGCCAGGCGTACTCGGGCGATGTGATCCAGCTCCAGGCCGACAACCCGGACATCCGCTTCGTGGTCCCGGAGGAGGGCGCGGAGCTCTGGGCGGACTCGCTGATGATTCCCGACCAGGCCCGCCACAAGGCGAATGCGGAGCGGCTGGTCGACTACTACTACGAGCCCGAGGTCGCCGCGGAGCTGGCCGCCTGGGTGAACTATGTCTGTCCCGTCCCGGCCGCCCAGGACGTCCTGGCCTCGTCCAAGGACGAGGACACCGCCGCCCTGGCCGAGAACCCGCTGATCTTCCCGGACGCGACGATGCGCAGGCGTCTGGCGATCGCCCGGGACATCACCGCCGACGAGCGGATGGAGTTCGCCAAACGGTGGAACGGGATCGTCGGTCTGTGACGAGCGCGCCGACCGCCTCCGCCACCCCGCGTTCCGACGAAGTGTCCGCCGGGCGGGGCCTGTGGCCGACACAGTGTCGCAGGCCCGGGGAGCCGGGTCTGGTTAGGGTCGCGCCATGACCCACAGCTTCGTAGTCAGCATTCCCGGGGCCGAGCTCGAACCCGAGCCGCTCGACCCCGCGCAGATCGTCTCCGGCGCTCCGGAGGTGACCGGCAAGGTGATCTGGGAGTCCGAGGACGGACGGCAGGTGCGGGGCATCTGGCAGATCACACCCGGGGTGGTGACCGACACCGAGGCGGACGAACTGTTCGTGGTGCTCACGGGTTCCGCGACGATCGAGGTCGAGGGCGGCCCGACCCTGGAGGTGCGGCCGGGTGACATGGCGGTGTTGCGCGAGGGCGACCGCACGACGTGGACGGTGCACGAGACGCTCCGCAAGGCGTACGCGATCAACCTCTGAGCGCCGTCCCGCGGGGGACGGGGCCCTCGCCGGAGTGTGTCCCGGTGAGGGCCCCGGCGGTCAGCGCCGTGCGCCGCAGCTCGGGCAGAAGGCCGCGCCGTCCGGGAGTTCCTGATGGCAGGCGGAACAGTTCTCCAGCTGGGCGAGCCGGTGTCCGCAGGCCGGGCAGAAGGCCGCGCCGCGGGTCTCCGCGCGGCAGTGGGGACACACCAACTGGCGCGGGGTGGTCGCGTCGTAGCTGTCGCCCCGCTGCTGCCCCGCGTCGTACGCGCGCTGTGTCACGCGGTCGTTCAGGCCCCGCTGCTGGGCCGCCTGTGCCTCCGCCGCGGTGTCCGGGGAACAGGTGAGGCACAGCCCCTGTCCCGGGTTCCAGCAGCGGGTGCAGACATAGGACGTGCAGCGGGGGCAACGCTGGAAGTGTCCCTGCGCGGTGGCGATGGCGCGGGTGAACGCCGCGTCCCGCTGGCTGCCGAAACTGGCCCCGGCCAGGCCCTCCGCCGCGTCGGACACACTGCGGCCGGCGCCTCCCACGACCTGCCAGGCGGCGTTCACCCCGCGCGACAGCCAGCCGGCCATCTGTCCCGCTCTGAAGGGCTCGAAGGGTGAGCGCCAGGTGTCGGAGCAGCGTGAGCAGGAGAATTCGAACTGGAAGCCCGCTCCGGTGCCGTTCTGGTTGCTCAGATCGCGGTAGTTGTTGCTGAAGTAGATCTCTTCACTCATGAAGTGCCCCCCAGGGGTGTACCTGTCATATCGCTCTGCCCGGGGGACACCCGCTCCCGTCCAGCAGGTTCCCGGGCGGGACGGGCCGACGGTCCGTGGCCGCAAGCCGCGTGCGCGAAGTGTATAGACCGGCCGTCAGCAGCGGGACCGGGGCGGCCCGGAACATTCCCGGCGGGGAACACCTTTGCGGGCGGCGCGCGTTCGCCGTATGCGCTCCGGTCCGGACCGGCGTCTATCCTGAGCCGGGGACTTCGGTGTATGTGCCCGGTGCCGACGCGGGAGCGTGCCCCGTGCGGCCCGACAGGGGGAGGTTGTCGATGAGCTGGTTCTGGGTTGTGCTTCTCGTCTTCTGGACCGGCGGCTTCGCCTGGCTCGCCGACACCGTCCGCACCGCCCTGCGCAACCGGCACGAGCGGAAGCTGGAGCTGCTGGAGGCCACCAAGCAGGAGCGCCTCGCCGTCGAGGCCGCGCAGCAGCCGCCGGAACCGGTCTGCGGCTGCGCCCACCACCTGGCCAAGCACGACAAGCAGGGCCGCTGCCATGAGCGCGTGGAGGTCCCGACGGCCTGGGACGAGAACAAGAAGCCGCTGCGCTACGAGGCCGCACAGTGCAACTGCCAGCAGTATGTGGGACCCCAGCCGCTGTCCCAGGTTTATGCGGAGGACCTCACGGACCGCATCTGAGCGGCGGGGCCTTGCCGGGGTGAGCCTGGCGCGCGGGCGTCGATCGTAAAGCTCTGCTTAGTTCTCCTGAGGGATATCGGTAAACGCTGCTTCGGTATTTCGGTCCCCCGCGGTGGAGTGGGGATAACGCGGTGAGCCGGGGGTACTCGGGCGCTCCGGACCGAGAGGAGGCGGAGCACCGTGACCGGGACGATCGAAGCGAGGCCCGAGAGCGGCCGGCGCACCCCGGTGCGCGACCGCCCGGCGGGCGTACGTCCGGCGGAAGACCGGACGACGGACGAGCGCTCCCTGACGGATCGCGCGCTGCGCGACCGCTCGACGGGTGAGCGTCCGACGGGTGAGCGCTCGGCGGGCGAGGTCATGCCCGACGGGCATCCGATGGGCGAACGTTCGGTGAGACAGCTCGTGCACGACGGCACCGAGCAGCTCTCCCAGCTCGTCCGCCAGGAGATGACCCTCGCCAAGCTGGAACTGACCGACAAGGGACGCCGTATGGGCCGCGGCGGCGGGATGCTGGGCGCATCCGGCGCGCTCGCCTATATCGGGTTCTTCGCGTTCGCCGCGGCGGCGGCCGCCGCCCTGGTGCTGCTGCTGCCCGTGTGGGCCGCGGCGCTCACGGTGGCGTTCGGGCTGCTCCTGATAGCGGGCCTGCTGGGCATCATCGGCCGCGCTCAACTGCGCCGGGCCGTGCCGCCCGGGCCCAAGGAGGCACTGGGCAGCGTCAGAGCGGACGTCGAGGAGATCAAGGAAAGGGCACACCACCGATGAGCGACAGGATGCGAGGGGCGCGCGGACCCGGACCGGCCCTGGGCGCCAAGGGCCCCGATGAGCTGCGCCACCAGATCGAACAGACCAGGAGCCGGCTCGGTGACACCGTCGAGGAGCTGGCCTCCAAGGCGGATGTGAAGGGCCGGGCCAAGGCCCGTGCGGCCGGTCTGAAGGACAGGGCGGGCGCGATGACGGGCCAGCTGCGCAGCAGCGCCGCACAGGCCGGGCACCGGGCCCAGGAGAAGGCGTCGCGGGCCTCGCACACGATGCAGGAGCGGCGGGCCGCCCACGCCAGGCACGCCGGTCACAAGCACCCGGGCCGGGCGGGCCGCGGCGCTCCCGGCGGTGCCGGGTTCGAGGAAGGGACGGAGCCCGGGACCCGGGAAGAGGCCATGGCCGGAACCACCGGGACCGCCGGGACGAGGGCCCCCGGAGGAACGGAGACACGGGAGGCTCCGGCGGGCGCGGAAGTCCAGGAGGAGCGGGTCGGCGAGGCCGGAGGGACCGGTCCGGCCGGCGCGCGCGGCCTGGCCGACCGGCTGCGCAACCCGCGGGTGCTGCTCGCCGGTGGCGGGACGGCCGCGGCGCTGGCCACGGCGGGGGTGCTGATCCAGCGGGGCCGGGCCCGGCGCCGTCAGGTCCCGAGCGGACCGCTCCAGAACATCCGGTCCTGGGGCAGCCAGGCCCGGGACAAGGCGCCCTGGAGCGGCCGGAACGGGGGCACGTGGTCCTGGGGCGAGCAGCTCCGGCGCAACCAGGCACGGCGTGGCCGGATGTCCTGGGGCGGACGGGGGACGCGTGGGAAGCGTGCGCAGTCGATGGGGTGCGGACGCTGAGCTGACGAAGGCCGACCTCGCGGGGCCGGCCTTCGCCCGCCCGGGCACCTGCCCGGTCGGGCCCCGTCGGTCCGCTTTTCGCCCCGCCGGGCGCCCAGGTCCCCGCCGGGCGGCCGGGCCCTCGTCGGTGCCGCGTTCCGGCTGTGCGACGGCCGTGGCACGGCGCGGCACACCGCCCGTCCGACGCGAGAAGGACATGCCTGCGAGGAGACCGGTGGTGACGGAGAGGAGACAAGGCCATGTCTGTCATGCGAGTGGCCCAGGTGGCGGAGCCCGGAGGATCCTTCGAGATCGTCGAGCGGGAGCTGCCCGAGCCGGGACCGGGCCATGTGCGGATCGCGGTGGAGGCCTCGGGTGTCTGCCACACCGACGCGGTGTTCGTCCGGCCTCCCTCTCCCGGCATCACGTTCCCCCTGGTGACCGGGCACGAGGTGGCCGGCCGCATCGATGCGCCGGGCGAGGGGGTGGACGGCTGGAGGACCGGCGACCGGGTCGAGGTGGGGTGGTTCGGGGGACACTGCGGCCGCTGCCGTCCGTGCCGCCGGGGCGACTTCATCAGCTGCCGCTTTCTCAAGGTCCCGGGGCGGGATTACGACGGCGGATACGCCACTCATATGGTCGCGCCGGTCCAGGCCCTGGCCCGCATCCCCGAGGGGCTCGACCCGGTCGATGCCGCTCCGCTCGGCTGTGCGGGGGTCACCTCCTTCATGGGCCTGCGCAACAGCGGGGCCCGTGCCGGTGACCTCGTGGCGGTCCTCGGCGTCGGGGGCCTCGGCCATCTCGGCGTCCAGTACGCGGCGAAGATGGGGTTCGAGACCGTGGCGATCGCCCGCGGCCGGGACAAGGAGGAACTGGCCCGGCGGCTGGGCGCCGAGCACTACATCGACAGCACGGCCTCCGACCCCGCCCGGGCGCTCGAGGAGCTGGGCGGGGCACAGGTCGTCCTGGGGACCGCGGCCAGCTCCGAGGCGATGGCGGCGACGGTCGACGGACTCGCCCCGCGCGGGAAGCTGGTGGTGATCGGGGTGACCGCGCAGTCCCTCGGGGTGACACCCGCACAGCTCATCGGCGACAGCCTGTCCCTTCAGGGGCATCCGTCGGGAACGGCGCTCGAGGTCGAGGACACCATGGCCTTCAGTGTGCGCACCGGCGTCCGCCCGATGGTGGAGACGGTTCCGCTGGACGAGGTCGGCGAGGCCTTCGCACGCATGCTCTCCGGGGCGGCGCGCTTCCGGATGGTGCTGACCGTCGGCGCCTGACACCCCCACCACCGGTGCGGGCCGGCCGAAGTCAGCGGCCCGCACCGGGGATCCACGGC
The DNA here is from genome assembly GCF_008704995.1 of Streptomyces nodosus. Lineage (NCBI taxonomy): Bacteria > Bacillati > Actinomycetota > Actinomycetes > Kitasatosporales > Streptomycetaceae > Streptomyces > Streptomyces nodosus. The sequence goes on from NZ_CP023747.1 coordinate 5,384,066, forward strand.
CCCTCGGCGCGAGGGCGTCAGCGGTTGAACGCCGGGAAGCCGAACCGCTGGGCGATGGGCAGGCCGTCGCCCTTGGCGTCGGTGGCGTTGACGGCGTACACCAGGGTCCTGGACAGGTCCCGGGTGGCGGCGATCACCGCGGCACAGCCGGGGCGCGAGCCCGTCTTGCCCCAGATGACCCTGCCGTTCAGCTCGATCCGCTCGAGCCCCGCGGCGTAGGTCGCGTCCGGCACGCCCGCCGGGAGCGTGAACATCTCCTCGAGCTGCGGCTCGGACACCACACGGCCGCGGAACAGCGCGACCAGCAGTCGTTCGAGGTCGGCGGTGGTCGAGATCATGTCCCCGGCCGCGAACCGGTCGGACATGTTCCAGTCGGTGACATCCACCAGTGCGCCGTCGAGCCAGTCGTATCCGCGGTTGTGCGGGCCGTGGATCAGCGGGTCGGGACCGTTCGGGAACGAGCTGTCCCGCATGCCGAGCGGCCGGAAGACGCGTACGGCCGCCTGATGCGCGTAGGAGTCGCCGGTGACCTTCTCGATCAGCAGGCCGAGCACCGTGTAGTGGATGTTGTCGTAGTCCTGCTGTGTGCCGGGGTCGGATCCGGGACCCTTGGCGACGGCGCCCCGCACGACCTGGCGCGGTGTCAGCGTCTCGAAGCGGTGCGGGTATCCGTCCTCGACGGTGTCACCGAGGGACGGGCCGGACTGCAGTCCGCTGGTGTAGTTCAGCAACTGCCGTACGGTGATGGGCTTGAAGCGCTCGGTGAGCAGTCCCGGCAGATAGTGCTGCACGGTGCCGTCCAGGCTGATCCGCCCCTCGGCGACGAGTTGCAGCACGATCGCGGCGGTCACCACCTTGGTCACCGAACCGGCTCGGAACCGGGCGTTCTCCAGCGCCGGCGCCCCGGTGCGGATGTCCCGTACCCCCGCCACCCCGTGCCAGGTGCCCTTGCCGCCCACACGGATCAGCGCGGCGGTGGCGTCCTGGTCGGGCAGCCCGGCGAGCGCAGCGCACAGGGCCTCGGAGTCGGGTCCCTCCGCCGTGGCGGGCGGGCTCACCCGGGCCGTGCAGGACGAGGGCGGCGCGGAGCGGGCGAGGGCGGTTCCCGAGAGGGGAAGGGCGGTCAGACCCAGCGCCAGCACGGTGGCGAGGGCGACGGCGGACGGGCGAAGCTGCATCGGTTGCTCCCAGGTCGTCGGGATGTCGGTGACCATCCTTCGGACTGACTGGGCGTCAGGGATCCTCAGCAGGGAGGGCGCCGTCCCCGGTCCGGGACCGAGGGGCGTCCCTAGGGGCCCGGCCGCCGGGCCCCGTGGGCTCTTCCGCGTCAGCGCCCCCGGGGCGGGCGCAGGGCGCGCAGGGCGTCGATGCGGTTGGTGGTGATGGAGTCCACGCCGAGGTCGAGGAGGCGTCGCATCGAGCGCCGGGTGTCGGGGGTCCAGACGGACAGCAGATGGCCGCCCCGATGCACCCGTTCCGCGAGCGCGCGGTCGACCAGGCCGAAGCGGTAGTTGAGCCAGCGAGGGCGCACCGCGTCCAGCACGGCGGGCCGCGGCGGGGCGAGGGTCGTCCAGGTCAGGGCGATCTCCGCGGAGGGCGCGGCGGCGCGGACCGCCAGCATGGTCCGTGCCCCCGCGCAGTAGTACACGCGTTCCTCGGCGCCGCACTGCCGGACGACGTCCACGATCCGGCGCACGGCGCGGGCCGAGGGCTCGCCCGGCAGGTCGACCATGACCCTGCCGGACCCGGTCGCCGCCAGCGCCTCCGCCAGGGTCGGCACCCCGCCCCCCGTCAGCTCCCGGACCGTGTCCGCGGAGAGCGCCCCGAGCGGCCGGTCCTGCTCCCAGAGCCGGGTGAGCGTCGCGTCGTGCAGCAGCACGGGGACGCCGTCCCGGGTGAGCCGCACATCGATCTCGACCGCGTCCGCGCCCCGTTCCAGCGCGGACCGCAGCGAGCCGAGGGTGTTCTCGCGATGACGGTAGGGATCGCCGCGGTGGGCGACGGCGGTCACGGTGCGCATGGGCCCGTGGTGGCGGTGGTCCACGGCGGTCAGGAGGCCGGCCATGCGGCGGTGTAGGCGTCGATCTCGGCGGCCAGCTTCGCCTTGTCCGGCTCGTCGAGGAAGGACGCCTGGACCGCGTTCTTGGCGAGGTCGGCCAGCCCCTGCTCGTCGAGGTCCAGCAGCCGTGCGGCGACCGCGTACTCGTTGTTGAGGTCGGTGCCGAACATCGGCGGGTCGTCCGAGTTCACGGTGACCAGGACGCCGGCCCGGACGAACTCCCTGATGGGGTGCTCGTCGAGGGTGCGGACCGCGCGGGTGGCGATGTTGGAGGTCGGGCAGACCTCCAGCGGGATGCGGTGCTCGGCGAGATGGGCGAGCAGCTTCGGGTCCCGGGCGGCGCTGGTGCCGTGCCCGATGCGTTCGGCACCCAGCTCGTTCAGGGCGTCCCAGACGGTCTCGGGGCCCGTCGTCTCGCCCGCGTGCGGCACCGACCTGAGGCCTGCCGCGACGGCCCGGTCGAAGTAGGGCTTGAACTGCGGCCGGGGGACGCCGATCTCCGGTCCGCCGAGCCCGAAGGAGACCAGCCCCTCGGGGCGCAGCCGGTCGTCGGTGGCGAGCCGGGTGGTCTCCTCCGCGGATTCCAGGCCCGCCTCCCCGGGGATGTCGAAGCACCAGCGCAGTACCGTGCCGAACTCGGCCTCCGCGGCCTTGCGGGCGTCCTCGATCGCGTCCATGAACCCCCGCTCGTCGATGCCGCGGCGGGTGGACGAGAAGGGGGTGACGGTCAGCTCGGCGTAACGGACCTGCTGCCGGGCCAGGTCGCGGGCCACCTCGTAGGTCAGCAGGCGTACGTCCTCGGGGGTCCGGACGAGGTCGACGACGGACAGATAGACGTCGATGAAGTGCGCGAAGTCCGTGAAGGTGAAGTAGTCCGCCAGGGCCTCGGGGTCGGTGGGCACCTTGGAGTCGGGGTGCCGTGCCGCGAGTTCCGCGACGATACGGGGGGAGGCGGAGCCGACGTGGTGGACGTGCAGTTCGGCCTTGGGCAGTCCGGCGATGAAGGCGTGCGGATCCCGCGGGGCGGGGACGGCGCGGTGGTCGGTCAAGGGTTCCTCCCCGGAAGGGCGTCCCGGCGAGGGCGTCGGACGGGACGCGGGTGATCGGCTGATCGGTGGTTCAGGGGCCATGGTAGGGCGCGGCTCAGGGTGGTCAGGGGCGGGCCGTAGCATGACGGCACGCACGACGGAGGGGGCTCCAACGATGGCCGACGAGGCGCAGACGCCGGAAACGCCGGGGAACGGGGCTTCGGACCCATGGGCTCGGACGGGTGGGGGCGCCGCCGGGGAACCGGGGCAGCAGCCCTCGGAAGCCGCCGCACACGGGCCGATACCGCCGCTGGGCGTCCCGCTCGGCCGCTACCCCGAGGTCACGCTCGACAAGCCCGGCGCCGCTCCCCGCCCGGCGGCGGACCCCTGGGCGCCGCCCGCCGACCGGACGGCCGACGAGGCCCCCCGGGCTTCCGGGGTCCCGGACGCGGGCGGTGCGTCCCCGCGCCATGAGCCGACGGTCGTGGTCCCGACGGAGGCGGGTGCGGGTGCGGGTCAGGATGCCTGGGGCGGCTCCTCGGGGGTTCCGGGCGCAGGCGGCGCCTCCCCGCACGATCAGCCGACGGTCGTCGTCCCGTCCGGGGCCGACGAGGGAGCCGCTCCCGGCCAGGACGTCTGGAGCAGCCCCTCCGCCCCTGCCGGCGCCGGGCCGGGCCCGTCCCCGGTCCCCGGTGCCTTCGGCCCGCCGCCCCCGGTCGGACCCGGTGGTCCCTTCGCCGCCGAGGGCGCCCCGCCGCCGCCCTACAACCCCTTCGCACCGCCCGCCGGGCAGGACGGCGTCCCCGTCGTCCCCCACTACGCCTGGCCGGGGGCACCGGTCGCGCCGAGCGACGGCATGGGCACCGCCTCGCTGGTGCTGGGGATCATCTCCGTCGTCGGGTTCTGCCTGTGCGGGGGCTCCATCGTTCCCGGTGTGCTTGCCGTGATCTTCGGCATCCTGGGCCTGCGCAAGGCGCGCCGCGGCGAGGCCACGAACGGGGGCGTGGCCCTGGCGGGCATCATCTGCGGAGCGGTCGGTATGGTCCTCGCCGTCGTGGTGGTCGTCGCCATGATCTTCCTCCCGGACGACAGCGAGGAGGATTCCGGGACCACAGAGGACAGCTACTCGACGTCCCTGGTGGTACCCGGCCTCCCCCGGCCGTGAGACCGGGGCCCGGTCAGCAGGCGCGCAGCCGCTCCCGGGCCTCCATCAGCGCGAACCCCAGCAGGTTCGGACCCCGCCAGCGCTCCGGGTCCGCCGCCCGCTCGTCGTCGGCCGCGAGCCCGATGCCCCACACCCGGTCCACCGGGCTCGCCTCGACCAGCACCCGGTCCCCCGTGCCCAGCAGAAACGCCCGGGGCGCGGCGTGCGCGGCGAACTTGTGGACGGAGCCCTCGACCACGATCGCGAACCGCTCGCGCTCCCAGGCGGCCTCGTCGAAACCGCGCACCAGCCGTCCCGCCTTCTTGGCGAGCGCCGGGTGCGCGGCCCGCAGGACCTCGTCCTGAGCCTCGGTGTCGCCGAAGAGCCGCGCCTTCGACGCCATCATCCAGTGCTCCGCCGTCGCGTACTCCACCCCGTCCACCGTGAACGGGGCCGGCCACCACTGGCTCAGGCAGTCCGCTCCGACCCGCCCGTCCCGGCGCGGCCGATGGCCCCAGAAGTGCAGGTACTTGATCCTCGCGCCCGCCCGGACCTCGCTGAGCAGGGCTTCCCTGCCGTCGATCTTCCCCATGCAGGTGAGTCTGGCAGGCGCCACGGACATTCCGTCCGCCCTTGAGCGACAAGAGTCGACACCTGGTCGACAGATTCCGTCGCGTAACCAAAAGGCAACAACGGAATCACTTGTTGGAGTGCACTTGCTCTGTCAGGATCGGCACTCAATTCGAGCCGAAGCTACGCCAGCCCCCGTCTTCCACACGGCCGGCGGCGGAGGAGAGCCACATGCACAAGCCGGGCAACGCGGACGAGACCGACGTCCGTTCCCGTACGCGGGACGAGGTGCGGAAACGCTTCGCGGACGGTGCGCAGTACATCGCGGGACGGTTGACCCGGGGTACCTCGGGCCACACCCACACGGTGGTGGACCCCTCGACGGGAGCCGAGGTGTACACCTACGAGACCGCGGGCGCCGAGGACGTCGACCGCGCCGTGGCGGCGGCCCGTGCCGCCTTTCCCGGCTGGTCCGGCGCCACCCCGGGTGAGCGCTCCGACGCACTGCACCGCTTCGCCTCCGTGCTCGCCGACCGGGCCGAGGAGTTCGCCCGCCTGGAGTCCCTCCAGTGCGGCAAGCCCCTCAAACTCACACGGGAGTTCGACGTCCCGGGCACGATCGACAACACCGCCTTCTTCGCGGGCGCCGCCCGGCACCTCCAGGGACAGTCCGCCGGTGAGTACTCCGGCGACCACACCTCGTACGTCCGCCGTGAGCCCATCGGGGTCGTCGGCTCGATCGCCCCCTGGAACTACCCCCTCCAGATGGCCGCCTGGAAGATCCTCCCGGCCGTCGCCGCGGGCAACACCATCGTCCTCAAGCCCGCCGAGCTCACCCCGCTGACCTCGCTGCTCTTCGCGGAGGCCGCCACCGAGGCCGGGATCCCGGACGGGGTCGTCAACATCGTCAACGGCACCGGCAAGGAGGCCGGGGAGCACCTCGTCGGCCACCCCGACGTCGCCATGACCTCGTTCACCGGCTCCACCGCCGTCGGCAGGCGGGTGGCCGAGATCGCCACCGCCGGCGTCAAGCGGCTCCATCTGGAACTCGGCGGCAAGGCCCCCTTCGTGGTCTTCGACGACGCCGATCTGGAGGCCGCCGTCCAGGGCGCGGTCGCGGGCGCGCTCATCAACACCGGACAGGACTGCACGGCCGCCACACGCGCCTATGTGCAGCGTCCGCTGTACGAGGAGTTCGTCCTCAGGACCGCCGCCCTGATGGAGTCCGTCCGGCTCGGCGACCCCTTCGCCCCCGGCACCGACCTCGGACCGCTGATCTCGCATGTCCAGCGCGACCGGGTGGCCGCCTTCGTCGACCGGGCGCGGGCCTCCGCGCGGGTGGTGACCGGGGGCGAGGCACCCGGGGGAGATCTCGCCGAGGGCGCGTACTATCGGCCCACGCTCGTCGCCGACGCCGACCAGGACAGCGAGATCGTCCAGTCCGAGATCTTCGGCCCGGTGCTGGTCGTCCTGCCCTTCGACGATGACGACGAGGGTATCCGGCTGGCCAACGACACCCCCTACGGCCTCGCTGCCTCCGCCTGGAGCCGCGATGTGTACCGGGCGAACCGCGCCACCCGCGAGATCAAGGCGGGCTGTGTGTGGGTCAACGACCACATTCCGATCATCAGCGAGATGCCGCACGGCGGCCTGAAGGCATCTGGGTTCGGCAAGGACATGTCCTTGCACTCGTTCGAGGAGTACACCCAGATCAAGCACGTCATGTTCGACAACACTGCGGTGGCCGAGAAGGACTGGCACCGCACGATCTTCGGGGACCGATAGCAGAACAGGCCGCAGCACCGCGGCCGCACACTCCCGAAAGGGCACCACGCGCATGGAGCAGTACGAGCCCGACCGCCTCTTCCCGGCCCGCGCGGCCGCAGCACGGCGTGGCCTCGGAGGCGCCCGGGCCTCCCTCAGCCGCCGTTCGCTGCTGCGCGCCTCCGCGGGCGGCGCACTCGCCGTCGGCGGCCTCGGGGCGCTGAGCGCCTGCGGGATCCCCGCGGCCGGCCAGACCCAGGGCGGCACCTCCGTGGAGGACCGCTCGGCCAAGGAGAAGGTCGTCAACTTCGCCAACTGGCCCGTCTACATCGACGTCGACGACAACGGCAAGCACCACCCCACGCTGGACACCTTCACCCGGCAGACCGGCATCAAGGTCAAGTACACCGAGGACATCAACGACAACAACGAGTTCTTCGGCAAGATCAAGCCGCAGCTCGCCGCCGGCCAGGACACCGGCCGGGACCTGATCGTCCTCACCGACTGGCTGGCCGCCCGGATGATCCGGCTGGGCTGGGTCCAGAAGCTGGACCAGTCGAACCTGCCGCACGCCTTCGCCAACCTGTCCGAGCAGTACCGCAGCCCGGACTGGGACCCGGGGCGCGCCTACTCCTACCCCTGGCAGGGTGTGTCGACCGTCGTCGCCTACAACAAGAAGGCGCTGGACGGCATCGAGGTGAGGTCGGTCTCCGATCTGCTGGACAACCCCAAGCTCAAGGGCCGGGTCTCCTTCCTGTCCGAGATGCGCGACACCATGGGCATGACGCTCCTGGACATGGGCAAGGACCCCGCCAAGTTCACCGACGACGACTTCGACGCGGCGATCGCCCGTCTGCAGAAGGCCGTCGACAGCGGGCAGATACGCCGCTTCACCGGCAACGACTACACCTCCGACCTGACCAAGGGCGACATCGCCGCCTGTGTCGCCTGGGGCGGGGACATCGTCCAGCTCCAGGAGGACAGCGCCGATGTCGACTACGTCATCCCGGACGCCGGCTGGCTCACCTCGACCGACAATCTGATGATCCCTAACAAGGCGCGTCACAAGACCAACGCCGAGCGGCTGATGGACTTCTACTACCAGCCGAGACAGGCCGCTCTGCTCTCCGCCTATGTCGCCTTCATGAGTCCCGTCGACGGGGCCAAGGAGGAACTCGCCAAGATCGACAAGGCGGCGGCGGAGAACCCGCTGATCATCCCCACCAAGGACATGGTGGCCAGGGCCCACTCCTTCCGCGCCCTGAGCGACAAGGAAGAGGCGGCCTACGAAGAGAAGTTCGCGAAGCTCACAGGGGCGTGAAGACGATGACGACGACCAACGACAACAGCGGCGACGTCCGCCTCCTCGGGATCGGCAAGACCTACGGTTCCTTCACCGCCGTACACCCGCTGGACCTCACCGTGCCGCAGGGCTCCTTCTTCGCCCTGCTCGGCGCGTCCGGCTGCGGCAAGACCACCACCCTGCGCATGATCGCGGGCCTGGAGGAACCTTCCTCCGGCGCCGTGTACCTGGGCGAGCAGGACGTGACCCAGCTGCCGCCCTACAAACGACCGGTGAACACGGTCTTCCAGTCCTACGCCCTCTTCCCGCACCTCGACATCTTCGAGAACGTCGCCTTCGGGCTGCGCCGCCGGGGCATCAAGTCGGTGAAGAAGCAGGTCGAGGACATGCTGGAGCTGGTGCAGCTCGGCGAGCAGGCGCGCAAGAAGCCGCACCAGCTCTCCGGCGGCCAGCAGCAGCGCGTCGCCGTGGCCCGCGCGCTGATCAACCACCCCAAGGTCCTGCTGCTCGACGAGCCGCTCGGCGCCCTCGACCTCAAGCTGCGCCGCCAGATGCAGCTGGAGCTCAAGCGCATCCAGACCGAGGTGGGCATCACCTTCATCCATGTCACGCACGACCAGGAGGAGGCCATGACCATGGCCGACACGGTCGCCGTGATGAACGGGGGCCGCGTCGAGCAGCTCGGCAGTCCCGCCGACCTCTACGAGAACCCGAAGACCACCTTCGTGGCCAACTTCCTCGGCACCTCCAACCTGATCGAGGCCGAGGTCGACTCGAGGAGCGGCGGCTCGATCGTGCTCAAGGCCGGCGGCGGCAGTCTCTCCCTGCCCGAGGCGCGATGTTCGGCTCCCGCCACGGCCGGCGGCAAGGTGCTCGTCGGGGTCCGCCCGGAGAAGATCTCCCTCACCCACGCCGACGACGCGGGCGAGATACCCGAGGGCCGCAACCGCATCACCGGCACGGTCGCCGACTCCAGCTTCATCGGCGTCTCCACCCAGTATGTGATCGACAGCCCGGTCTGCCCCGGCTTCGAGGTCTACTGCCAGAACATCGACCGCGACGACCGGCTGGTGCCCGGCGCCGAGGTCGTCCTGCACTGGAACCCCGCCCACACCTTCGGCCTGGACGCGGCCCAGGACATCGACGCCGGTGTCGAGTCCGAAGAGGGGGTGGCCGCCTGATGGCCGCCGTCACCGAGGCGCCGCCGGCGCCGGCGCCCGCCGTCCCCGAGGGGAGACCGCCGCGCAGGCGCGGCCGCATGACGCCCTACTGGCTGCTGCTCCCCGGCATCCTGTGGCTGGTGGTGTTCTTCGCGCTGCCGATGGTCTACCAGGCGTCCACCTCCGTGCAGACCGGATCCCTGGAGCAGGGCTACAAGGTCACCTGGCACTTCGCCACCTACTGGGACGCGCTGTCCCAGTACTGGCCGCAGTTCCTCCGTTCGGTGCTCTACGCGGCCGCCGCGACGATCCTGTGCCTGCTGCTGGGCTATCCGCTCGCCTATCTCATCGCCTTCCGCGCGGGCCGCTGGCGCAACCTGATCATGATCCTGGTGATCGCGCCGTTCTTCACCAGCTTCCTGATCCGCACCCTGGCCTGGAAGACGATCCTCGCGGACGGCGGCCCGGTCGTCGGCGCCCTTCACACGCTGCACGTCCTGGACGTCACCAACTGGCTGGGCTGGACCGCCGGCGACCGTGTGCTTGCCACCCCGATGGCGGTGGTCTGCGGTCTGACGTACAACTTCCTGCCCTTCATGATCCTGCCGCTGTACACCTCGCTGGAGCGGATCGACGGACGCCTCCACGAGGCGGCGGGCGACCTGTACGCCAGGCCCGTCACCACCTTCCGCAAGGTGACCTTCCCGCTGTCGATGCCGGGCGTGGTCTCCGGCACGCTGCTGACCTTCATCCCCGCCGCCGGCGACTACGTCAACGCCGATCTGCTCGGCTCCACCGACACCCGCATGGTCGGCAACGTCATCCAGACGCAGTTCCTGAGGATCCTCGACTATCCGACGGCCGCGGCGCTGTCCTTCATCCTGATGGCCGCGATCCTCGTCATGGTCACCGTCTACATCCGCAGGTCCGGCACGGAGGATCTGGTTTAAATGGCCTTCGTCAACTGGTTCAAGCGCAATCTCGTCGTCCTCGCCGGACTGCTGACACTCGGCTATCTGCTGCTGCCGAACGTCGTCGTCACGGTGTTCTCCTTCAACAAGCCCAAGGGCCGCTTCAACTACCAGTGGCAGCACTTCTCCCTGGACGCCTGGAAGGACCCGTGCGGAGTCGCCGACATGTGCGGCTCGCTCTCGCTCAGCCTCCAACTCGCCGTCTGGGCCATGCTCGGCGCCACCGCCCTCGGCACGATGATCGCCTTCGCGCTGGTCCGCTACCGCTTCCGGGCGCGGGGCACCGTGAACTCGCTGATCTTCCTGCCGATGGCGATGCCCGAGGTGGTCATGGCGGCCTCGCTGCTCACCCTGTTCCTGAACATGGGCGCCCAGCTCGGCTTCTGGACCATCCTGATCGCCCACATCATGTTCTGCCTCAGCTTCGTCGTGGTCGCGGTCAAGGCCCGCGTCATGTCGATGGACCCGAGGCTGGAGCAGGCCGCGCAGGACCTCTACGCCGGCCCGTTCCAGACCTTCGTCCGGGTCACCCTGCCGATCGCGGCACCGGGAATCGCCGCGGGTGCGCTGCTCGCCTTCGCGCTCTCCTTCGACGATTTCATCATCACCAACTTCAACGCGGGTTCGACCGTCACCTTCCCCATGTTCGTCTGGGGCTCGGCACAACGCGGCACACCCGTCCAGATCAATGTCATCGGCACGGCCATGTTCATCATCGCCGTCCTGCTCGTACTCGGTTCGATGGTCGTCGGCAACCGCCGCAACCGCCAGAGAGCCTGACCTCGTAGGGAGTTGAAATCATGGCCCCAAGCGCCATGAACCGTTGGACAAAATCTCTTTCCGAAGCGGAGCCGGTCCCGTACTGGCTGGACGACCCCGGCAGGCCCCACCCCGAGCCCGCCCTGACCGGCACCGAGACCTGCGATCTGCTGGTCGTCGGCGGCGGCTACAGCGGACTGTGGAGCGCGCTCATCGCCAAGGAGCGCGAGCCGCAACGGGACGTGGTCCTGCTCGAAGGCCGCGAGGTGGGCTGGGCCGCCTCGGGCCGCAACGGAGGATTCTGCGCCGCCTCCCTCACCCATGGCCTGCCCAACGGCCTGGCCCGCTGGCCGCAGGAGATCCACCAGCTGGAGGAACTGGGCGCCCGCAACCTCGACGAGATCGAGAAGGCGGTCGCCCGCCATGAACTCGACTGCGAATTCGAGCGCACCGGCGAGATCGACGTGGCCAGGGAGCCGTACCAGGCGCGGGAACTGCGCGAATGGTACGAGGAGACCGAACGCCGGGGGCTGTCCGAGGGCACCGAGTTCCTGGACACGGAGGCGCTGCGGGAAGAGGTCGACTCCCCGACCTTCCTGGCCGGCCTGTACGACCGCCGGGGCGTGGCCATGGTCAACCCGGCCAAGCTCGTCTGGGGCCTCAAGCGCGCCTGCCTCCGGCTGGGCGTCCGCGTCTACGAGCGCACCCCCGCGCTCGGCCTGAAGCCGTACGGAGCCGGCATGGCCGTCACCACCCCCTACGGCCGGGTCCGCGCCCGGCGGGTGGCGCTCGGCACCAACGTCTTTCCGAGTCTGCTGCGGCGGGTGCGCCCCTACACCGTCCCGGTCTACGACTACGCGCTGATGACCGAGCCGCTGAGCGCCGACCGGCTGGCGTCCATCGGCTGGAAGAACCGCCAGGGGCTCGGGGACTCGGCGAACCAGTTCCACTACTTCCGGCTGTCGGCCGACAACCGGATCCTGTGGGGCGGTTATGACGCCGTCTACCCCTACGGCGGCCGGGTGCGTGCCGAGTACGACGAGCGCCCCGAGACCTATGCCAGGCTCGCCGGGCACTTCTTCACCTGCTTCCCGCAGCTGGAGGGGGTCCGCTTCACCCATGCGTGGGGCGGCGCGATCGACACCTGCTCGCGCTTCTCGGCCTTCTTCGGGACGGCACACCAGGGGAAGGTGGCGTACGCGGCCGGGTACACCGGCCTGGGCGTCGGGGCCACCCGCTTCGGCGCCGAGGTGATGCTGGACCTGCTGGCCGGGGAGCGCACCGAGCGCACCGAGCTGGAGATGGTCCGCAGGAAGCCGCTGCCGTTCCCGCCGGAACCCTTCGCCTGGACCGGCATCGCGCTCACCAAGTGGTCCCTGGCCCGCGCCGACACGCACCACGGGCACCGCAACCTCTGGCTGAGGACCATGGACCGCCTGGGCCTGGGCTTCGACAGCTGACCGGGACCCTGGACCCCCGGGGCCTGGGAACTTCCTGGGTCCTGGAGCCCCAGGGTCCTGGAACTCCCGGCCCCTGGAACACCCTGGTCCCCGGAGCATCCGGGCCCGGAGACGCTCCCCGGCCCTGCCGCCCTCCCGGCGGGCCGGGCCGAAAACGCGAGACCGGCCGGTGGCGATGCGCCGTGCGGGTCGGCCAGGACGACGGCCGCTTCGACAGGCCGCGGCGGGCTTCGTCGGCGGCCGGCCGATGACTGCGGGGGTGTGTCGGCCTCGTCGGCCGACGGTAGGTTGCGCGAGTGGCGCCGGCCGCTTCGGCCGGTGGTGCCGCGTGGCGGGGGCCGGTGATGGCGGGCTGCTTGGGCTACGCCGGCCGCATCGGCCGGGGACGGTTCTTCGGGCGACGGTAACGCGCTGTGTGGGCTGCGCCAGCCGGTTCGACAAGTGGCGGCGGGCTGCGCCGATGACTGCGTGTTGCGCCGGCCTCGTCGGCCGGTGGCGTCGGGTTGTGCGGCTGTGCGGGTCTCGTCGGTCGACGACGGTGGGTTGCGCGAGCTGCGTCGGTCGCCTCGGTCGGTGGCGATGCGTGGCGTCGGCCGAGGCGGACAGTGGGCGGTGGCGGCAGGCCGCGGGGGCTATGCAGGCCGGTTCGGCGGTGAAAAGTGGCCGACACGGTCCAGGACCTGCCACAGTGCGCAGAGCATCGCCCCGCACAGGCACCAGCTCCCCAGGACGTCCAGGGGCCAGTGATAGCCGCTGCGGATCAGGCCGGAGGCGACCGCCATGTCGAGGGCGAGGCAGACCGTGAGCAGGGCGCGGCGGGCCCCCGGGGTGCGTTGCCAGGGCCACAGGACCAGCGCGGCGGCACCGTAGGCGACCATCGCCGTCGCCATGTGCCCCGAGGGGTAGAAGCCCGTGGCCGGGCCCATCACCGGTGGGCCCGGCCGGGCGATCAGCACCTTGAACGGGAGGACCAGCGCCGGGACGGTCGTCATGGTGACGGCCGCCGCGACGGGCGGCAGCCACCACCCCTCCCTGCCGCTGTTGCGCGCGCTCGTGGCGGCCCAGAACAGGGCGACGGCGAGCACGGGGACGGCGACCGGGACGGCGCCCAGATCGGCGAGGAGCGCGGAGAGCCGGTCCGGGCGGAACAGGGCGTTGCCCAACCGCTCGTCCGCCCGGGTGAGCGGGCCATGGACGACGACCTGCCAGGTGATCAGCAGAAAGAGAACCAGCAGGGAGCCGAGGAGGGGAAAAGCCGACCGCCCCGGAACAGGGGGGGTGGTTCCGGGGCGGTCGCACGGATCGGTGTACCGCCCGCCCCGGGGGGTTTGGGGCGTGCGGCCGTCCGATCGGTGAGGATATCCGGAGCGCAAGGCTCCGGGGGTGTGCGCGAGGGCACGACCGAGTCGAAGCTGGGGAGGCCTCGGCCCGGGATCGCCCGCAGTCCCCTGCGGACGGGGTGTATCTCTCATCCGGAACGAACCTACGGCAGGAAAATCGGCTTCGACAGCATGAAACGCGCGCCGTCATCCACCTCGCACACGTTCTTCACACGCTCTTACCCCGTCGGCCCTGGTCCGCACAGCCCTGCCGGGGCCACGGGCGGCGGCCCGGCACGGCTGCGTGGTGTGCCCCGGGCCGCCGGTGCGTGTCCCGGTGGCTCAGATGCCCGCGAACGCCTGCTCGACGATGTCGAGGCCCTCGTTCAGCAGGTCCTGACCGATGACCAGCGGGGGCAGGAAGCGCACCACATTGCCGTAGGTGCCGCAGGTCAGGACCAGCAGCCCCTCCTGGTGACAGGCCTTGGCGAGCGCGGCGGTCGCCTCCGGGTGGGGCTCCTTGCCGGCGCGGTCCTTGACCAGCTCGATCGCGATCATCGCACCGCGACCGCGGATGTCGCCGATGATGTCGAACTTCTCGGCCATCGCGGTGAGGCGGGCCTTCATGGTCGCCTCGATCTCCTTGGCCCGGGCGTTGAGGTCGAGCTCCTTCATCGTCTCGATCGCGCCGAGCGCACCCGCGCAGGCGACCGGGTTGCCGCCGTAGGTGCCGCCCAGACCGCCCGCGTGCGCGGCGTCCATGATCTCGGCGCGGCCCGTCACGGCGGCCAGCGGCAGACCGCCGGCGATGCCCTTGGCCGTGGTGATCAGGTCCGGGACGATGCCCTCGTCCTCGCAGGCGAACCACTGGCCGGTGCGGCAGAAGCCGGACTGGATCTCATCGGCGACGAAGACGATGCCGTTGTCCGTGGCGAACTGGCGCAGCGCGGGCAGGAAGCCCTTCGCCGGCTCGATGAAGCCGCCCTCGCCGAGCACCGGCTCGATGATGATCGCGGCGACATTGTCCGGGCCGACCTGCTTGGTGATCTGGTCGATGGCCTGGGCGGCGGCCTCGGGGCCGCAGTTCTCCGGGCCGGTCGGCCAGCGGTAGCCGTACGCCAGCGGCATGCGGTAGACCTCGGGCGCGAACGGCCCGAAGCCGTTCTTGTACGGCATGTTCTTGGCGGTGAGGGCCATCGTGAGGTTGGTGCGGCCGTGATAGCCGTGGTCGAACACGACGACCGCCTGGCGCTTGGTGTAGGCGCGGGCGATCTTCACGGCGTTCTCGACGGCCTCGGCACCCGAGTTGAACAGCGCGGACTTCTTGGCGTGGTCACCCGGGGTGAGCGCGGCCAGCTCCTCCGCGACGGCCACATAGCCCTCGTACGGCGTCACCATGAAACAGGTGTGGGTGAAGTCGGCCAGCTGGGCGGAGGCCCGGCGGACGACGGCCTCGGCGGAGGCGCCCACCGACGTCACCGCGATGCCGGAACCGAAGTCGATCAGACGGTTGCCGTCGACGTCCTCGATGATCCCGCCGCCCGCACGCTTGGTGAAGACCGGCAGTGTGGAGCCCACGCCCTGCGCGACCACGGCGGTACGGCGGGCCTGCAGCTCCTGCGACTTCGGGCCGGGGATGGCGGTGACGACGCGGCGCTCCTGCGGAAGTGCGGTCATGGGGGCTCCCTGATGATCGTGCGAACCGGGCCGGGTGATTCCGGCCTGCCGGAGTTCCGGTGGACCGGGGGCTCCGGGCGGGGTGTGCAGCGGACGCTTACCTTCTTTTCTCGCAGGCTAGAGCCGGTCGCGGAAGGTGGGCATGCTCCATGTGGGCGCCTTGGGAACCCCTGCTTGTCCGTGGTGGACATAGAGGCGGATCCGGCGCTTCCGGCAGCCGGGCCGCGGGCCGGGCGCGTAATCGGTGAACTCCCCTTGCGGGGGCGTTAGATTGGCTCGCGGACGGTGCACGGAGCGCGGCTGGTCAGGGGGCAGGGGCGATGGACGGCGACGGGACGCAGGACGCCAAGGGCACACGGTCCGGCTCCGTGCCGCGTCCGGCGGGGCCGCCCCCGCTGCCGCCCCGGCCCACCCGGGCCCCCGCACCGCCGCCGCTGCCGGACGGCTCGGCGTTCCTCGGCTGGCTGCGGACGCCGCGGCCCTCGACACCGCCCGGCGTCTGGCGCTTCGGACATCTGCCCCGGCCCGAACAGGAGCCCGAGCGGACGCCGCCCCGGCAGCTGATCAGCGGGGCGCTGATCGCGTTCCTGGTGGGCTGGCTGATCTGGTCGCTGCTGTGGAACAACTACCTCGGCGGCTGGTGGGTGGTGCCGCTGGAGCTGTTCACCCCGGACTCCTGGCGCCACAGCGGCAACCGCGTCGGCAACGCCGTCCTCTGGTACGGCTACTACACCCTCATCGCCCTCGCCATCGCCCTCGCCGTCGGCAAGCTCGGCCGCTGGGGAGAGCTCTGGCGGCGCTTCGGACCGCCCGCCTGGACCACCGTCGCCCCGGTGGACGAGCGGCCGCCGGCGCCCGAGGACGACCCCGCCCAGTGGAACCAGCTGCGTGCCGCCGGCGCCAACGAGGCCGCCGAACGGCTGGCCGCCGAGGCGCGCGCCGGACTGATGCGTGACGTCGACCACGCCCGCATCAGCCGCGCCTGGCAGGGCGTGCTGAACGGCCGGCACAGCCTCGCCACCTTCACCGGCGCGGTCCTCAAACAGGGCGCCGCCGCCTGTCCGCACCCCTCCGGGAACCGCGACCTGCCCACCAGGATCGCCCGGCACGACCTGATCACCGGGCAGGTGCGGCTCGGCTCCGCCGTCGACGACCCCCGCAACCCCTACGCCTACCGCGGCGCCGGACTCGCCCTCGGCCCCGAACTGCTCGGCACCTCCCTGGTCGCCGTCGGGCCCGCGGGCACCGGCAAGACCAGCTCGGTGGTGTGGCCGCTCACCGAGTCGCTCTGTCTGCAGGCGCTCGCCGGGCGGGCCGCCGTGGTCGTGGTGGGCGCGGCTGGCGCCGGTCTCGGCCCGGTGGACGCCTATGACGTCGTCGTCCGCATCGGCCACCCCGAATCGGAGTACGACCTGGACCTGTACGGCGGCACCGCCGACCCGGACGAGGCGGCGGCCGTCCTCGCCGAGGCCCTGGCCGGGGACCTCACCGAGGCCCACTCCGGCGGGGACAGCCGCCGCTCCACCACCGTGCTCGCCCAGCTGCTCGGGCCGTACCGGGCCGTCCACGGCCGCTTCCCCTCCGTACCGGAGCTGCGGCAGCTGCTCGACGGCGCGCCCCGGCCGCTCGCCGCGCTCCGCAAGGCCCTGGAGGCCACCGGGCGGGACTCGCTGCTGCGCGAACTCGACGCGCGTGAACGGCAGTCCGGGCACCCCGGCGATGTGGGCGGGCTGCTCGCCGACCGGGTGGCCCTGCTGGACCGGCCCGCCTTCGCCCCGTTCTTCGACACCTCGGGGCAGTCCCGGCCCTTCTCGCTGCGCGCCCTCGACCACCCGGTACGGGTCCGGATCGACCTGCCCGAACGCGGTCACGCCGACGCCTCACGGATCCTGGCGCGACTGGTGCTCGCCCAGTTCACGGCCAGCGTCGCCACCCGCGAGGACCGGTCCCTCTTCGCCTGTCTGGTGCTCGACGACGCGACCGGCGTGGTGACCCCCGAGGCCGTGCGCGGCATCCAGCGGCTGCGCTCCGTCAACGCCGGCGCCGTCCTCACCCTGCGCACCCTCGACGATGTGCCCCGGCCGCTGCGCGGACCCCTGCTCGGCGCCACCGGGTGCCGGATGGCGCTGTCCGGCCTCACCCCCTGGGACGGGCAGGACTTCGCCGAGGTGTGGGGCAAGGAGTGGACCGAGACACGGGACGTCACCGACCGGCAGATCATCGCGGAGACCCCGGCGGGCAAGGCGCTGCACATGCTGCGCCGCGTGATCACCGGGCGGGCGCCCACCGCGCGCGCCGTGACCGTGCGCCAGGTCGAGCGCGAGCGGTGGTCCGCGTCCGAACTGGCGCACGCGGTGCCGCCCGGTCACGCGGTGCTGTCCCTGACCGATGTGCGGGGCGAGCACGCGCCGCCGCTGCTGGTGAATCTGCGGGGCTGAGGCGCCGTCCGGCGGGGCGGTCCCGCGCTGCCGGGCGCCGGTGGCCGCGTACGGCCGAGACCGGTCCGGGATGTCTGGTTTGCGGGATCCCCTGTCACCGTACGGTGAGGCAGAATCGACAGAAGTCGTTCATACGCGACGGCCAAAAGATCCCAGGACCCCCTGAAGATCACCACACCTGCCGACCTGAAGGCCTCATGCCCCCGACCCTCGCCTCTCTCGTCCACCACTCCGCGCTCAAGCTGACCGTGCGCGCGGGCGAGGATCACCTGGACGTGCCCGTCCGCTGGGCACACGTCAGCGAGCTCGCCGACCCCGTGCCCTATATGGAGGGCGGCGAACTCCTGCTGATCACCGCGCTGAAGCTGGACGCCGAGGACCCGGGCGTCATGCGCCGCTATGTGAAGCGGCTGGCGGGCGCCGGTGTGGTCGGGCTCGGGTTCGCCGTCGGCGTCAACTACGACGAGGTCCCCGAGGCACTGGTGAACGCGGCGCGGGAGGAGGGGCTGCCGCTCCTCGAGGTGCCCCGGCGCACCCCCTTCCTGGCCATCAGCAAGGCCGTCTCCGCCGCCATAGCCGCCGACCAGTACCGGGCCGTGACAGCGGGATTCGCCGCCCAGCGCGAACTGACCAGACGGGCCCTGCACGAGGGCCCCGAGGCGCTGCTTGCCGCGCTCGCCGGGCAGGTCGACGGCTGGGCCGCGCTGTACGACGCGTCCGGCGCCGTCGTCGCGGTCGCCCCCGAATGGGCCGGGCGGCGCGCGGCCCGGCTCACTGCCGAGGTGGAGCGGCTGCGGGAGCGTCCCGTTCCGGCCAGTTCCGTGGCCGGCGGTCCCAGCGGCGAGGACCGGGTCGAACTGCACTCCCTCGGCACCGGCCGCCGCCCGCGTGCCGCGCTGGCCGTGGGCACGGCGGCGGCCCTCGGCACCGCCGCGCGCTATGCGGTGCACTCCGCCATCGCCCTGCTGACCCTCACCACCGAGCGGTCCCGGTCCCTGCACGCCGCGGAGCAGCGGATCGGGGCGGCCGTACTGCGCATGCTGCTGGCCGGTGAGCCGGACCACGCGCGGGCGGTGGCGGGGGATCTGTACGGGGAGCTCCTCGACGCCCCCTTCCGGCTGATTCTCGCCGAGGCGGCGTCCGCCTCGGCCGCCCGCGCGCACGCCGACGGACACGCACGCCCGGCGCCCGCGCCGCCGGCCGCCGCCGTGCTCGCGGCCGCCGACACGGCCGGCGATCCGCTGGACGGGCTCGCGGAGACCGTGGAGTCCGCCGCCGCGCGCTCCGGCGAGCCCGTGCTGGTCGTGCCCGACGGTGACCGGCTGGTGGTGCTCGCCGTGGACGGCGGCGCGGCCGTCGCCGCCGTCCAGGAGTACGCACCGGCGGTGCAGGCGGCCCGTGCCGCGGCCCCCGAGCAGTCGGCCGCCGAAGAGAACGAGCTGGTGGTGGGCATGTCGGCGCCCGCGGGACCGATCGCCGCGGCCACCGCCTACAAACAGGCCGAACAGGCACTCTCGGTGGCCAGGCGGCGCGGCCGGCCGCTGGTCGAGCACGAGGAGCTCGCGGCCGGCTCGGTCCTCCCGCTCCTCGCCGACGACGCGGTACGCGCCTTCGCGGACGGACTGCTGCGCGCCCTGCGGGAGCACGACGCCACGGGGCGGGGTGATCTGGTGGCCTCCCTGCGGGCCTGGCTGTCACGCCACGGCCAGTGGGACGCGGCGGCGGCCGACCTCGGCGTCCACCGCCACACCCTGCGCTACCGGATGCGCCGGGTCGAGGAGATCCTGGGCCGCTCGCTCGACGACCCGGACGTACGGATGGAGCTGTGGCTGGCCCTGAAGGCCACCGCGGCGGCCGGGGAGTGACGCCGGCCGGGGAGTGACGCGGCGGCCGGGGGCTCCCTCGACGCCCCGGACACCCGGCGCCCGGCAGACGTGCCGCCAGTCCCTGTCTCTGCCTCTGTCTCTGTCTCTGTACAACCCGTACTGCCCCCGCCCCCCACTGCTCCTTGACGGACAAGCGACCCGTCGCCGTCGCGGCCCTACCGTGGACCCCGAACCGCATGGACCACCAACCTCCGAAGGGCCGGGACCCGCATGACCTCCACCCACGCCTTCTGGCTCGCCGGCCGCCAGGCCACCGGTGAGACCACCTTCGACGTCACCTCCCCGTGGGACGGCCGTCTCGTCGCCCAGGTCAGCGTTCCGACCGAGGCCCAGGTCGAGGAGGCCGTGGCCGCGGCGTACGCCGTGCGCGACGAGTTCGCCGCCACCCCGGCGCATGTCCGGGCCGCCGCCCTGGACCATGTGTCCAAGCGGCTCATAGAGCGCACCGAGGAGATCGCCCAGCTGATCTCCGCCGAGAACGGCAAGCCCATCAAGTGGGCCCGCGGCGAGGTCGGCCGTGCTGTGTCGGTGTTCCGGTTCGCCGCGGAGGAGGCCCGTCGCTTCAACGGCGGCGAGGCCCAGCGCCTGGACACCGACCTCGGCGGCCAGGGCCGTCTGGCGCTGACCCGCCGCTTCCCCAAGGGTGTCGTCCTCGGTATCGCGCCGTTCAACTTCCCGCTGAACCTGTGCGCCCACAAGATCGCCCCGGCCATCGCCGCCGGCGCCCCGATCGTCCTCAAGCCGGCGCCTGCTACCCCGCTGTCCGGCCTGATCATCGGTGAGCTGCTCGCCGAGACCGAACTGCCCGCCGGCTCCTGGTCGATCCTCCCGGTCACCAACGACCGTATGCCCGCCCTGGTCCAGGACGAGCGCCTGCCGGTCATCTCCTTCACCGGCTCCGACAAGGTCGGCTACGCGATCATGGACTCGGTGCCGCGCAAGCACCTCACCCTGGAGCTGGGCGGCAATGGCGCGGCCGTCGTGCTCGCCGACTGGGCGAGCGACGAGGACCTGGACTGGGCCGCGAACCGCATCGCCACTTTCTCCAACTACCAGGGCGGCCAGTCCTGCATCTCCGTCCAGCGGGTGATCGCCGATGCCGCGGTCTACGACCGGCTGCTGCCGAGGATCGTCGCCGCCGTCGAGGCCCAGGTCACCGGTGACCCCTCCGACGCCGCGACCGACGTGGGCCCGCTGGTCAGCGAGGACGCCGCCAAGCGCGTCGAGTCCTGGGTCGACGAGGCCGTGGGCGCCGGTGCCACGCTCCTGACCGGTGGCAAGCGCGACGGCGCCTCGTACGCCCCCACCGTCCTCACCGATGTGCCGGCCGAGGTCACGATCTCCTGCGAGGAGGTCTTCGGACCCGTCCTCACCGTGCAGAAGGTCGACGGCGAGGCCGCCGCCTTCGCCGCCGTCAACGCCTCCAAGTACGGCCTCCAGGCGGGTGTGTTCACCCATGACCTCCAGGCCGCCTTCCGCGCCCACCGGTCCCTCGAGGTCGGCGGCGTCGTCATCGGCGACGTGCCCTCCTACCGCGCCGACCAGATGCCGTACGGCGGCGCCAAGCAGTCCGGAGTCGGCCGCGAGGGCGTCAAGTTCGCCATGGACGACTACACCTACGAGCGTGTCCTGGTCCTGACGGGCCTCGCCCTCTGACCCCACCTCCACGGCAACGGCCGGAGCCCCCGCCCCTCCTATTCGGAGGCGGGGGCTCCGCCGTGTGGGAGCCGACGGGGACGGCGCTGGATGCGCTCTCGCGGATGACGGCCGAGCACATGGCCTTGCCGTTCCCGCCCGGCTTCCGCGGCCTGGACATCGAGGGCCAGGACATGGTGATGCTCGACGCGGACGCCTACGGCTACGCCACGAGCGCCCTCGAAAGACCCCTCACCGAACAGCACCGTGCCGGCCTCACGCAATTGACGGCGGTGTTCGACAAGGTCCTCCCGGCGATCGAAGACGAGTACGCGACCACGTACTACACGCACGTACGCGACATGGCCGTGCTGACCGCCGAGGTCGAGAACCTGCGCGAGAAGTAGTGCCCCTGACTGGGAACAGCCAGCGGATTGGCGATGACACCCTCTGGGGCGTCAACCGCCGCAGGAAGGGTGCCGCAAACAACCTGTCCGCCCACAAAGGCGCTACACGGTCACGCCAGGCCGAACCATGGCAGGCACTCCGGCAGCCCTTCCATCTGCACGGGAACCAGCTGGTGTTGTTGCCACTGTTCAGCAGTGAGGCGGAGCCTGCGCAGCACGGCGGGCTTGGCGCGTACGGAATGACGCTCGATGCCGTCCTCGCGATAGCCGAGCTTGCGTGAAACCTCCAGCGAGGCCGCATTGTCCGCATATGCCCCAGAAGTGGCGTACTGTGCACCGAGTCCAGCGAAGGCCAGGTGGAGGACAGCCGCGCGCATCTCAGTCCCCAGTCCCTGGCGGTGATAGGCCCTGCCCAGCCAGGAACCAGTGCCTACTTCACGGCGGATCGAAAAGTCCCGGGCACCGATGCCCTGTGTACCCACGACAATTCCGTCTCGCACGACCACCAGGTTCAGCTCCCAGTTCTCCGGCTGCCACTCGCCCCAGCAGCGCCAGTGGTACTGCAGGACACTCCGAGCACGCTGCTCGGGCGCGACATCGGTCCATGCCACAGTGAACGGCTGCACCGTCGGGTCATGCACACCATCGGCGGCCAACGAAGCCAACGCGGCGAGATCATCCAGGTTCGGCAACCGCAGCTCCAGCCGCGGCGTGGTCAACCGGAGGCCCGCAAGCGGCCAGTGGGTCAGCAGGGTCATGAGCAGGGATTCTTCTCGCCCCAAGCCATCGTGACCACTGGATTTTCGAGGGGGAGTGCTGCGGATTCCTACGCCCCCGACCCGGTGGACCTATTCGGTCACGGCACTGGCGACAGCGCCGGTCGCCGGTCCATGGACGCGGCTCGCGGCCGGCGATGAAGTCGTCCGAGAGCCGATGGTTTCGGGCGGCATCTGTGCGCCAGGCACGTGCTGGGGCAAGGTGAAGGCCATGACCATGGGGTTCAGCGGTGAAGTTGCCGAGTACTACGCGAAGTTCCGACGTGGCTATCCGCCTGAGGTATTCGACGCGCTGCGCACAGCCTTCGCACTGACCACAGGTGACACCGTCCTTGACCTCGGATGCGGTACTGGTCAGCTGGCTGTGCCCTTGGCTTCCCGGGTTCGCTCGGTCATCGGCATGGATCCCGAGCCGGACATGCTTCGGCTCGCGAGGGAAGCAGCCGTGAGGCATGGCGTGCTCAACGCGACGTGGGTCCTTGGTGCCGATACCGACGTTCGCGCGCTCGGTGAGCTGATGGGACAGCGGTCGCTGGGGATGGCAGTCATCGGGCAGGCGCTTCACTGGATGCAGCACGAGGAGCTCTTCCGTGCGCTGTCGCCGCTCTTCCGCTCAGGAGGGGGCGTCGCCGTCGTCTCGAACGGAACTCCCTTGTGGCTGCAGGACAGCGATTGGTCACGCGCACTGCGTGCCTGTCTCGAACGTCATTTCGGTACGAGCCTGAAGGCGTCCTGCGGCTCCGACGCGTCAGATCGGCTCCGATACGCGCAAGCGCTGGAGGCCGCCGGATTCGAGCGGGTTCACGAGATCGCGATCGAATACAGCGACGAGCTGAGCTTCGACCAGCTCATCGGCGGGGTCTACTCTGCCATTCCCGCAGGTGAGCTGCCCGGCCCCGACGACCGTCCTGCGTTCGCGCAGAGCATCCGACAGTCACTGCCACCGGTCCGACGCTTCTCCGAAGAGGTCAGAGTCTCCTTGCTCGTGGGCCGGATCGCATAATCAGCCGACCGGCGACGCAGAGCCGAGTGTCGGTGAGGTCTTGGTCCAGCGGCTACACCGCCCGCCACGATGTCGCCGCGGCCATGACCGACCGATACGGGGACATGGTCTCCGCCATGGCATCCACGCTGCGGCCGATGTCGTCGGAGTACCCCTTACCGCTGCATGGTCATCGGCGATTCACCACGGCAGGGTCAGTCGGGTGGGCGGACACCGCCGGGCTCTCATGCCGACAGGCGAACGTTGTACGCGTTGTGGGCACGCGTAGAGGCGGAGCGGGGCGTGTCGGTGGGGGTGGGGTGCGCGTTGGTGATTCTGGTGGGTCACCGGACGGGTCGAGGTGGGGCGCGATGAGTGAAGTGGTGCGGCAGCCGGACGGGGTTGAGCAGGCGGAGGCGCCGGGCCGGGAGGCTGGGCCGGGGGCGGCGCCGGAGCCGGGGACGGGCATTCTGCGAGTTTTCGGGCGGCAGTTGAAGAGATTCAGGCTGCGGGCGGGCCTGGAGCGGGCCGAGTTGGGGGCACGCACCGGGTACTCGGTGTCCACGATCGCCGCGTACGAGCAGGGGAGACGGGTGCCACCGCCCCGGTTCATCGACGCGGTGGACGAACTGCTGGACGCGGGCGGAGTGCTGCAGGAGATGAAGGAGGAGGTGGCGCGGGCCCAGTACCCGGCGTTCTTCCGGGACGCGGCGCGCTTGGAGGCTGAGGCGGTCGAACTGCACGTGTACGACACCCACTTGATCAACGGACTCCTGCAGACACAGGAGTATGCGCGTGCCGTGTTCCAGATGCGTCGACCGCCCTTGGGCGAGGAGACGATCGAGCAGAGGGTGGCCGCCCGGATGCTCAGACAGGAGATCCTGTCGCGGTGGCCCGCCCCGCTGATGAGTTTTGTCATCGAGGAGGCGGTGTTGCGCCGCCCCATCGGGGGAACCGAGGTCTGCCGCGGGCAACTCGAGCAGATCCTGGTCACCGGGCGGAATCGCAGCGTCGAGATCCAGGTCATGCCGCTGCAACGGGAGGACCACGCGGGACTCGCAGGCCCGTTCACCCTGATCGAGACCAAGGCGGGGCAGCGCATCGCCTACGTGGAAGTGCAGAAGAGCAGCTCCCTGTACACCGAGCGGACAACCGTTCGGGAGCTTGAGGCGCAGTATGGAATCATCCGGGCTCAGGCTCTCACTCCACGGGAGTCG
Source organism: Streptomyces nodosus (assembly GCF_008704995.1). Taxonomy (NCBI): domain Bacteria; kingdom Bacillati; phylum Actinomycetota; class Actinomycetes; order Kitasatosporales; family Streptomycetaceae; genus Streptomyces; species Streptomyces nodosus. Next base: position 5,408,621 of record NZ_CP023747.1, read on the forward strand.
ATGGCTTTCATCGAGGAATTGCTGGGAGACCTATGAAGACCGTCGGGGAACTGACTTGGGTCAAGAGCACCTACAGCAGCGGTGAGGGCGGCCAGTGCGTCGAGGTGGCCCTCGGCGTTCCCGCCGTGCACGTCCGGGACTCCAAGGACACCGCCCGCCCCGGGCTGGCCGTCGGCCAGGACGCCTGGGCGATGTTCACCGGATACGCCGTCGACCAGATCGGCTGAGTCACCGTCGTACGACCGTGCCCCGGGGTTCCGTCGGAGCCCCGGGGCACGGCCGCGCCGTACCCCTCGACTCCCCCGGGTACCGGGCGCCCGTACACCCCCGGGAGTACCGCCCCGCCCAAGACGCCCCCGGCAGTACGGGTCGCTTCGGTCGCTGGAGCGACGTTTCCGGGGCTCTTCGCCGGAAGTCTGGTGACGAGCCGGACGACGGAGGAGAGGGGTGGCCCATGGGGGCCGTAGAGGGAACGCAGAGGACGCGCCGGGGGCGGTTCGTGCCCTGGACCTTGCTGGCGATGTGGCTGGTGGTGCTGGCGCTCGCCTCGCCGTTGGCCGGGAAGCTCTCCGGGGTGCAGCAGAACCGGAACGTCGACTATCTGCCCGCGAGCGCCGACTCCACCCAGGTCGCCGTGGTCCAGGACAAGCTGCCCGGCGGCGAGTCCACGGACATGGTCGTGGTGTACCACCGTGACGGCGGGCTGACCGGGGCCGACCGGCGCACCGCCGCCGCACAGATCGACGAGATCGCCGCCGCGCACAAGCTCAGCGCACAGCCGCAGGCCGTCCCGTCCAAGGACGGCACCACGCTGATGTACCCCGTCTCCACCACCGAGCCAGGTCAGGACAAGAAGGCCAAGAACGCCCTGGTCGACGACGTCCGTGAGATCGTCGACGGCACGGGCGGGCTGACGGCCGAGGTCGGCGGGTCCGCCGGACTGCAGGCCGACTCCGGCAAGGTCTTCGAGTCGCTGGACGGCCCGTTGCTCTACACCACCGTCGCGGTGGTCGCCGTGCTGCTCATCGTCATCTACCGCAGCCCCCTGCTCTGGCTCGTCCCCCTGGTCGCCGCCGGTGCCGCCGACTTCACCGCGATGGCGGTCGCCTACGGACTGCACACCTGGTTCGGCACCACCGTCACCGGCGCGAGCAGCGGCATGATGACCATCCTGGTCTTCGGCGCGGGTACCGACTACGCCCTGCTGCTGGTCTCCCGCTACCGCGAGGAACTGCGCCACATCGAGCGGCCGTACGACGCCATGCGCGCCGCCCTGCGCGGCAGCGGCCCCGCCGTCCTCGCCTCCTCCGGCACCGTCGCCGCCGGCCTGCTCTGTCTGCTGGCCGCCGATCTGAACAGCACCCGTGGCATGGGCCCGCTCGGCACCGTCGGTGTGCTCTGCGCGCTGCTGGCCATGACGACCCTGCTGCCCGCGCTGCTGGTCCTCCTCGGCCGCCGGGTGTTCTGGCCGCTGGTGCCGGCCTTCGGCAGCGAGCCGAAACAGCGGCGGTCGATGTTCGCGGCCATCGGCAGCTCGGCCGGCCGCCGACCGGTCACCGTGCTGATCACCGGCGCGGCGGTGCTCGGGGCCCTGGCGCTGGGCACCCTCAACCTCCAGGGCAGGATGAAGAACGAGAACTCCTTCGTCGGCACCCCGGAGTCGATCGCCGCCGCGCACACCCTGGCCGCCGCCTACCCGGGGCTCGGCAGCCAGCCCATCGCGGTGGTCGTGCCGTCCGCCAAGGCCGACCAGGCCCTCGAAGGGATCCGCGGTACCCGGGGCGTGGCCACCGCGGAGCCCCGCCGCAGCGGTGCCGGCTGGACCGAGATCGCGGTGACCGCCGACTCCCCGCCGGAGTCCGCCGGTGAGACCGCCACCATCCGGGCCCTGCGCTCCGGACCGGCCGGGCAGCTCGGCGGTCATGTCGGCGGGCCCAGCGCCCAGCTGATCGACCTCAAGGCATCCAACGCAGGTGACCGCGACATCGTCGTCCCGCTCGTCCTGGTCTCCGTCCTGCTCATCCTGATCGTCCTGCTGCGGAGCCTGATCGCCCCGCTGCTCCTCGTCGGCGCGGTCGTCGCCGTATGGGGCGCGGCGCTCGGCATCGGCGGGCTGGTCTTCGAGCCGGTGCTCGGTATCGAGGGCAACGACCCTGCCCTGCCGGTGCTGTCCTTCGTGTTCCTGGTGGCGCTCGGCGTCGACTACGGCATCTTCCTGATGCACCGGATGCGTGAGTACGCGCTGTCCGGCCTGGCGCCCGAGGCGGCGGCGCTCAAGGCGCTGCGCACCACCGGCGGTGTCATCGCCTCCGCGGGCCTGGTGCTGGCGGCGACCTTCTCGGTGCTGACCACCATGCCGCTGGCGTCGCTGGTGGAGATGGGCTTTGTGATCGCGGTGGGCGTGCTGCTGGACACCTTCCTCGTGCGGACCTTTCTGGTCACCTCGGCCGGCGTGGCGCTGGGCCGGGCGCTGTGGTGGCCCGGGCCGCTGTCCAAGGAACCGCCCGCGCGGGAGAGCCGGCCGGCTCTCCCGGTGCAGGAGTCGGCGGAGCTGCGCTGATCGCACCGACCGCGGCTGCCGGACCGAGGGACGTGGTCCCCGGGGTCCGGCAGCCGCGGCGATCGGGGAGGATGAAGGACGTGGTGACCGTGGGAGTACGCCCGGAGCGGCGCCGGCTCAAGCGGCCGACGCGGCGGGACTGGCTGACCTGCGCCGTCGTCGGCGCGCTGACGACGGCGACGGCGTTCCTCCCGCACAGCGACGGCAAGGTGACCGACGCCCTGGGCTGGGTGCTGGTGGCGGCCATGGTGCTGCTCACGGCGTGGCGCCGGCTGTACCCGCTCGGGGCGCTGCTGGCGCTGGTGCCCCTGCAGCTCACCTATCACCTGTTGGGCAACGCGCCCACGACGCCGGTGGTGGCCTCCATGCTCATCATCTACTCGCTGGCGGTGGCCGGCCCGCGCCGCCGCACGTTGGTCGTCGTCCCGACCCTGCTGGCGCTCGCCCTGACGATGATGCTCACCGTGAACGTGCACAAAGGTCTCGAGCTGGTCCGCACCTCCGGCTGGATCGTGGCGTGCACACTGCTCGGCGAGGCGGTACGGGTGCACCGCAGCTATGTGGGCGCCATCGTGGAGCGGGCGGAGCGGGCCGAGCGGACACGCGAGGAGACGGCCGCCCGCCGGGTCGCCGAGGAACGGCTGCGCATCGCCCGCGATCTGCATGATCTCCTCGCCCACAGCATCACCCTCATCGGCGTGCAGACCTCCGTGGCCGCGCATGTGCTGAACGCCGACCCGGCGCGGCTCGACCGCGCCACCCTGGCCCAGGCACTGGACGGCATCGCCGACACCTGCCGGGAGGCCCGGGGCGAGCTGAAGCGGACGCTGGAGGTGCTGCGGGCGGAGGAGGGCAGCGGACCGCCGCCGGGCCTCGGCTCACTGGCCGACCTCGGCAGGGCAGCCGAGTCGGCGGGGGCCGTGGTGTCCCTGTCCGTCACGGCGGACGGCGGGGTGCCCCCGGCGGTCGGGGCGACGGCGTACCGCATCGTCCAGCAGGGGCTGACCAACGCGGTCCAGCACGGCGGGCCCGCGGTCGGCGTCAAGGTTTCCGTCGTGCTGGACGAGGCGTCGTCGGCACTGCTGGTGGACGTCGTGGACGACGGCCCGGTCACGGACGGCCCGGTCACGGACGGCCCGGTCACGGACGGCGCGCTCACGGACGGCGCGGCCGCGGACCGGACGCCCGGCTTCGGCCTCGTCGGTATGCGGGAGCGGGCCCGCAGTGTCGGCGGTACGGTCGCGGCCGGCCCGCGGACCGACGGCCCGGGCTTCGCGGTCCGCGCGGTGCTGCCCTGCGCGCGGGCCGCGGAATGACGGGACCCCGAGACAGGAGAACAGGCCCATGACGGAGGTCATCCGGGTGGTGCTGGCCGACGACCAGCACCTCGTACGCTCCGCCTTCGCGATGCTCATCACCGCCACCCCCCATATGGAGGTCGTGGGCGAGGCCTGCCACGGCGGGGAAGCCGTGGAACTCGCCCGCACCGCACGGGCCGACGTGGTCGTGATGGACATCCGCATGCCCCGGCTCGACGGCATCGAGGCCACCCGGCGGATCGCCTCCGACGAGGACCTCGCCGGGGTGAAGGTTCTCGTCCTCACCACCTACGACACCGACGAGCACATCATCGAGGCCCTGCGCGCCGGGGCCTCCGGGTTCCTGGTGAAGGACACCAGGCCCCAGGACCTGCTCGACGCCATCCGTACCGTCGCGGCCGGCGAGGCCCTGCTCTCCCCGGGCCCCACCGCCCGCCTCATCGAGCGGGTCCTCAGACACCCTCCGGGCACCGTGCCCGCGCCGGGCCGGCCGGGGGCCCTGGGTGAGCTCTCGCCCCGCGAGCGCGAGGTCCTGACCCTGGTCGCCCGCGGCCTGAACAACACCGAGATCGCCGACGCCCTCGTCCTCTCCCCGCTGACCGCCAAGACTCATGTGAGCCGCATCATGGGCAAGCTGGGAGCGCGTGACCGGGCGCAGTTGGTGGTGCTCGCCTATGAATCCGGACTGATCGTTCCCGGCGGATCGGGCGGATCGGGCGGTGCGTGACGAACGCCCGGGACACCGGGAAGGACACGAGGGTTTCCGCCGGCGTCGTCCGCGGCCGGCTCCGGGACCCCGACCCGCCGGAAGCCGACCCGCGCCAGGCGCACCGGCCCGCGCAGCGCGAGGCGCAGGTCGTGCACGCCGGCGGCGGTGACCGCTGCGGTGAGGGTGGTGTAGTCGTACGGCCCTGATGTGGGCGGGTCCAGGGTGAGGGCGGTGCGGCGCGGGCCGCCGTCCAGGGAGAGTTCGACGGTTCCCTCGCCCGCCACCGCCATGCTCACCCGGGTGACCCCGGCGCCGAAGTCGCAGTCGCGGTAGATCAGTTCGCCGGTTCTGCCGGGGACCGCCGTCACCGCGTCGCCCGTCGTCCTCGTCCGGTCGACGATCTCGATGTCCGACTGCTCGTCGAAGTCGGCGGCGTCCAGGCCGTGTTCGCGGACCGGGCGCGGGCCGAGCGGCTCGCCCGCCAGGCCGAGGGTCGTCCGCAGACGGATGTCCTCGCTGGACGCCCCGGCCAGGAGCTCGTACCGGCCCGGCTCGATCCGGGCCCGGCCGTGTGCCACGTCCCAGAACTCGAAGGCCCTCAGCGGGAATTCGAAGGCCAGCTCGGCGGAGGCGCCGGGAGCCAGCCGGACGCGGCGGTGGGCGAGCAGTGCGCGGCGTGGGCGCGGGACGGAGGGTGCGACGGCGCGGGTGTAGAGCTGGGCGACCTCGTCCGCGGCCCGGGTACCGGTGTTGGTCACCGTGAAGGCGACCGTCAGCCGGTCGTCCCGCAGGCGCGCGGTGAGGCCGGCATAGGCGAAGGAGGCGTAGGACAGGCCGTGTCCGAAGGGGTACAGCGGGGTTCCCTCGAAGTACAGACAGGTCTGGCGGCTGCCGATGATGTCGTAGTCGAGCAGGCCGGGCAGGTCGGCGTCGTCCGCGTACCAGGTCTGGGGCAGGCGGCCGCCGGGGGAGACGTCGCCGGAAAGGACCCGGGCCAGAGCGGTGCCCGCGGCCTGGCCGCCGTGCGCGGTCCACAGGACGGCCGGGAGGCCGGAGGTGTCGACCGCGTAGGGGTACGAGGAGACCAGCACCAGCGCCGTGCGCGGGTTGGCGGCGCGGGCCGCGCGCAGCAGCCGCTCCTGGTGGGCGGGCAGGCGCAGGGTCGTACGGTCCTCGGTCTCGCGGCCGTTCAGATGCGGGTCGTTGCCCGCGAACACCAGGACCACATCCGCCCGGCGTGCCGCCCGGGACACCGCGTCCTCGCCCCGCTCGGTGAACTCCAGGGTGAAGACCTCGGCGTCGGCCGGGCTCTCCCCGGCGATCCTCACCCCGTCGGCGGTGACCGAGACATATCCGCCCGTTCCAGGATGCCTCAGGAGGTGCCCGTCGCCGTGCGGCTCCAGGCGGAACGTCTCCTGCACGACCCAGCCGCCGGGCTGGTCCGCGGAGGCGCGGACACGGCGGTCCTCGGCGACCGAGAGATAGCGGCCGTCGGGGGCGCGGAGGGTCAGCAGGCCCTCGCCCCAGTCGACGAGGGCGAGTTCGGTGCCGGTCGGGTCGGCGTCGAGCGGGGGCAGATCGGTGCGGCCGCGCAGCAGAGCCGGGTCCAGGGCGCCCTCGTCGCCCCGCGCCGCCTCGCCGTCCCCCGCTCCCGAGACCGCGGGCACTCGTAGATACAGACCGGCGGAGGTCCTCAGCCGTACCCGGTCCACGCCCTCCGCGAAGTCCACCCGGTCCGCGCCGAAACGCTCGTAGAGACCCTCCAGCGGGGTGGAGCGGTGCATCAGAGTGCCGCTGTACCAGTCGAGTTTGCACTCGTCGGCGAGGAGGCCGACCGCCGCGACATGTGTCCGCCGGCCGAGCGGGAGCAGGCCGTCGTTCTTGAGGAGCACCACCGCCTGCTCCGCCGCCTCCCGGGCGAGCGCCCGGTGGGCCGGGGAGTCGAAGTGCCCGGTGTCCGCGTACGGGTCCAGACGCGGGTCGAACTCGCCCAGCCGGAAGCGGACGGAAAGGTGGCGGCGGACCGCCCGGTCGATGTCGTCCTCGTCCAGCAGGCCCTGGTCCAGGGCGCCTCGGACCCGCGCCCGGATCGTCGAACCGTCCGTGCCGTGGTCGGTGAAGCTGTCCACGCCGGCCCGCAGCGCCGCCGCCGTGGCCTCCTCATGGGTGTCGAAGTAGTGCTCGGAGTCGACCAGGTTGGAGGGCGCGCCGGCGTCCGAGCAGACCAGCAGCTCCTGGTCGGTCCAAGTGCGCAGGGGTTCGCGCAGCTGGGGCGACACATGGTTGGGGCGGCCGTTGACCAGGTTGTACGCGGGCATGACCCCGGCCACGGCGCCCGCCTCCACCGTGTCGCGGAAGGCGCGCAGATCGTACTCGTGCAGTACCCGCGGACGGACGGAGGAGGAGGCGGTGTCGCGGTCGGTCTCGTTGTTGTGCGCCAGCCAGTGCTTGAGGACGGGGGCGGTGCGCCAGTACGTCGGATGGTCGCCGCGCAGCCCGCGGGTGTACGCCGTGGCGATCGCCGAGGTCAGCGCGGGGTCCTCGGAGAAGCCCTCCTCGTTGCGGCCCCACAGCGGATGGCGCAGCAGATTCACCACCGGCGCCCAGACATTGAGGCCGACACGGTCGTCGCGGGCCCGCATGGCGCGCGCCTCCCGGGAGACCGCCTCGCCGATCCGGCGCACCAGCTCCTCGTTCCAGGTCGCGCCGAGCCCGACGGCCTGCGGGAAGACCGTCGCCGGGCCCATCCAGGCCACTCCGTGCAGGGCCTCCTGGCCGGTGCGGAACGCGGCGATGCCCAGCCGTTCGACCGGGGGCGCGAACTGGTGGAGGAATGCGATCTTCTCGTCGAGGGTGAGCCGCTCCAGCAGATCGTCGATGCGCTTCGCGAACGGCAACCGCGGATCACGGAAGGGCGGCAGGGGCGGCGTCTCAGCGGTCACGCGGCGATCCTTAGGAGGGGAGTGGCGGGGCGCTTTCGAAGCGCTTCGATGCTCGATGGGGTGCGCCCGGGTGTCAAGACGGCCGACGGCAACACGGCCGTTTCCATGCGGTGGTTGCACGATTTCCGGGAAACGTCGAGGGTTTGGCACTCCCTCGAGGAATCTTGGAAGCGGCCCTTGTGTGCCCCCGGGTGTTCACCTACCCTCGCACCACATCGAAGCGCTTCGACGGCGGAGGAGACGCTTCGTGCACCCACCCTCCTCCGATGTTCGCCGTCGCTGCTCAACGGCCAGTTCCAGTCGAGACACCGCAGCCGACGGCCGTCGCCGGGTGTCCTGGTGTGCCACGAAGGGTTGACGCAATGACGCCGAACTCCGCTTCCGCCGCCCCGAGCCGGAGAAGCTTCCTCGCCTCCTCGGCGGTCGCCGCCGCCGCGGTCGCCGGCGGACTGCCGCTGCTCGCCGCCTGCGGCGGATCGGACGGCGGCTCGGGCGGGGGCACCACCTCGGGCAAGGACGCCAAGAAGCTGCTGCCGTCCTATGCGGCGAACAACGTCGTCACCCCCGACATCCCCGCCAGGAACGGCTCCGCCGTCGGCTTCACCGGCCCGCTCGACCTCGCCGGTCTGAAGACCTCCGTGCCGAAGAAGCTCGGCGCGGGCGGCAAGGTGACGATCATGTCGCCGTTCTGGGGCTCCCCGCCCAAGCAGGACAACGCGTACTACCGGGGGATGAACGACCTCATCGGCGTCGACGTCGTCTGGCAGAACCAGGACGGCAACACCTACGAGCAGAAGCTGGGAGCCGTCCTCGCCTCCAGCAGCGTCCCGGACGTCGTGGTGATCCCCGGCTGGAACATGGGCGGCAAGATACCCAGCGCGATCACCGGAAAGTTCGCCGACCTGGGCCCCTATCTGTCCGGGGACAAGGTCAAGAAGTACCCGAACCTCGCGGCGATCCCGACGGACGCCTGGCAGCGCTGCATCTTCGGCGGGAAACTGCGCGGCCTGCCGATGCCCGCCTCCTACGTCACGAACATCGTGCCCTTCTACCGCAAGGACATCTTCGACCGGGAGGGCTACCGACTCCCGCGTTCGGCGGACGAGTTCATGGCGCTGGCCAAGGACATCACCAATGCCCGGGCCAAGCGGTGGGCCTGCCTCGACATGAAGTGGACCGCGTTCAACGTCTTCGGGGTGCTCTCCGGCAGCGAGAAGCCGCTCGGCTGGGAACTCGTCGACGGCAAGCTGATCTACCGCGTCGAGACCCAGGAGTATCTGGAGGCGCTGGAATGGACCCGCAAGCTCTTCGCCGCCGGATACGTGCACCCCGACGCCGAGCTGGGCAAGAGCGCTCAGACCGACTCGGGGCCCAAGTTCGCGGCCGGTGAGTTCCTGATCTACAACGACGACATCTCGCAGTGGTACAGCCGCACTGCCGAACAGGCCGCCCAGAACCCGGACTTCAAGATCTCGGGCATGGACGTCTTCGGCCACGACGGCGGTGCCCCCACCCTGTGGGCCACCCAGCCCGCCAATATCTTCGCGTTCGTCAGCAAGAAGGCACCCGAGTCCGTCGTCCGAGATGTGCTGGCCGTCGCCGACGTCACCGCCGCGCCGTACGGCACCAAGGAGTACATGCTCACCAACTACGGGGTCGAGGGCACCCACTACACCGTCGAGAACGGGGTGCCCGTCAAGAACGACAAGGGCAACAACGAGGTCATCAACGCCTATGTCATGGTCGCGAGCCCCGCTGCGACCGTCGCCCACCCGGACTTCCCGGACGTCGCCCGGGCCCAGGTCGAGTGGCAGCAGCGGATGGGCGCCGTCACCAAGAAGTCCTCCTTCTACGGCATGCAGATCGCCGAGCCCTCCCGCTGGACCAATCTCTCCAACGACTTCGAACAGCTGGAGGACGACATCGTCCGCGGCCACAAGAAGATCAGCGACATGCAGCAGGCCGTCTCCGACTGGAGGAGCAAGGGCGGCGACCGGCTGCGCGACTGGTACAAGAAGCTCCTCGACGACAACGGCCCGGCGGCAGGCTGACCCGGACACCGAGGCAAGGAGACCGGCCGTGTCCCACAGCACGGTGCCTCGGAGCGGGACCGAGGCCGACGCGACGGAGAGGACACCGGTGGCGTCCGGCGGCGCCACCGGAACCCGGGACGACCGCCACCGGGGCAGGCTGAGCCTGCGGACCAGGCTCAGACGCGACCGTGTGCTGCTTCTGATGACGCTGCCGGCCGTCGTCCTCGTCCTGCTGTTCAACTACCTGCCGATCCTCGGCAACGTCGTCGCCTTCCAGGACTACGACCCCTACCTCAGCGACAACGGCGTCGTCTCCATCCTGCACAGCCCCTGGGTCGGGGTGGAGAACTTCCGGGCGATCTTCGCGGACTCCGCCTTCTGGAGCGCGATGCGCAATACGCTGATCCTGTTCTTCCTCCAGCTCGTGCTGTACTTCCCCGTCCCGATCCTGCTGGCGCTGCTCATCAACAGCGTGGTCAGGCCCCGGGTGCGGGCGGTCGCGCAGGCCGTGCTGTATCTGCCGCACTTCTTCTCCTGGGTGCTGGTCATCGCGGTGTTCCAGCAGCTGCTCGGTGGCGCGGGGCTGCTCTCCCAGCTGCTGCGGCAGCACGGCTACGACGGCCTCGACATCATGACCGACCCCACCACCTTCAAGTTCCTCCTCACCGCGCAGAGCGTGTGGAAGGACGCCGGCTGGGGGATCATCGTCTTCCTCGCCGCGCTCGCCTCGGTGAGCCCGGACCTCTATGAGGCCGCTGCGATGGACGGCGCCGGACGGTGGCGCCGCATCTGGCACGTCACGCTGCCCGCGCTGCGCCCGGTCATCGCGCTGCTGCTGGTGCTGCGCGTCGGCGACGCCCTCACCGTCGGCTTCGAACAGATCCTGCTGCAACGCGACGCCGTCGGACCGGGGGCCGCGGAGGTCCTGGACACCTTCGTGTGGTGGAACGGCGTGCGCAACCAGGACTTCGGCTACGCGGCCGCCGCCGGCCTGATCAAGGGTGTGGTCAGCCTGGGACTGGTCCTCGCCGCGAACAAGGTGGCCCATCTCATGGGCGAGCAGGGGGTGTACCGGAAGTGACCGCCGTGATCGGCAAGCCCCTACGGGAAGGACCGGGCCGTCGGGCCGCCCCGCCCCGGCCGGTGTGGGAGGAGACGCCCACCAGGGCCGGCCTGGCGGGCAAGGCGCTGGTCCTCGCCCTGGCCTGTCTGGCGATCCTCTTCCCGCTGTGGATCGTCGTCGTCACCAGCCTCTCCTCGCGCAGGACCATCGACGAGGCCGGCGGTCTGGTCATGGTCCCCAGGGGCATCACCCTCATCGCCTACCGGGAACTGCTCGGCGGCGGCCAGGTCACCCGCGCCGCGGTCGTCAGCATCCTGATCACCCTGGTCGGCACGCTGTTCTCGATGACCGTGTCCGTGCTGTGCGCCTACGGACTGTCCCGCACCGGCTCGCTCGGCCACCGCTGGATCCTGATGACGCTGCTGGCGACGATGTTCTTCAGCGCCGGCCTCATCCCCACCTACCTGCTGGTGCAGACCCTCGGCCTGACCGACACCTATCTCGCGCTGATCCTGCCCAGCGCGGTGAGCGTGTTCAACATCCTCGTGCTGCGCGGCTTCTTCATGAACATCTCGCCGGAACTCGTCGACAGCGCCCGGATCGACGGCGCCGGCGACCTGCGCATCCTGTGGGCGATCGTCATGCCGCTGTCCCGCGCCGTCCTCGCCGTGATCACGCTGTTCTACGCCGTCGGCTACTGGAGCGCCTGGTTCAACGCGTCCCTGTACCTCAACGACCAGAGCATGCTGCCGCTGCAGAACGTCATGATCCAGCTCGTGCAGAAGCAGGAGGCCCCGGTGGGCCTCGCCCAGTCCATCAAGACCGGCCAGCTGTCCGGGCTCGCCGTGCAGATGGCGGTCATGGTGATGGCCCTGCTGCCGGTCGCCGTGCTGTCGCCCTTCGTCCAGAAGCACTTCAGGAAGGGCATGCTCATCGGCGCTGTGAAGGGCTGACGTCAGCGCGCCGCCCCCGCCCCGCCGTGGCCGACCGCTCCCAGTCCGGCGGCCGGCCACGGCGGACCACGACCCGACCGGAACGAGGTATGCGATGCACGCACCCGCCACGAGCCGAAGGGCGCTCCCGCCCGGGGAGCCGCTCTGATGCCCGGCCTCGGCGAGGTGACCCGCGGCCGGGTCCTCTTCGGCGGCGACTACAACCCCGAGCAGTGGCCCGAGGAGATCTGGCACGAGGACGTCCGGCTGATGAGGGAGGCGGGCGTCACCACCGTGACCGTCGGGGTCTTCTCCTGGGCCAGGCTCGAACCCCACCCGGGCGCACGGGAGTTCGGCTGGCTGGACCGGCTGATGGACCTGCTGCACCACAACGGCGTCGGGGTCGCCCTCGCCACCCCCACCTCCGCACCGCCCCCCTGGATGGGCCGGCTGCACCCCGAGACCCTGCCCCGCGACGAGGACGGCCACATCGAATGGTGGGGCGGGCGCCAGCACTTCTCCCACTCCAGCGCTGTCTACCGGCGCCACGCCGCCGCGATCACCGAGGACCTGGCCGCCCGCTACGCCGCCCATCCCGCCCTCACCCTGTGGCACATCAACAACGAGTACTGCACCTTCGACCACGGCGACGAGGCCGCGGCCGCCTTCCGCCGCTGGCTCCGCGAGAGGTACGGCACCCTCGACGCGCTCAACACCGCCTGGGGCACGGCCTTCTGGGGCCAGGTCCACGACAGCTGGGACGGCATCCTGCCCCCGCGCCGCGCCCACTATCTGAAGAACCCCGCCCAGCTGCTGGACTTCCGGCGCTTCACCTCCGACATGCTCCTCGAGTGCTACACGGCGGAGCGCGACATCGTGCGCCGGCACACCCCGCACATCCCGGTCACCACCAACTTCATGCCGCTCTGGACGGGACAGGACGGCTGGGCATGGGCGGAGCAGGAGGACATCGTCTCCGTCGACCTCTATCCCGACCCGCGCGACCCCCTCGCGGCGCAGCACGGCGCGCTGGTCCAGGACTTGACCCGCTCCCAGGCCCGGGGGCCCTGGATGCTGATGGAGCAGGCGGCGGGGGCGGTCAGCTGGCGCGGCGTCAACCACCCCAAGCCGGCGGGCCTCAACCGCCTCTGGTCCTTCCAGGCCGTCGCCCGGGGCGCCGACGCCGTCTGCTACTTCCAGTGGCGGCAGTCCCGGCAGGGCGCGGAGAAATTCCACTCCGGGATGGTCGGCCATGCGGGGGAGCGGGGCCGCACCTTCCAGGAGGTCACACGGATCGGGGCCGAACTGGCCGCGCTCGGGCCCGAGGTGGCGGGCAGCGAGGTCACCGCCGAGGTGGCGGTGCTGCACGACTGGCACTCCTGGTGGGCCGGAACCCAGGACGGCCGCCCGTCCCGCGAGGTCGACCACCCCGCCCTGCTGCACGCCTGGCACCGTGCCCTGTGGGAGTCCCGTCTCACCACCGCCTTCGCCCACCCCGAGCACGATCTGTCCGGGTACCGGCTCGTCGTCGCCCCGGCGGCCTATCTGCTCACGGACGCGGCGATCGAGAACCTCCTGGCGTATGTGCGCGACGGCGGCACCCTGGTCAGCGGCTTTCTGTGCGGAGTGGTGGACGAGGACGACCGGGTGCGCCCCGGTGGCATGGACGCCCGGCTGCGCGCCCTGTTCGGCATCGAGACGCTGCACGAGTGGTGGCCGCTGGAGGCCGGGGAGAGCGTCGTGTGCGAGGGCCCGCACGGCGGCTTCCGGGGCACCCTGTGGTCCGAGGAGCTCCGGACCCGGCCGGAGGCGGTGGCCGCGCGCTACCGGGGCGGCGAACTCGACGGCCTCCCGGCGGTGTCGAGGCAGGGGCGGGCCTGGTACCTCTCCACTCTTCCCGAGCCGGAGGCGCTGCGCGAGCTGCTCGCCGGCATCGCCGCCGAGGCGGGCGTACGGCCGGTGCTCGAAGGACTGCCCGACGGGGTCGAGGCGGTCCGGCGCGGGAAGCTGCTCTTCGTGCTCCACCACGGTCGCGAACCGGTCACGGTCGCGGTGCCGGGCACCCACCGCGAGCTGCTCACCGGCGAGACGGTCAGGGACTCCCTCACCCTGGGCCGGTACGGAGTGGCGGTGCTGCGGTCATGAGCGACCGTCCCGCCGCCGGCACCTGGGAGCCGGAGCCCGCCGCCCGCTGGGAGGACGCCTTCCTCAGCGGCAACGGCCGCCATGGCGCCATGGTGACCGGCGATCCCCGGGACGACCGGGTCATCGTCACCCACCACACCCTGCTGCGCCCCAACGGCAGCGAGCACGCCCGGCCGCCCGAGCTGGCCCACCGGCTCGCCGAGCTGCAGGACCGGCTGCTCGCGGGTGACACGGCGGCCGCCGAGGACTTCACCGACGGGCGGGAGCTGAGCTGGGTGCAGCCCTTCCACCCGGCGTTCCAGCTGCGGTTGCGGCGGCCCCCCGCCGAGCAGCACGGCTACCGGAGGTCGGTGGACTTCACCTCGGGCGTGGTCACCGCCGGCTGCGGGGAGTGGAGGAGCAGCGTCTTCGTCTCGCGCGCGGACGATGTGATCGTGCAGCGGGTGACCGCCCCGGGACCCGAGCTGCGCCTCGGTCTCGACCACCGGCTGCCCGGCGCCCCACCGGACCTGGCCGTCGGACAGGGGACGGCCCTCACCGCGGAGGGGGCGCTGCTCACCCTGAGCGCCCGCTACCCGGACAGCGAGCGCGGCTACACCGGGGTGAGCGTGGTGGCGGTCGACGGCGGCCGGACGGCCCTGTCCCCCGAGGGCGCCTGTATCAGGGACGCGGAGTCGGTGCTGCTGCTGACCCGGGTGCGGCGGCACACCGGCGAGCCGGACGCACCGGCGGAGGGAGAGGCCCTGCGCGCCCTGCTGACGGCCGGGGACGGCGATCCCTACGACGCTCTCCTGGACCGCCATCTCGCGCTGCACCGCACCGCCTATCTGCGCGCCGGTCTCTCGCTCGACGCCGACGACGCCGAACGGGCCCTGCCCGGCTCGGCGTTGCTGACGCGCCCCACCAGCCCCGCGCTCCTGGAGCGGTTGTTCGCCGCAGGCCGCTATCACCTGCTCAGCTCCAGCGGCATGCTGCCGCCGCGGCTCACCGGCCTGTGGACGGGCGACTGGAACACGGCATGGTCCGGCGGGTTCACCGCCGACGCCAACCTCCCCCTCCAGACCGCCTCCGCGGTGGCCGCGGCCCTTCCCGAGGTCACCGAGGCGCAGGCGGCGCTGATCCACCGCCGGCTGGATCACTGGCGGGAGAACGCCCGCGCGATCTTCGGCGCCCGGGGTGTCGTCGCGCCCTGCCACAGCGACGGCGAGTCCGGCCACAGCCACCACTTCCAGCGGGAGTACCCGCTCCATCTGTGGACCGCGGGCGCCGACTGGCTCCTCACTCCGCTCGTCCAGCACGACGAGACCTCCGGCCGACGCGATCCCCGGACCGCCGCGGCCCTCGCCGAAGTCGCCCGGTTCTACGAGGACTTCCTCACCCGGACCGACCGGGACGGCCGTCTGGTCGTCGTCCCCTCCTACTCGCCCGAGAACCGCCCCGCGAACGCGAGCTGGGGTACGGTCGACGCCGCCATGGACCTCTCGGCGGCCCGGCACGCACTGCGCACGGCCGCCGACTACCACCCGGAGGCGGCGGCCCGGCTGCGGGCCCTCGCCGACCGCCTCCCGCCCCATCGGATCAACGCCGACGGCGCCCTCGCCGAATGGGCCCGGCCGGGGCTGGAGGACTCCTACGACCACCG
The DNA here is from genome assembly GCF_008704995.1 of Streptomyces nodosus. Classification (NCBI taxonomy): domain Bacteria; kingdom Bacillati; phylum Actinomycetota; class Actinomycetes; order Kitasatosporales; family Streptomycetaceae; genus Streptomyces; species Streptomyces nodosus. The sequence continues at coordinate 5,423,966 of NZ_CP023747.1, forward strand.
GCACCTCAGCCATCTCTACGGCGTCTGGCCGCTGGACGAGATCACCCCCTACGACACCCCGGATCTCGCGGCGGCCGCCCGGGAGGCACTGCGGCGGCGCGGCGCCGAGAACGACTCCGCGCACGGTCACCTCCACCAGGCGCTCGTCGCCGCCCGGCTGGACGACCGCGCCCGGGTGGCGCACGCCCTGGGCCAGGTCCTGGCGGGCGACTACTTCCATGCCTCCCTGATGAGCGCCCACTACCCCCACCGCGACGTCTACAACGCCGACGCGGCCCATGCGCTCCCCGCCGTGGTCGTCGAGGCGCTCGTCCGGTCGACCCCCGGCAGGCTGGTGCTGCTGCCCGCGCTCCCCGCCGGGTACCCCGGGGGACGGCTCCACGGGATACGCACCCGGTTCGGCGCCGAGGTCGACCTCACCTGGTCACCCGGGCACGCCCGGGCCGTCGTACGTCCCACCCGCAGCTGCCGTGTCGACCTCAGGACTTCCGCCGGCGCACGACCGCTCGACCTCGTCGCCGGCGAAGACTGCGTCCTCGACCTGGGGCCGCAGCAACCGCAGCACTTCCCCCCACCCATGGAAGGGACACCATGGCACCACACCTCCTCGGCAGGCTCACCACCGCGCTGATCGCCCCCGCGCTCGCCCTCGGAGCCACCGTCGGCCTCGCCTCGGCCCCCGCCCAGGCCGCCGTCTGGAACTCCTGCGACCAGTGGGGCAACACCACCCTGAACGGCTACACCCTCTACAACAACATCTGGGGTTCCGGGACCGGCAGCCAGTGCATCTGGGCCAACTCCGGCACCAACTGGGGTGTCCGGGCCGACCACCCCGACACCGGGGGCATCAAGTCCTACCCCAACGCCAAAAAGGTGATCAACAAGTCGATCACCTCCCTCTCCTCGCTCACCAGCAAGTACAACGTCACGGTCCCGTCCCGGGGCGCGTACAACACCTCGTACGACATCTGGGACACCGGCTACCGGTACGAGGTCATGCTCTGGGTCAACAAGACCGGGGCCGTCGGGCCCCTCGGCACCGCACAGGGCAGTGTGACGCTCGGCGGTTCCAGCTGGAACGTCTACAAGGGCAACAACGGCTCCAACGACGTCTTCTCGTTCATCCGCAGCGCCAACTCCAGCTCCGGCAGCGTCGATGTGCTGCCGATCCTCAAGTGGATCAAGGACACCAAGGGCTGGTTCGGCAATGTGACCATCGGTGATGTGCAGTTCGGCTACGAGATCACCTCCTCGTCCGGCGGCCTGGACTTCACCACCGACAGCCTGACCGTCAGCAGCAGCTGAGCCACGGTGCCGGGCGGTGCGGCCGGCCTCCGGCGGGGGCCGGCCGCACTCCGGCCGCTAGTGCCGCGGCAGGCACCGTTTGCCCGTGAAGGAGCGGCGTCGTGGGGGCACCTCCCGCGCGAGCGCAGTCGAGCGTGGGGGAGCGTGCCGGGCGTCGCGACGGGGCGAACGGTGCCTGTCGGGGCACTAGCCGGTGATCGGCAGCTCGGCCCCGTCCCGCAGGAACAGCGGGATACGGTCCAGCGGCGCCTCGACCGTGACGGCCGCACCGCCCCGGTACGACTGCCCGGACCAGGCGTCCCGCCAGCGAGCGCCCGCCGGAAGGTGGACGGTGCGGGCCGTGGCGCCCGCCGTGAGCACCGGGGCCACCAGCAGATCGGGGCCCAGGAGATAGGCGTCGTCCACCGACCAGGACGCCCGGTCGCCGGGGAACTCCAGGAACAGCGGACGCATCACCGGCAGGCCCTCCTCATGGGCCTCGCGCATCACCCTCAGGATGTACGGCTTCAGCCGCTCGCGCAGCCGCAGACAGCTCTCCAGGATCGCGCCGGCCTCCTCGCCGTACGACCAGACCTCGTTGGGGCCGCCGGTCATCGCCGGCCCCAGCGGCATCCCCGGGTCGCGGAAGCCGTGCAGCCGCATCAGCGGGGACAGCGCGCCGAACTGGAACCAGCGGACCATCACCTCACGGTAGGCCGGGTCGTCCGGGTCGCCGCCGTGGAAACCGCCGATGTCGGTGTTCCACCAGGGGATGCCGGACAGCGCGGTGTTGAGGCCCGCCGCGATCTGCCGGCGCAGGGTGGCGAAGTCATGGCCGATGTCCCCGGACCACAGGGCCGCGCCATGGCGCTGACTGCCCGCCCACGCCGAGCGGTTGAGGGTGACGATCTCGCTCTGCCCGGCGGCCAGCAGACCCTCGTGGAAGGCGCGGGAGTTCTCCCGCGGATAGAGGTTGCCGACCTCCTGGCCGGGGCCCGCCCAGTACCGCAGATTCTCCGGGAAGCCCGGCTTCAGCTCCGGCTCGCAGGCGTCCAGCCAGAACGCCCTGATGCCGTACGGATCCAGGTAGTTCTCCTTGATCCGTGACCACAGGAACTCCCGCGCCTCGGGGTTCGTGGCGTCGTAGAAGGCGATCTGGACGGTGGAGGCGACCTCCTTGTCGGGCCAGTCCGCATGGGCCAGGGGCCCGTACTGGGTGCCGATGAACCAGCCGCGCTGCTCCATGACCGGGTGGTTCTCCGACAGCGGGGACACCGACGGCCACACGGAGACGGCCAGCTCGATGCCCATCTCGCGCAGTTCCCGCACCATCGCGGCCGGATCCGGCCACTCGGCGGGGTCGAACTTCCACTCGCCCAGATGCGTCCAGTGGAAGAAGTCGCAGACGATGACGTCGATCGGCAGCCCGCGCCGCTTGTACTCCCGGGCCACGGCGAGCAGTTCGTCCTGGGTGCGGTAGCGCAGCCTGCTCTGCCAGAAGCCCGCCGCCCACTCGGGCAGCATCGGCGTCCGGCCGGTGGCCGCGCTGTAGCGGCGCTGCCCGTCGGCCGGGTCGCCCGCCGTGATCCAGTAGTCGATCTGACGGGCCGAGTCGGCGACCCAGCGGGTGCCGTTGCCCGCCAGCTCGACCCGGCCGATCGCCGGGTTGTTCCACAGCAGGGTGTAGCCGCGGTTCGAGGTGAGCACCGGGACCGAGACCTCGGCATTGCGCTGGACGAGATCCAGGACCAGGCCCTTCTGGTCGAGGCGCCCGTGCTGGTGCTGGCCGAGGCCGTACAGCTTCTCGTCCTCGTAGGCGGCGAAGCGCTGCTCCAGCCGGTGATGGCCGTTGCCGACCGCCGTGTACAGGCGGGGCCCCGGCCACCAGAAGTGGGCGCGCTCCTCGGCGAGCAGTTCGGCCGAGTCCTCGGTGCGCAGAAAACGGATCAGACCCTCGGCGCTCACCTCCACGGTGAGCGCCCCGACCGTCAGCCGGCCGCTTTCGGCCTCGATCTTGACGGTGGACCCGCAGGACGGCGGATCGTCGAGCAGGGCACCCGGCAACCCCTCGAGCACCGGGCCGCCGAGCCGGGCCCGCACCCGGACGGCGTCCGGACCCCAGGGCTCGACGCGTACGGTCTCCTGGCGGCCGCTCCACTCCAGCGCGCCGTCCCGCTCGCGGAACGTGCCCCGGGTGGGGGAGGACTGGGCGAGACTGACCTGAGGCTCTTCGGGGGGCTGATTCACGGGGGCTCCTGGAGGAATGCCGACAGGAAGGTGCCGGGAGGACGGATCGGCGCCCGCGGACCCGCCCGGCGGGGCGCCCCGGGGCCGGGCTGGACGGTCCGGAGCCCCGGCTCAGGACACGGCCGGAGCCGGACCCGTGCTCGCCCGGACCGTCAGCTCCGGCGCGAGCAGCACCACTTCGTCCGTGCCGCGCCCGTCCAGCTTGGCGACGAGCAGTTCGACGGCGCGCCGTCCCATCTCCTGTGCGGGGATGGCGACGGAGCTCAGCCGCACCGACGCCTGGGTGGCGACCTGCTCCGGGCAGATCGCCAGCACGGAGACGTCCTCGGGCACGGCCCGGCCCTGCTGGCGCAGCAGCGCCAGCAGCGGCTCGACCGCGGACTCGTTCTGCACGACGAACCCCGTGGTGCCCGGCCGCTCGTCGAGGACCCGGGCCAGAGTCAGGGCCATCGCGTCGTACCCGCCCTCACAGGGGCGGTGCAGCACCCGCAGTCCCAGCTCCCGGGAGCGGGACCGGAGGCCGTCGAGGGTGCGCTCCGCGAAGCCGGTGTGCCGCTCGTAGACGGCGGGTGCCTCGCCGATGACGGCGATGTCGCGGTGCCCCAGCGTCGCCAGATGCTCCGCGCACAGCGCGCCGGTGGCCCCGAAGTCCAGGTCGACGCAGGTCAGCCCGGCGGTGGAGGCGGGCAGCCCGATGAGCACCGACGGCTGGTCCGTGGCACGCAGCAGCGGCAGCCGTTCGTCGTCGAGCTCGACGTCCATCAGGATCATCGCCTCGGCGAGGCCGCTGCCGGTGACCCGGTGCACCGCGTCGGGGCCCTCCTCGCCGGTGAGCAGCAGCACGTCGTACCCATGGGCGCGCGCCGCGGTCGCCACGGCGATGGCGATCTCCATCATCACCGGCACATACATGTCGGTGCGCAGCGGAACCATCAGCGCGATGATGTTCGACCTGCTGCTCGCCAGGGCGCGGGCCCCGGCGTTCGGGTGATAGCCGAGCTCCCGGATGCTCCGCTCGACCCGCTGACGGGTGGACGCGGAGATGGACCGCTTGCCGCTGAGGACATAGCTCACCGTGCTCGCCGACACTCCGGCGTGCTGGGCGACCTCGGCGAGGGTGACCATCCAGCTCTCCCAGCGTAGTGAAGCGCTTCGACGGTGCGCGTGGTGCGGAACAGAGGTGTATGAGGGACTGACAGTAGCCCGGTGGGGGAGGGCTGTCCATAGGTCGTCGAAGCGCTTCGACAGAGAAATTCCCAGGGGGCACTCGGGGCCCGGGCCGGCTTGACACCGGGCGGTGTCCGGGAGCGGCGGCCCAGACGTTTTTCCGGGCGGACGGCTGCGCGAGGACTGGTGAGCTCGCCCCGAATCGGGTACCAACGATCGAGTAGCACCGATCGGTAACGTACGCCCCCGAGAGCAGGGTTCGGCACTCTTGGCGCCCGTACGGGATCTTGATCGGTATACGCCCCACACGCCCCATAGAACCCCGATTCGCGGCGAGGTGAGCCTCATGTCCGCACCAACCGCCCCCACTCCCAAGCCCACCGTCACCGAACGTGAGGCACGCCAGGTCGCCGAGGCCGCGCGTGAGCAGCACTGGCGCAAGCCCAGCTTCGCCAAGGAGCTGTTCCTCGGCCGCTTCCGGCTCGATCTGATCCACCCCCACCCGCTGCCCGCCGACGAGGACGTACAGCGCGGCGAGGAGTTCCTCGCCAAGCTGCGCGACTTCTGCGAGACCCAGATCGACTCCGCCCGCATCGAGCGCGAGGCCCGGATCCCCGACGAGGCGATCAACGGGCTCAAGGAGCTCGGCGCCTTCGGTATGAAGATCGACACGAAATACGGCGGTCTCGGCCTCACCCAGGTGTACTACAACAAGGCGCTCGCTCTGGCCGGCTCCGCGAGCCCCGCGATCGGCGCGCTGCTGTCCGCGCATCAGTCGATCGGCGTACCGCAGCCGCTGAAACTCTTCGGCACCCAGGAGCAGAAGGACACCTTTCTGCCCCGCTGTGCCCGCACCGACATCTCGGCGTTCCTGCTCACCGAGCCGGACGTGGGATCCGACCCGGCCCGGCTGGCCACGATGGCCGTCCCGGACGGGGACGACTACATCCTCGACGGGGTCAAGCTGTGGACCACCAACGGTGTGGTCGCCGATCTGCTCGTGGTCATGGCACGGGTCCCGAGGTCCGAGGGCCACAAGGGCGGCATCACCGCCTTCGTGGTGGAGGCCGCCTCGGAGGGCGTCACCGTCGAGAACCGCAATGCCTTCATGGGGCTGCGCGGACTGGAGAACGGCGTCACCCGCTTCCGTGGCGTCCGGGTCCCGGGGCGCAACCGGATCGGTGCCGAGGGCGCGGGCCTGAAGATCGCGCTGACCACGCTGAACACCGGCCGGCTGTCCCTGCCCGCGATGTGCGTGGGAGCGGGCAAGTGGTGTCTGAAGATCGCCCGTGAGTGGTCGGCGGCCCGCGAGCAGTGGGGCAAGCCGGTCGCGCTGCACGAGGCGGTCGGCTCGAAGATCTCCTTCATCGCGGCCACCACCTTCGCGCTGGAGGCGGTCGTCGATCTCTCGTCGCAGATGGCCGACGAGAACCGCAACGACATCCGGATCGAGGCCGCCCTCGCCAAGCTGTACGGCTCCGAGATGGCCTGTCTGATGGCCGATGAGCTGGTCCAGATCCGCGGCGGCCGTGGCTTCGAGACGGCCGAGTCCCTGAAGGCCCGCGGCGAGCGGGCGGTGCCGGCCGAGCAGATGCTGCGCGATCTGCGGATCAACCGCATCTTCGAGGGCTCCACGGAGATCATGCATCTGCTGATCGCCCGCGAGGCGGTGGACGCCCATCTGTCCGTGGCCGGCGATCTGATCGACCCGGACAAGTCCCTGGCCGACAAGGCGAGGGCCGGGGCGAACGCCGGGGTCTTCTATGCCAGGTGGCTGCCGAAGCTGGTGGCCGGGCAGGGCCAGGTCCCGGGCGCCTACGGTGCGTTCCACCACCATGTCGATCTCTCGCCGCATCTGCGGTTCGTCGAGCGCAACGCCCGCAAGCTGGCCCGCTGCACCTTCTACGGAATGTCCCGCTGGCAGGGGCGGATGGAGACCAAGCAGGGCTTCCTCGGGCGGATCGTCGACATCGGCGCCGAGCTGTTCGCGATGAGCGCGGCCTGTGTACGTGCCGAGCATCTGCGCGCGAGCGGGGAGCACGGGCGGGAGGCGTACCAGCTCGCCGACGCCTTCTGCCGGCAGTCCCGGATCCGCGTCGACGAGCTGTTCGGCCGACTGTGGAGCAACACGGACGAACTGGACCGCACGGTGGTCAAGGGCGTGCTGTCCGGCACCTACGCATGGCTGGAGGAAGGGGTCATTGACCCGTCGGGCGAAGGACCCTGGATCGCCGACGTCACCCCGCCGAAGAAACCCCGGCCCGATGTGCGCAGGGTGATCCCCAAGAGCTGACGCCGGGACGCCGCAGGGTCCGGCCCCCGGGGGCCGGACCCTGCGGTCATCTCCGGAACCGAAGCGTCCGGGGGCTCAGCAGTACTTGTGGTCCTTGTTCTTCTTGGTCCAGGAGCACGAGGAGACCTTGCTCCCGTTCGCCTTGGTGAGCGTGGCCGTGTCCCCCGTGTTGTTCCAGACATAGGCCCGGCGGTTCTGGTACTTGTCCGCCGTCGTGTCCTTGCCCTGGCCGGTGTGCACCTTCATCGTCTTGTGCGCGCCGATCTTCACATCGGGGAAGGTGTACCGGTGGTTCGAGGCGTCCTTCAGGATCCAGCCCTTCAGCGAGACCGCGGAGGAGCCGTTGTTCTTGATCTGGACCCACTCGCCGTTCAGGCTCTTGTTCGAGCGGTCATCCTTGCCGGGGCTGTCGAACCAGACGTGGTAGACGGCCACACCGCCGGCGGCCTGTGCCGGAGTGGCGAGCGCGGCCGTGGCCATCAGGGCCGCGGCGCCCGCGAGTGCGGGCAGGGCAGCGCGTACGCGCATGGAGAATCCCCCCAGGATCTCGTCCATCGGCCGGTCGGACACCGGCCGGGAATGAAGTGTTATCACATGACCTTCACCTGTTCTTCATGGAAGCTGTTTCGCTTCCCTTCGGCCCGGAAGGCTGGTATGTCACACGCCCGAGGGGCGCACTGTCCTGCGGGCGGTGCCATGCGGCAAGAATGGGGGGATGAGTGACAGCCCAGCTCCTCTTGCCGACCCCCATCTCTTCTTCGACCCCGTGGACGGCGTCCGGGACGTCGTGATCCTCGGCTCCACCGGTTCGGTCGGCACCCAGGCCGTCGACCTCGTGCTGCGCAACCCCGACCGGTTCAAGGTCACCGGGCTCTCCGCCAACGGCGGCCGGGTCGCCCTGCTCGCCGAGCAGGCCCGCCGTCTGCGGGTGAGCACGGTCGCGGTGGCGCGCGAGGACGTCGTACCGGCACTGCGCGAGGCCCTGTCGGCCCAGTACGGTCCGGGAGAGCCCCTTCCGGAGATCCTCGCCGGACCCGACGCGGCCACGGAGCTGGCCGCCTCCCCCTGCCACACCGTGCTCAACGGCATCACCGGCTCCATCGGCCTGGCGCCCACCCTCGCCGCCCTGGAGGCGGGCCGTACGCTGGCGCTCGCCAACAAGGAGTCGCTCATCGTGGGCGGCCCGCTGGTGAAGGCCCTGGCCAAGCCCGGTCAGATCATTCCGGTGGACTCCGAGCACGCCGCGCTCTTCCAGGCCCTGGCCGCCGGCACCCGAGCCGATGTGCGCAAGCTCGTCGTCACCGCCTCCGGTGGCCCCTTCCGCGGGCGTACCCGGGCCGATCTGGCGGATGTGACCCCGAAGGACGCCCTCGCCCACCCCACCTGGGCCATGGGACCGGTCATCACGATCAACTCCGCGACCCTGGTGAACAAGGGCCTGGAGGTGATCGAGGCGCATCTGCTCTACGACATCCCCTTCGAGCGCATCGAGGTCGTCGTCCACCCCCAGTCGTACGTCCACTCGATGGTGGAGTTCACGGACGGATCGACCCTGGCCCAGGCCACGCCCCCCGATATGCGCGGGCCGATCGCCATCGGTCTCGGCTGGCCCGAGCGGGTGCCCGACGCGGCGCCCGCCTTCGACTGGACCACCGCGTCGACCTGGGAGTTCTTCCCGCTCGACCATGAGGCCTTCCCCTCGGTGGGGCTCGCCCGGCACGTGGGGCAGCTCGCGGGCACGGCCCCCGCGGTGTTCAATGCCGCCAACGAGGAGTGCGTCGACGCGTTCCTGAACGGCACGCTCCCGTTCAACGGGATCATGGACACGGTCACCCGGGTGGTCGGGGAGCACGGCACTCCGTCCTCCTCGACGTCGCCCGAACGGGCGGACCCCCACCGCACGGGAACTTCCCTGACCGTCGCGGACGTCCTCGAAGCGGAGGCCTGGGCACGCGCCCGGGCCAGAGAACTGACGGCACAGACGGCAACCGCGGAGGCTCGTGCATGACGACCCTGATGATGATCCTCGGCATAGTCGTCTTCGTGGTCGGCCTGCTGGTCTCCATCGCCTGGCACGAGCTGGGACATCTGTCGACGGCCAAGCTCTTCGGCGTCCGGGTGCCGCAGTACATGGTCGGCTTCGGCCCGACCATCTGGTCGCGGAAGAAGGGCGAGACCGAGTACGGCATCAAGGCGGTTCCGCTCGGCGGCTACATCCGCATGATCGGCATGTTCCCGCCGGGCCCGGACGGCAGGATCGAGGCCCGCTCCACCTCACCGTGGCGCGGAATGATCGAGGACGCACGAGCGCAGTCCTTCGAGGAGCTGCAGCCCGGTGACGAGAAGCGCCTCTTCTACACGCGCAAGCCGTGGAAGCGGGTCATCGTCATGTTCGCGGGCCCCTTCATGAACCTGATCCTCGCCGTGGTGATCTTCCTCGGTGTGATGATGTCCTTCGGCGTCCAGACCCAGACCACCACGGTCTCCAAGGTCTCCGACTGCGTCATCCAGCAGAGCGAGAACCGTACGAAGTGCGCCAAGGAGGACCCGGCCGCACCCGCCCTCGCCGCCGGCCTCAAACCGGGCGACAAGATCGTCGAGTTCGACGGAACCCAGGTCAAGGACTGGTCCGCCCTCCAGTCCGACATCCGAGCCAACCCCGGCAAGGACGTCACCATCGTCGTCGAGCGCAAGGGCCAGCGGGTCGATCTGCACGCCCACCTGATCAAGAACCAGGTGAGCAAGACGGACGGCAACGGCGGCTATGTCGAGGGCAAGTACGTGTACGCCGGATTCCTCGGCTTCACCCCGGCCAGCGGCATCGTCCAGCAGTCCTTCGACCAGTCCGTGCACCGGATGGGCGACATGATGCAGAACGGCGTCGAGTCGCTGGTCGCCCTGCCCGGAAAGGTTCCCGCCCTGTGGGACGCCGCCTTCGGCAACGCCCCGCGCCAGCCGGACTCCCCGATGGGCGTGGTGGGCGCGGCCCGTGTCGGCGGCGAGGTGTTCACCCTGGACATCCCGCCGTCCCAGCAGATCGCGATGATGCTGCTGCTCGTCGCGGGCTTCAATCTGTCCCTGTTCCTGTTCAACATGCTTCCGCTGCTGCCGCTCGACGGCGGGCACATCGCGGGCGCCCTGTGGGAGTCGCTGCGCCGCACCGCGGCCAAGGTGCTGCGCCGCCCCGACCCGGGCCCCTTCGACGTGGCGAAGCTGATGCCGGTCGCCTATGTGGTGGCCGGGGTCTTCGTCTGCTTCACACTGCTGGTGCTGATCGCGGACGTGGTCAATCCCGTGAAGATCTCCTGATGCGACGGTGGCCGGGAAGTGTCCTGTTTCCCGGCCACCGTCCGATGGAGGGGTTTACGGACCGTGATGCGCTGGGGCCCGCCCGCGTGCCGTAGTCTCAAACCCTGGAGCCCGTCGTTCCGGGACCGGATCTCGATCCACACCTTGGGGTTGCACAGCAGATGACTGCGATTTCACTCGGCATGCCGTCCGTTCCGACCAAGCTCGCCGAGCGCCGGAAGAGCCGGCAGATCCAGGTCGGTTCCGTGGCGGTGGGCGGGGACGCACCGGTGTCGGTGCAGTCGATGACGACGACGCGTACCTCGGACATCGGTGCGACGCTTCAGCAGATCGCTGAGTTGACGGCGTCGGGTTGTCAGATCGTGCGGGTGGCGTGTCCGACGCAGGACGATGCGGATGCGCTGGCGGTGATCGCGGGGAAGTCGCAGATCCCGGTGATCGCGGACATTCATTTCCAGCCGAAGTATGTGTTCGCGGCGATCGAGGCGGGCTGTGCGGCGGTCCGGGTGAATCCGGGCAACATCAAGCAGTTCGACGACAAGGTCAGGGAGATCGCGAAGGCGGCCCGGGACCATGGCACTCCGATCCGGATCGGGGTGAACGCGGGGTCGTTGGACCGGCGGCTGCTGCAGAAGTACGGCAGGGCGACGCCGGAGGCTCTGGTGGAGTCGGCGCTGTGGGAGGCGTCGCTGTTCGAGGAGCATGATTTCCGGGACATCAAGATCTCGGTGAAGCACAACGACCCGGTGGTGATGGTCGAGGCCTACCGTCAGCTCGCGGCGCAGTGTGACTATCCGCTGCATCTGGGGGTGACGGAGGCGGGTCCCGCGTTCCAGGGGACGATCAAGTCGGCGGTCGCGTTCGGTGCGCTGCTGTCGCAGGGGATCGGGGACACGATCCGGGTGTCGTTGTCGGCGCCTCCGGTGGAGGAGATCAAGGTCGGTACGCAGATCCTGGAGTCGTTGGGGCTGCGTCAGCGGGGGCTGGAGATCGTGTCGTGCCCGTCCTGTGGTCGGGCGCAGGTGGATGTGTACAAGCTGGCGGAGGAGGTCACGGCGGGTCTGGAGGGCATGGAGGTGCCGCTGCGGGTCGCGGTGATGGGCTGTGTGGTCAACGGTCCCGGGGAGGCCCGGGAGGCGGATCTGGGGGTGGCCTCGGGCAACGGCAAGGGGCAGATCTTCGTCAAGGGCGAGGTGATCAGGACCGTGCCGGAGTCGAAGATCGTGGAGACCCTGATCGACGAGGCGATGAAGCTCGCCGAGCAGATGGAGAAGGACGGCATCGCCTCCGGAGAGCCGTCGGTCTCGGTGGCCGGCTGAGCCCCGCCCCTCCACCATCTCACTCGCGCTCCGTCACCTACCCGGTGACGGAGCGTTCGTGTACGGACACCCGACACCCCCGCACCGCAAGGGAGTCGGGTCTCCACCGGCCTGCGGCACCCTCCGCCGCGCGCCGATCCGCCCCGCCTGACGGCGACTTCACGACACGCGGCGACAACGGGGGCGCCCTGCCCGGTCGTTGCGGCCCCGGCCGGACCGTCGGCTCGGGTGGGCCCTCCCAGGAGCCGCCCTGCTCGCCCGCCGTCGGCGGCCGGTCCCCGGCACGACCCCGGCCGTGCCTCGCGGGCCCAGGGATCACCACGGGATCACCCGCCCCACCGGGCCGTCCACGGGACGAGATGCCGGGCGGCGCCGTCCGGGCGCGCCAGGTACAGTGCGGAGATCAGCAGAACCCAGGGTGAGGCTCCCGTACGTGTTGACGCAGACCACCACTCGGGTCCTCGAACCGAGTGACCTGGACGCCGCGCTCGCCGTCCTCGACCGCGAGCCGGTGGCGAACGCTTTTGTGACGTCCAGGGTCCAGGTCGCGGGCCTCGACCCCTGGCGGCTCGGCGGCGAGATGTGGGGCTGGTACGAGGACGGCATGCTGACCTCGCTGTGCTACGCGGGCGCCAACCTCGTCCCGCTCTGCGCCGGCCCCCGCGCGGTACGGGCCTTCGCCGACCGCGCCCGGCGCATCGGCCGCCGCTGCTCCTCCATCGTCGGGCCCGCCGAGGCCACCGCCCAGCTGTGGCGGCTGCTGGAGCCGACCTGGGGTCCGGCCCGCGAGGTCCGTACCCGTCAGCCACTCATGGTCACCGACCGTATGCCCGACGACATCACTCCGGACCCCTACCTCCGCCGCGTCCGCAAGGACGAGATGGAGACGATCATGCCGGCCTGTGTGGCGATGTTCACCGAGGAGGTCGGCGTCTCCCCGCTGGCCGGCGACGGAGGACTGCTCTACCAGGCCCGGGTCGCCGAACTCGTCGGCTCCGGCCGGTCGTTCGCCCGCCTCGACCAGAACGGCAAGGTCGTCTTCAAGGCCGAGATCGGCGCCGCGACCACCCGCGCCTGCCAGATCCAGGGCGTCTGGGTCGCCCCCGAGTACCGCGGCCAGGGCCTCGCCGCCCCCGGCATGGCGGCGGTGCTGCGCTATGCGCTGGCGGACGTGGCCCCCGTGGCGAGCCTGTATGTCAACGACTTCAACACCGCCGCGCGGCGGACCTATCTGAGGGTGGGCTTCCAGGAGGTCGGGGCGTTCATGAGCGTGCTGTTCTGACCGGGCAGGCACCGGGACCCGAGCCCCGCGGCGGGTCCGGGGATCCAGGTGCCCGGCCGGGCGGGAGCCGCCCCCTGAACGACGGTGCGGGGCCCCTGTAGGCTCCCCGCATGCTGCGCTTTCCCGGTCACGGTCACCGCCGGCCCGACGAGGTCGCGATCGGCCCCCTGGATCTGTCGGCCCGCGTGGACGAGGCGCTCGCCGTGCAGGCCGTCGCGTTCGGGCTCGGCGCCGAGGAGATCGCCGTACGCCGCCAGATCGTGCTGCGGCACATGACCCACCCGGGGGCCCGCGCGCTCGGCGCCACCACCCGCGACGGGCGGCTCGTCGGATTCGTCTACGGCATGCCCAACGACCGCACCCACTGGTGGTCCACCGTGGTCGAACCGTATCTGCGCGCCCGGGGCAACGACGCCTGGCTCGACAACTCCTTTGTGATCACCGAGTTGCATGTCCATCCGCACCACCAGAACCGCGGCATCGGACGCGCCCTGATCACCGCCCTCACCGACGGCGCCTCCGAACCGCGCTCGATCCTGTCGGCCATCGACACCGACAGCCCGGCCCGCGGCCTGTACCGTTCCCTGGGCTACGAGGACCTGGCGCGGCAGGTGTACTTCCCCAGCGCCGCCAAGCCCTACGCCGTGATGGGCGCCCCCCTGCCCCTGCTCAGGCCCCGGGGCGGCCCGGAGGGTCCCTGACGATTACCGCCCGCACCTGCCGCCCGGCTAACCTCCTAGCGATACCCTCCCCCACTCTCGGTTCGCTCGAGCGGGGGGATCCCGATCAGCAGGAGTCGAGAAACCATGGCGAACGCACCGGTCCAGCGCATGTCCCAGTTGATGGCGAAGACGCTGCGCGACGACCCGGCGGACGCCGAGGTCCTCAGCCACAAGCTGCTGGTCCGCGCCGGCTATGTCCGCCGCACCGCCGCCGGAGTGTGGACCTGGCTGCCGCTCGGCAAGAAGGTCCTCGCCAATGTGGAGCGCATCGTCCGCGAGGAGATGGACGCGATCGGCGGCCAGGAGGTGCTGCTCCCCGCCCTGCTGCCGCGCGAGCCGTACGAGGCGACCGGCCGCTGGGACGAGTACGGCGCGGAGCTGTTCCGCCTCAAGGACCGCAAGGGCGGCGACTACCTGCTCGGTCCCACCCATGAGGAGATCTTCACCCTGCTGGTGAACGACCAGGCGTCCTCGTACAAGGACCTGCCGGTCATCCTCTACCAGATCCAGACCAAGTTCCGTGACGAGGCCCGGCCCCGCGCGGGCATCCTGCGCGGCCGTGAGTTCCTGATGAAGGACTCCTACTCCTTCGACCTCACGGACGAGGGCCTCGCCGAGTCGTACGCCCTGCACCGCCAGGCCTACCAGAGGGTGTTCGAGCGGCTCGGCCTGGACTACCGCATCTGCGCCGCGACGGCGGGTGCGATGGGCGGCTCCAAGTCCGAGGAGTTCCTCGCCCCGGCCGCCGCCGGCGAGGACACCTTCGCGGACTGCCCGAACTGCGACTTCGCCGCCAACACCGAGGCGATCACCTATGAGCTGACGCCGGCCGACGGCTCCGGTGTGCCCGCGGCGGAGGAGATCCCGACCCCCGACACCCCGACCATCGAGACCCTGGCGGCCTCGCTGGGCGTCCCGGCCTCCGCGACGTTGAAGAACCTCCTGGTCAAGGTCGACGGCGAGATCGTCGCCATCGGTGTGCCCGGCGACCGCGAGGTCGACCTGGGCAAGGTCGAGGCCCACTTCGCCCCGGCGACCGTCGAACTGGTCACCGCGGAGGACTTCGAGGGCCGCCCGGACCTGGTCCGCGGCTATGTCGGCCCGCAGGGCCTGGAGAAGGTCCGCTACGTCGCCGACCCGCGCGTCGCGCCCGGCACCTCCTGGATCACCGGTGCCAACAAGGAGGGCCTCCACGTCAAGAACGTGGTCGCGGGCCGTGACTTCGAGGTCGACGCCTATGTGGATGTCGTGGTGGTGCAGGAGGGCGACCCGTGCCCCCGCTGCGGCACCGGGCTCAAGCTGGACCGCGCCATCGAGATCGGGCACATCTTCCAGCTGGGCCGCAAGTACGCCGACGCCCTCAAGCTCGACGTCCTCGGCCAGAACGGCAAGCCGGTCCGCGTGACCATGGGCTCCTACGGCATCGGTGTCTCCCGCGCGGTTGCCGCGCTCGCCGAGCAGACCGCCGACGAGCAGGGGCTGTGCTGGCCCGCGGAGGTCGCCCCGGCCGATGTGCATGTGGTGGCGGCCGGCAAGGCCGTGCAGACCGAGCTGGCCCTCGACATCTCCGGCAGGCTGGCCGCGGCCGGTGTCCGGGTCCTGGTCGACGACCGGGCCGGAGTGTCGCCGGGCGTGAAGTTCACCGACGCCGAGCTGATGGGTGTGCCGCAGATCCTGGTGGCGGGCCGCCGTTCCGCCGAAGGCGTCGTGGAGCTCAAGGACCGCAGGACGGGCGAACGCGAGGAGCTGACGGTGGACGAGGCCCTCGCCCGCCTGACGGCCTGAGCCACACCCCGCCCACGAGCGGCCGCCGGTCCCCGACCGACGGCCGCTCGCCGATTTCAGCACCGGGAGCCACCACCCCGACCGGCACACGGCGGTCTGCGAGACGCCTGACGACCACACGCCCGACGCCCGGGGGAGAGGCCGAGGCCCCGTGCCCCGGGCTGCGGGCGGCGCACCGCTCATCGGCCCTCGACGCGGGCGCGGCCGTCCCGCGCCCAGCGTGCGGTCTGCCACTGGCTCGGCGCCGGTCCGCGCCGCGTCGCGGGGATCGCGACGCGACCGCCGATGCCGGACCGGTCGGCGCGCGACGACCGGTCCGCTCAGGTCGGCGCGCGGGCCCGCACAGGTCCGTGCCACCCCGCGGGCGTCGGCGTCCGGCGCTCCCCGGGCACAAGAGCCGGCCCGCCGTCCGTCCGGCCGTGCTGACAGTCCGGCTGAGTGCCGAAAGGCCCGGACGTCGGGCCTCCTTACCCGGCGGTCGTACTCCACCGGCCACGCCGGGGCTCGTTCGACCGGGTGCAGGCCCGTCCGGCCGTGCTGACAGTCCGGGTGAGTGTCGGAAGGCCCGGACGCCCGGCCTTCTGCCCCGGCGGTGGTCCTCTACGGGTCATGCCGGAGTTCCTGAGGCGGGCCGGGGGCCGCCGGGCCTCCGGGGCCGGGCGTTGTGGTCGTCAGGGGTCTCGCAGACCCAGCCGGACTGTCAGCGCGGCCGGAACCGCGCGCTGACCTGAGCGGACCTGTCCCGAAGTGCGCCGACCCGCGTCGGCCGGTTCCGCATCGAGGGGCGCGACGCGCCGCGGACCGGCGCCGGCCCAGCGGCAGACCGCATGCTGGGCACAGGACGGCCGCGCCCGCGTCGAGGGCCGATGAGCGGTGCGCCGCCCGCAGCCGCCCGCAGTCCGGGTCGGCCGGGTCGGGGAGCGGTCACAGCCAGGTGGCGAACTCCAGCAGTAGTTCCGCGTCCTGGGCGCGGCCGACCCGGTGGGCCCGTATGCCGGACTCGACCGCCCGGAAGAGCGTCCAGCCGCGCAGCCGTTCCTGGTCGAGTTCCAGCGACTCCGCGAGCCACTTCACCCGGCGGCGGGTGATCGACGCCCCGGAGGGCGCCGCGATCAGGTCCTCCACCCGGTCCCGCACCAGCCGCGCCAGATCGAAGGCGCACTCGCCGACCACCGGATCCGGACCCACCGCCAGCCACGGCAGCCGCTCCCCGGCGAGCACCTTGCTCTGCCGGAAGGTCCCGTGCAGCAGTCGCTCCTCGGGCGGGGCGGCCAGCAGTGCCTCACGGGCCGCGAGCGCCGCGTCGACCAGCGGGGTGAGCGCGGCGTCCCGTTCCGCCTCGGCCCGCATCGCCCGGGCCTGTCGCTCGGTCCGCACGGCCACCGTCTCGAAGGAGTGACCGGACGGCGGTTCCACCCACAGCCTGCGCAGCGTCCCGGCCGCCTCCAGCAGGGCCTTGGCCTCCGGCAGCGACCGCACGGACAGCTCCGGGTGCAGCCGTTCGAGCAGCAGTACGCCCTGCTCGGAGCCGGAGTCCAGGAGGCGTACGGCGCCGGAGCCGCCCCAGTGCGCCAGCGCGGCGCGCTCGCTCTCCGGCCGGGCCCGGGGCGGCGCCAGTTTCAGCACGGCGGGGGTTCCGCCGGCCTGCCGCACCAGCAGCACCAGACTGCTGCGACCGCCCGGCGCCTGCACCCGCTCCACGGTCACCCCGTGCACCTCGGCGGCCTGCCGGACCAGCTCCCCGAGCCGGTCCAGCCACTCGGCGCCGCCCTCCGGGTGCGTCTCGCCGAGCGCCCTGACGAGGCGCTGCGGCGGTTCGAAAGCCATGCGCGAGGTGTTCCTTCCAGGTCGGCTTCGCACGCGTGGGGCGTACGCCTCAGGTCCGTGGTGTCGCCGACGTGCTGGGGACGGCCGCCGCCCGCTCGGCGAGACCAGGGAAGGCTACGCTCTCACCGCTCCAGCGCACCGCCCGCACCGCTGCCTCCCGCAGCGCGGCGGTGGCGAGGCTCCGCCTGGCGTCCGTCGAGGCGCGGACGAGGTCGGAGTACACCGCGGCCACCCGCTCCTCCAGTTCGGCGGCCAGCCGCACGGCGGCGGCGGAGTCGTCGACCGTGAAGGGAAGCGCGTAACCCGCCGCGGCGGCGTCCGGGCTGCCGCCCAGATCCCGTACGGCGCGGGCCAGTTCGTCCCGTCGCGCGCGGTGCGCGTCGTAGGCGTCCCGGGCCTCCTGCCGGCGGGCCCGCTCGATCCGGCCGCCGACGACGCCGTAGCCGTAGACCGCGGCGTGCTCGGCGCGCAGCGCGGCCCGTACCGCCGTGAGTTCCGCGCTCTCGGCCCGCGTCGAACCGGTGGCCGTGCCCGGTGTGCTGGTGGTCGTGCTCACTTACCGCCCTCCGTCAGCAGATATGCGTGGACCGCCCCGGCCGCCGCCACGGACGCCATCAGCCGCGCGGACTCGCCCGGCAGGTCCAGCAGCGCCTCGGCCCGCCGGTCGGCCAGATTCCGCTCGGCCGTCGCCAGACCCTTGAGCGCGGCCTTGGGGTCCTCGGGCACCGAAGACGCACCGGCCGACGCCGACGCCGACGCCGATCCGGACGCGGACGCCGGTCCCGACGCCGAGGACGGGACCGCCCCCGACGCCGAGGGCGTGACCGACGCGGACGCGGACGCGGACGCCGGCGACGAAGCCGATGCCGAGGCGGACCCCGAAGCGGCCCCCGAGGCACCGGAGGCCCCGCCGAACGCCTGTACGTGCCTGAGGACTTCGGCGCGCAGCGGCCGCAGCCGGTCCGCCAGCCCCGGATGGGCGGCGATCACCTGCGCATACCGCTCGGCCAGCGCCGCGCTGTCGCGGGCCGCACGCGCGCGGGCCCGGTCCGCGGAGGAGAGAGCGCTGCTCCGGGCAGCCGGATCGGGGGCGGCGGAGCACCCCGCCAGCAGTGCGACACCCGCGGCCGAGGCGAGCAGGCTCCTTCTGCGGACAGAGGCGCGCGAAAACGGAGGGAACGGCACGGCAGACGTCC
Organism: Streptomyces nodosus; assembly: GCF_008704995.1. Lineage (NCBI taxonomy): Bacteria > Bacillati > Actinomycetota > Actinomycetes > Kitasatosporales > Streptomycetaceae > Streptomyces > Streptomyces nodosus. The sequence goes on from NZ_CP023747.1 coordinate 5,442,397, forward strand.
TCGGGAGATCCTCGGGAGACCTGATACGAACGGATGGGCGGCTCGCCCATGATCACCGTACCCGCGCGCCGCTCCCGTGCCCGCCATCGGCTCGGCCGATCGCACCCCGGCCAGGCGGTGACGGCACAGGCGGACGGCAACACTCCCCGGGACCGGATACCCTTTGACCTGACACGCGACCATCCCACAACAGCACACGCGGCCGAGGAGTCACCCGGATGAGCACCACCCAGAGCGAGAGGCTGCGAGAGCTGCTGGAACCGCTCGTGAAATCCCAGGGACTCGATCTCGAAGAGATCGTCGTGGAATCCGTCGGACGCAAGCGGGTGCTGCGCGTCGTCGTCGACTCCGACACGGGAGCCGACCTGGATCAGATCGCCGATGTGAGCCGTGCGCTCTCGGCGAAGCTCGACGAGAGCGACGCGATGGGCCAGGGCGCGTACGACCTGGAGGTCGGAACCCCGGGCGCGGAACGCCTTCTCGAGGAACACCGTCACTTCGCACGGGCCGTCGACCGGCTCGTGCGGTTCCAGCTGGCCGAGGACGGCGAACTGGTCGCCAGGATCCTGACGGTGGACGACGAGGGCCTCGATCTGGAGGTGCCCGGCGTGAAGGGCCGCAAGGCCACCACCCGCAGGCTCCTGTTCCCGGAGATCACCAGGGCGCGCGTGCAGGTCGAGTTCAACCGCAAGGACAAGAAGGACATGACGGAAGAGGAGGAGGCGTAGCCGTGGACATCGACATGAGTGCCCTGCGGGGCTTGGTGCGGGAGAAGGAGATCTCCTTCGACCTGCTGGTCGAGGCGATCGAGGCGGCCCTCCTCATCGCCTACCACCGCACCGAGGGAAGCCGCCGCCACGCGCGCGTGGAGCTCAACCGGGAGACCGGCCATGTGACCGTGTGGGCGAAGGAGGACCCCGAGGATCTGGAGGAGGGGCAGGAGGCACGCGAGTTCGACGACACTCCGTCGGGCTTCGGCCGTATCGCCGCCACCACCGCCAAGCAGGTCATTCTGCAGCGTCTGCGGGACGCCGAGGACGACGCGACGCTCGGCGAGTACGCGGGCCGTGAGGGCGACATCGTCACCGGTGTGGTCCAGCAGGGCCGCGACCCGAAGAACGTGCTGGTGGACATCGGCAAGCTGGAGGCCATCCTGCCGGTGCAGGAGCAGGTGCCAGGGGAGACGTACGAGCACGGCAAGCGCATCCGCTCGTATGTCGTCCGGGTGGCCAAGGGGGTGCGCGGCCCGTCCGTGACCCTCTCCCGCACCCACCCCAATCTGGTGAAGAAGCTCTTCGCGCTGGAGGTGCCGGAGATCGCCGACGGGTCCGTCGAGATCGCCGCGATCGCCCGTGAGGCCGGTCACCGTACGAAGATCGCGGTGCGGTCCACCCGATCGGGCCTGAACGCCAAGGGCGCCTGCATCGGCCCGATGGGCGGCCGGGTGCGCAATGTGATGGGCGAGCTCAGCGGCGAGAAGATCGACATCGTCGACTGGTCGGACGACCCGGCCGAGATGGTGGCGAACGCCCTCTCCCCGGCCCGTGTCTCCAAGGTGGAGGTCGTGGACTTCGCGGCCCGCTCCGCACGGGTGACCGTGCCCGACTACCAGCTGTCGCTGGCGATCGGCAAGGAGGGGCAGAACGCCCGTCTGGCGGCCCGGCTGACCGGCTGGCGGATCGATATCCGGCCCGACACGGAGCAGCCCGCCGAGAGGCGGGACTGAGCGATCGGCCTCGGCGGGGAAGAGAATCCCCGCCGAGTGTCGTTGAGGTGTCAGTCGGAGATCAAAAAGACATCCGTTCGATTCTTGCCCCGAAGGGGTGAGGTCGGTGCGGGGAGGTAGACTTAGCCGTGTCTGGCCGGACGCATGCCCGCGTACGCCCTGAGCGCACCTGCGTGGGGTGCCGGGAGCGAGCGGCCAAGATCGAACTGCTGCGGACCGTGGTGGACGGGGATCTCTGTGTCCCCGACCCTCGCGGTACGCTGCCCGGCCGGGGTGCATATGTACACCCCGCCCTGGCCTGTCTCGACCTGGCGGTACGCCGCCGGGCGTTCCCGAGGGCGTTGCGCGTCCCGGGGCCGCTCGACACAAAGGCGTTGCGCCGGTACGTCGAGCAGACAGATGGTTGCTGAAACAGCACCTCGCTGAACAGGCAACACCGTAAGAAGCGCCGCGCGGATCCCCGTGCGGTCCTGGTACCTCGCGAGTCGAAAGCAGGTCGAGATTGCGATGAGCACTCGATGAGTACGCGATGAGTACGCCCATGAACTAGCGACGGTCCGGCCGCAACCCGGACCTCAAAGGAGCGAAGTGGCTAAGGTCCGGGTCTACGAACTCGCCAAGGAGTTCGGTGTGGAGAGCAAGGTCGTCATGGCCAAGCTCCAGGAACTCGGTGAATTCGTCCGTTCGGCGTCCTCCACGATTGAGGCGCCCGTAGTACGCAAGCTGACCGACGCCTTGCAGCAGGGCAACGGCGGTGGCGCAAAGCCCGCCGCCCCGCGCAAGGCCACGCCGGCCAGGCCGGCACCCTCCCCGGCGCAGGCGGCCCGCCCGGCCGCCCCGCGCCCGGCGGCCCCCAAGCCCCCGGCGGCCGAGCGGCCCGCCGCACCGGCTCCGGGTCCGCGTCCCACGCCGGGCCCCAAGCCCGCACCGCGGCCCGCCCCGGTGTCCCCGGCCCCGAGCACGCCCGAGTTCACGGCACCGCCGTCGGCTCCGGCTGCCCAGACCCCGCGTCCGGGTGCCCGTCCCGGCCCCGGCGGCCCGAAGCCCGGCGCACGTCCGGCCGCGCCCGGCCAGGGGCAGGGCGGTGGCCAGGGTGCACGGTCCGGCGGTCCTCGTCAGGGCGGCCAGGGCGCGCGTCCTGGTGGTCGTCCGGCGGGTCCCCGTCCGGGTAACAACCCCTTCACCTCCGGTGGCTCCACCGGTATGGCGCGTCCGCCCCGTCCGGGAGCCCCGCGTCCGGGTGCGCCCGGCGCGCCCGGTGGTCCTCGTCCGCAGGCCGCGGGCCAGGGCGGTCCCCGTCCGGGCGGCGCGTCCGGCGGTCCTCGTCCGCAGGCTCCGGGCGGCCCCAGGCCGACCCCGGGTTCCATGCCCCGTCCGCAGGGCGGTCCGCGTCCCGGTGGTGGCCCCGCCGGTCCGCGTCCGAACCCCGGCATGATGCCGCAGCGTCCCGCTGCCGGCCCGCGTCCCGGCCCCGGCGGCCGTGGTCCGGCCGGTGCCGGTCGTCCCGGTGGCGGCGGTGGCGGTCGTCCGGGCGGTGGCGGCGGTTTCGCCGGTCGTCCGGGCGGTGGCGGCGGTGCCGGTCGTCCCGGTGGCGGCGGCGGTTTCGCCGGTCGTCCCGGTGGCGGCGGTCCCGGTGGTGGTGGCGGCTTCGGCGGTGGCGGCGGTGGCCGTCCCGGCTTCGGCGGTCGTCCCGGTGGTCCGGGTGGCCGCGGTGGCACGCAGGGTGCGTTCGGCCGTCCCGGCGGTCCGGCGCGTCGTGGCCGCAAGTCGAAGCGGCAGCGCCGTCAGGAGTACGAGGCCATGCAGGCCCCGTCGGTCGGCGGTGTGATGCTGCCTCGCGGCAACGGCGAGACCATTCGCATGTCGCGCGGTGCGTCGCTCACCGACTTCGCGGAGAAGATCAACGCCAACCCGGCGTCGCTCGTCGCGGTCATGATGAACCTGGGCGAGATGGTCACGGCCACGCAGTCCGTCTCCGACGAGACGCTGCAGATCCTCGCCGGCGAGATGAACTACACGATTCAGATCGTCAGCCCCGAGGAGGAGGACCGCGAGCTGCTCGAGTCCTTCGACCTGGAGTTCGGTGAGGACGAGGGCTCCGAGGAGGACCTGGTCGTCCGTCCGCCGGTGGTGACCGTCATGGGTCACGTCGACCACGGTAAGACCCGCCTGCTCGACGCCATCCGCAAGACGAACGTCGTCGCGGGCGAGGCCGGTGGCATCACCCAGCACATCGGTGCCTACCAGGTCGCGACCGAGGTCAACGGCCAGGACCGGGCGATCACCTTCATCGACACCCCGGGTCACGAGGCGTTCACCGCCATGCGTGCCCGTGGTGCGAAGTCCACGGACATCGCGATCCTGGTGGTCGCGGCCAACGACGGTGTGATGCCGCAGACGGTCGAGGCCCTGAACCACGCCAAGGCGGCCGACGTGCCGATCGTGGTCGCGGTCAACAAGATCGACGTCGAGGGCGCGGACCCGACCAAGGTGCGCGGTCAGCTGACCGAGTACGGCCTGGTGGCCGAGGAGTACGGCGGCGACACGATGTTCGTCGACATCTCCGCCAAGCAGGGTCTGCACATCGACAGCCTGCTGGAGGCCGTCGTCCTCACCGCCGACGCCGCCCTGGACCTCCGGGCCAACCCGGACCAGGACGCGCAGGGCATCTCGATCGAGTCCCGTCTCGACCGCGGCCGTGGTGCCGTGGCGACGGTCCTCGTCCAGCGAGGCACCCTGCGGGTCGGCGACACCATGGTGGTCGGCGACGCGTACGGCCGTGTCCGGGCGATGCTCGACGACAACGGCAACAACGTGGCCGAGGCCGGCCCGTCGACGCCGGTGCAGGTCCTGGGTCTGACCAACGTCCCGGGTGCAGGCGACAACTTCATCGTGGTCGACGAGGACCGTACGGCCCGCCAGATCGCCGAGAAGCGTGCCGCCCGCGAGCGGAACGCGGCGTTCGCCAAGCGCACGCGCCGTGTGTCGCTGGAGGACCTGGACAAGGTGCTGAAGGCCGGCGAGGTCCAGCAGCTGAACCTGATCATCAAGGGTGACGCCTCTGGTTCCGTCGAGGCCCTCGAGTCCTCCCTGCTCCAGCTGGACGTCGGCGAAGAGGTCGACATCCGGGTGCTGCACCGCGGCGTCGGTGCGGTCACGGAGTCGGACGTCGACCTGGCGATGGGCTCGGACGCCATCGTGATCGGCTTCAACGTCCGTGCGGCGGGCCGCGCGGCGCAGATGGCCGAGCGCGAGGGCGTGGACGTCCGGTACTACTCGGTCATCTACCAGGCGATCGAGGAGATCGAGGCGGCCCTGAAGGGCATGCTGAAGCCGGAGTACGAGGAGGTCGAGCTCGGTACGGCGGAGATCCGCGAGGTCTTCAAGTCGTCCAAGCTGGGCAACATCGCCGGTGTCCTGATCCGCTCCGGCGAGGTCAGGCGGAACACCAAGGCCCGGCTCATCCGCGACGGCAAGGTGGTCGCGGAGAACCTCAACATCGAGGGCCTGCGTCGCTTCAAGGACGACGTCACCGAGATCCGCGAAGGGTTCGAGGGCGGTATCAACCTCGGCAACTTCAACGACATCAAGGTGGACGACGTCATCGCGACGTACGAGATGCGCGAGAAGCCGCGGGCGTGACAGCCCGAAGGTGAGCACCGGCCGGCGGGACCCTGTCCCGCCGGCCGGTGCGCCGTCAGTCCGGGTCCGGGAGCCCAGTTCCGGCCCGGACCGACCCGTGTCCGGCCCATGGTCCGGGACGGGTCAGCGGCGGTGCCCGGCGGAAACTCCGTCGAATGCGTTCGGCTGTTCGTTGTACGGTTTTCGTGTCCCCGCCCCTTCCGGCGGCGGGGCCATCGATCCCGTACCGGCGGGTCATCCGGACCTACACATGTATGTGGGGACTCTGTCCTTCGACCTTCTCCTCGGCGACGTACGGTCGCTGAAGGAGAAGCGCTCCGTCGTCCGCCCGATCGTCGCCGAGCTCCAGCGGAAGTACGCGGTGAGCGCCGCCGAGGTGGACCATATGAACCTTCATCGGCGGGCCGTCATCGGGCTCGCGGCGGTCTCCGGTGACGCGGGGCATCTGACCGACGTACTGGACCGGTGCGAGCGGCTGGTCGCCGGGCGCCCCGAGGTGGAGCTGCTGTCCGCGAGACGGCGCTTCCACGGCGACGACGACTGAACCGAAACAAGATCAGGAAAGAACGGGAGACGGACCAGTGGCCGACAACGCGCGGGCGAAGAGGCTGGCGGACCTCATCCGGGAGGTGGTGGCCCAGAAGCTGCAGCGCGGGATCAAGGACCCGCGGCTCGGCACGCACATCACCATCACGGACACCCGGGTGACGGGCGATCTGCGGGAGGCGACCGTCTTCTACACGGTGTACGGGGACGAGGAGGACCGCAAGGCCGCGGCCGCCGGTCTGGAGAGCGCCAAGGGCATCCTGCGCTCCGAGGTCGGACGCGCCGCCGGGGTGAAGTTCACCCCGACCCTGGCGTTCGTCGCGGACGCCCTGCCCGACAACGCCCGGACCATCGAGGACCTCCTCGACAAGGCGCGCGCCTCCGACGAGAAGGTCCGCGAGACGGCCACCGGCGCCTCGTACGCCGGTGAAGCCGACCCGTACAAGAAGCCTGAGTCCACCGACGAGACGGACGACAGCACCGAATGACCCAGCAGCACACCCCGCCCGACGGCCTCGTCATCGTCGACAAGCCGTCGGGCTTCACGTCGCACGACGTCGTCGCCAAGATGCGCGGGATCGCCAGGACACGGCGGGTCGGCCATGCCGGCACGCTCGACCCGATGGCGACCGGCGTGCTCGTCCTCGGCGTGGAGAGGGCCACCAAGCTTCTCGGCCACCTCGCCCTGACCGAGAAGGAGTACGTGGGGACCGTCCGGCTCGGACAGAACACCGTCACGGACGACGCCGAGGGGGAGATCATTTCCTCCACCGACGCCTCCGAGGTCACCCGGGACCTGATCGACGCCGGGATCGCCAAGCTGACCGGGGACATCCTCCAGGTGCCCTCCAAGGTCAGCGCCATCAAGATCAACGGTGTGCGCTCCTACAAGCGGGCACGTGACGGCGAGGACTTCGAGATCCCCGCCCGGCCGGTCACCGTCTCCTCCTTCGCCCTGTACGACGTGCGGGAGGCGGTCGCCGAGGACGGCACCCCGGTGCTCGACCTGCTGGTCTCCGTGGTCTGCTCCTCCGGCACCTATATCCGGGCCCTCGCCCGGGACCTGGGCGCGGACCTCGGCGTCGGCGGCCATCTCACCGCACTGCGGCGCACTCGGGTCGGGCCCTACAAGCTCGAATCCGCCCGCACGCTGGACCAGCTCCAGGAGGAGCTGACCGTGATGCCGGTCGCCGAGGCCGCCGTGGCCGCGTTCCCGCGCTGGGACCTGGACGCCAAGCGGGTCCGGCTGCTCGCCAACGGAGTGCGCCTGGAGATGCCCGACCTCTACGCCGGCCGCGGCCCCGTCGCCGTCTTCGGCCCCGAGGGCGAGTTCGTCGCGCTCGTGGAGGCCCAGAAGGGCAAGGCACGGAGCCTGGCCGTGTTCGGCTGACGTCCTGCCCGTGGAGCGGCGGTCACGGGGATGAGAACCGCCGCTCCACGGTCCCCCTCGGTTCCCCCTCAAGAGGTGTATCCATCCCTTCCCGTGCATTCACCCTCTCGGGCGGGCGCTCGGAAGCGAACCGAGGGAGCGGAAGGGGGCGCGTTCGCCCCGTACGTGCCGCCCGTCACAGCAACCATGCCGATGCGGGCGCAGACCACCCGGCATGGCACCCTTAGACCTGCGCAGAAGGCAGACACGGACACAGGTGCGACAAGGAGCGGTCACAGTGCAGCGCTGGCGAGGCTTGGAGGACATCCCCCAGGACTGGGGGCGCAGCGTCGTCACCATCGGGTCCTACGACGGGGTCCACCGCGGGCACCAGCTGATCATCCGGCATGCCGTGGAACGCGCCCGTGAGCTGGGCGTTCCCTCCGTCGTCGTCACCTTCGACCCGCACCCCAGCGAGGTCGTGCGCCCCGGCAGCCACCCGCCGCTGCTCGCCGCCCACCACCGCCGTGCCGAGCTGATGGCCGGCCTGGGCGTCGACGCGGTCCTGGTCCTGCCCTTCACCGTCGAGTTCTCCCGGCTCTCGGCCGCCGACTTCGTGGTCAAGGTCCTGGTGGACAAGCTGCACGCCAAGGCCGTCGTCGAGGGCCCGAACTTCCGCTTCGGCCACAAGGCCACCGGGAACGTGGAGTTCCTGGCCGAGCAGGGCAAGACCTATGACTTCGAGGTCGAGGTGGTGGACCTCTTCGTGACCGGCGAGGCGGGCGGCGGCGAGCCCTTCTCCTCCACCCTGACCCGGCGGCTGATCGCCGAGGGCGATGTCGCGGGCGCGCGCGAGATCCTCGGACGTCCGCACCGGGTCGAGGGCGTGGTGGTGCGCGGAGCCCAGCGCGGGCGCGAGCTCGGCTTCCCGACCGCCAATGTCGAGACCCTTCCGCACACCGCGATCCCGGCCGACGGCGTCTACGCCGGCTGGCTGCACGTCGAGGGGGAGGCGATGCCGGCCGCGATCTCCGTCGGCACCAACCCGCAGTTCGACGGCACCGAGCGGACCGTGGAGGCGTACGCCATCGACCGGGTGGGCCTGGATCTGTACGGGCTGCACGTCGGGGTCGACTTCCTGGCGTACGTCCGGGGCCAGGCCAGGTTCGAGTCGCTGGAAGCGCTGCTGGAACAGATGGCGGACGATGTGAAGCGCTGCCGGGAGCTGGTCGCGGCCGACGAGGACTGAGCCCGCGGGACGTGGGGCAGAACGGGGGCGGCCCCCGCCATCAGGCGGGGGCCGCCCCGTTTCGTCGTCCCGTCCCCGTGCCGGACGGCCGCCGTCACTGCTGGGGCGGCGGGTTCTGCCCAGGCTGCGGCGGATACGGCGGCTGGGGCTGGTCGGTCCGGCCCGGCTGCTCGGGTGTGCCGGGCTGCTGACCGGGCTGGGGGTGTCCCGGGGCGGGGTACGGGGGGCCGGGGAAGTGGCCGGGCGTCTGCTGCCCGGGGATCCGGGGGTCCGGTCCGGGCCGTCCCGGGAACTGAGGGCCGGGGCCGTGTCCCGGCGTCTGCTGTCCGGGGATCTGGGCACCCGGCGCGGGCGCACCGGGGTACGGCTGACCGGGGGCGTACTGCCCCGGCACCTGGCCGGGGTACGGCGGCTGACCCGGCATCTGCTGTCCGGGGATCTGCCCGGGGATCTGGCCGGGGTACGGCTGGCCCGCGGCCTGCTGTCCGGGGACCTGACCCGGGGCGTACTGGCCCGGCACCTGGCCGGGGTAGGGCGGCTGGCCCGGCGTCTGGCCGGCGTAGGGCGCCTGGCCCGGAGCCTGCTGGCCGGGCATCTGACCCGGGAACGGCTGGCCCGGCATCGGCGGGGCGGCGACCGGGGGAGGATTGCCGTCCGAGGTCCACAGACCGTGCGACTGCTGATGGCGGGCGATGTCCTCGGCGACCAGCGCGGCCAGCGAGAAGTACGCCTCCCGCACCTTGGGCCGCATCATGTCGAGGTCGACCTCGGCGCCCGCCGCCAGATGTTCGTCGAAGGGGACGACCACCACTCCGCGGCACCGCGTCTCGAAGTGGGCGACGATGTCCTCCACCTTGATCATCTTGCCGGTCTCCCGGACCCCGGAGATGACGGTGAGGGACCGCGACACCAGATCCGCGTAGCCGTGCGCCGACAGCCAGTCCAGGGTGGTGCTGGCGCTGCTCGCACCGTCCACCGACGGCGTCGAGATGATGATGAGCTGGTCGGCCAGATCGAGCACGCCCCGCATCGCGCTGTACAGCAGACCGGTGCCGGAGTCGGTCAGGATGATCGGGTACTGCTTGCCGAGCACATCGATCGCACGGCGGTAGTCCTCGTCGTTGAAGGTCGTGGAGACGGCCGGGTCGACGTCATTGGCGATGATCTCCAGGCCGGAGGGGGCCTGCGAGGTGAACCGCCTGATGTCCATGTAGGAGTTGAGGTACGGGATCGCCTGGACCAGGTCACGGATGGTGGCACCGGTCTCGCGTCGCACCCGGCGGCCGAGGGTGCCCGCGTCCGGGTTGGCGTCGATCGCGAGGATCTTGTCCTGGCGCTCGGTGGCGAGGGTGGCGCCCAGCGCGGTGGTCGTGGTGGTCTTGCCGACACCGCCCTTGAGGCTGATGACGGCGATCCGGTAGCAGGACAGCACCGGGGTGCGGATCAGTTCCAGCTTCCGCTGCCGCTCGGCCTCCTCCTTCTTGCCGCCGAGCTTGAAACGGCCGCCTCCGACCGGGCGGTTGCTCTTCGCCTTCTGCTTCCTGCTGTTGAGCAGCCGGTCGGAGGACAGCTCCACCGCGGCGGTGTATCCGAGGGGCGCGCCCCCGGAGTTGGTCGGCTGCCGCTGGTCGTGCTGCACGGGCTGCGGCCAGGCGGCACCCAGCCGCGGATCGACCGGGGGCTGCTGCTGCGCGGGCTGCTGCGGGAATCCGTAACCGCCCTGCGGGCCCGCGGCGTGCGGCGGGAAGCCGTAGCCGGGCTGCGGGGCGGGAGGCTGCGGGGCCCCGGGGTCCGGGGCAGGAGCGGGGGCGTTCGGCTGCGGGGCCTGGGCCTGGGCGTGCGGGGCCGGAGCCGGGCCGCCATGCTGGGGGAAGCCGTAACCGGCGGGCCCGGTGGGGGAGTCGGGGGCCGGGGGCGCCGGGACCGGCGGCGGGGGGAACCCGTAACCGGCCGACGGGTGCGGCGCGCCCGGGACCTGCGGGGGCATGGGGACACCGGCCTGGGGGAACCCGTAGCCGGGCGGTTGCGCGCCGACGGGTGCCCCGGGCGCGGGCTGGTTCCAGGCGCCGGGGGCGGGCTGCGGCACCCCCGGGTGGACCGGCTGCTGGGGTGGAACGGGCGGCTGCGGCTGGGCCTGGCCCGGCGCGGCGGCGTCCGCCTGCGGGGGTTGGGTGGGCCACTGCCCCGGCGCGCCGGGCGCCGCCGGCTGGTAGGCGGGCGGCAACGGCGGAACCGTGTTCTGCGGCACCGGCGGAGGGGTCCAGCCCTGCGGCGGCTGTGCGCCCCCCGAGGCATCGGGAGCGGAGGGCTGGGCGGGGGCGGCGCCGGCGTCCTGGGGAGCCGGGCTGTCGCCCTCCTCGCCCCCGGGGGCCCGGTCCGAGGCGTCCGCGGAGGCCGGTTCGCCGTCCGTGCCGACGGGAGCGGCGTCGGCGGACGGAGAGTCCGAGCCGGCGGAGACACCGTCACCGGAGACACCGTCACCCGAGGCAGCGTCGTCCGAGGAGGCGTCACCTTCCGTACCGGAGGCCGTGGACGGGGCTTCGCCCGCCGCCTCGGAACCGTCGGCTTCACCGGCCTCCGCGCCGTCTCCGTTCCGGGCGGCGGAGTCCTGCTCGCTCGTGCCGCCGTCCGGCTCGCTCTCCGTTTCCCCGCTCACCGGGCCGTCAGCCGCGGCCGGGGAGTCCACCGCGGGCGCGCTCAGCGTGAAGTCGCCCCCGCTCCCGGCGTCTTCACCGGGCTCCCCGTCGTCGTCCGGGCCCGCCTGTGTGCCCTCGGCCGCCGCGTCGGCGGCGAGCCGCTCGACATCGTGCTTGAGCGCCACCGGCGAGAACCGCATCGTGGCGCCGCTCTCCAGGTCCCCGTCCGAGGAGTCGTCCGCGGGCTCGTCGGACGACGGGGTCCACCCGGGACGGCCGTCGCCGGGCGCCGGGTCCGGCATGTCGACCGGGTCGCCGACCGGCGGAACCGGAGCGGCCGGACTCCGAGGGTCCGCAGCCGCCGCCGGGGTGTCCGCCGACCCGCCCGACGCGTTCTGCGTGTACCAGGCGGGCGGCGCGTAGTCGATGGTGAACTCGCCCGTCATCTCGATGGCGGACTCGGCGTCGGACTGGTCGTCGTCGGGTGAAGCCCAGCCCCCGCGGAACCCGTTCCGATCGCTGTTCACAATTCCTCCTGGTGTGGTCGAGCACCCTCGTGCCGTGATGGGGCGACCGTGCTCGTCGTACGAGTTCCATGAGCCGTACGAGCCCCATGAACCGTACGAACCGTGCGAGTTGCAGGGACCTGTCCCCACCGGGAGCCACCGCATGCCTGGGGATGCCAAGATGTCATCCCCGGGCATCCCCTGGCATCCGCTGCCACCCGGATCCGAACGGTCTTCCCCGGAGGTTCCGACAGTTCGCCACGCTTCTGGAGCCGCGCCCGGTCCCAGCCTAATCACCATGAGCGCCCCCGGGGCAGGGCCGTCCGCCCCTCCCCACGTGCCCGCCGCGTCATGAGCCGCCCGACGGCGGTGGATTCACCCCTTGTTCATCATGTCCCCGAGCGGTCAGTCCATCCGGCGGGGCATGCCCAGCAATCCGGTCTCGGCGTCCGTCGGCTGGGTCATCACATACTGGCGATCGCGATCGGTGCACCAGAGGGTGAGTCCGTCGTGCAGCGTCGGCAGCGTCTCCACGTCCGTCCGCGGCAAGGCCATCGTGCGGCCTATCTCCGCGGCCTCGTCCGGTGACACCCGCTGCACGCCGACCAGCCGCGCCTGCCGGATCAGCCGGGGAGCGACCGGGCTGAGGTACGGCAGCAGCGTCAGCACGGCCTGCCACGGCCCGGAGACGACCCGTCCGCGCGGCGGACGCATACCGCAGTCGCGCACCACCAGCACCGGATTCCCGGCAGAGGCACCCTGGGGCGGTACCCGCCCCACGTCGTACACCGACATGCCGTTCTGACCGCCGCCCATGGCGTGCACCATCTGCATCCAGTGCTGTGCCCGGCCGGTCTCCACCGCGACCCGCGCGCCGGTCGCGGCCGCCCGCAGAGCGAGCACCTGCGCGGTCCACAGACCGCCGATCAGGACGACGTCGTACGGTGTGGGCCGGTTGACGCCGAGCACGGCGGGCTGCCCCTCCGTGTCCACGCCGATGACGACCCCGTCGTCCCCGATGGGGAGCGCGAGGGTGTCGACCTGGTCGGCGGAGAGCGTGTGCCGCCCGTTCCGCGGCCCGACGAGACCGAAGCCGTGCCGCACCTGATCCCGCAGCCGCGCGGCGGCCGAGGGCCGGCCGGGCACGGGGGCGCCGGTGGAACCGTACGCACCGTCCGCGCCGGACGAGCCCTGCCGACCGTAGGCGCCCGGTCCTGCCGTGGGCCCTTGCCCCGTGGTCATGGCCATCAACGAGCACCCCCCAGGGGCAGCGTGGCGAGCATCCCGGGCAGCTGCTCGCGGTCGAGTCGGGTCAGCCCGGCCCCCGCCTGGCGTGCGGCCTGCACCAAGGCCCGCCGGGCCGCCACCAGTTCGTCGTCGTCATGTCCCGTGACCCGGAGATGACCGGCGAGCGACACCTCCTGCCGTTCGCCGCGCGCCAGGGTCAGGCTGAAGGTGGTGGCGAGCGCCGGAACAGCCGTCATCAGGGCGACGAACTGGGGCAAGGAGGGCCCCTGGTCACCGAGTTGGGGCCAGCGGCGTATCCAGTACGTCGTGTGCCTGCGGTTGTCGCAGCGCCAGCTGCGGCCGGTCTCCTCGGTACGGCGCTGCGGCGCCTCCGCCCGTCCGGCCTCCGCCGTGACCAGCGGGTTGGCGCAGGCCGAGGTGGCGACGGCGGCGGTCAGCTCCTCCTCGTTCAGCAGAGTCACCCGGAATCCGGCACCGGTGAGCCGGCTCGCCAGGTGGTCGGCGACCCGCACGACACACTTCTGCGCCCCCTCGAGCCCGCCCCCGCGCGCGGCGACGGCCTCCTGACACAGCTCGGGGTCCAGCTTCAGGGCGATCCAGGTGATGCGCACGGCGGGTGCACCGGTCTGGGCCTGCAGCGACGCGTAGTTGCTCACCGCGACGGACTGCTGCGGAAGATGGATGGCGGGTGACGGCTGCGTGTGCAGCACGACCTGCGCGGACTCCAGACGGATGTCGTCGACCTCGAGCGCGTCCCGTATCAGGGCCAGGGGCAGCGGCTGCCGGGTCCGCTCGGCCCGCAGCGCGGTGGAGTCGGCCTCCACCTGGACGACGGCGCTGACGAACGTCCCGTCACCGATGATCCCGACGGGCCGTCGCTCCCGGCCCCGGTGGGAAGAGGTCCGCAGCCCCGGCTCGCACTCCACGGCGGGCGCCAGCCCCGGCTCGGTGCCCGGAGGCGCCGCCGCGGCCCGCTTCCGCCGTGCCCGCAGCGCCCGAGCCGTGGCGAGCCATTCCGGCAGGGAGCGGCCACGGCGCCGCACGGTCGCCGGCAGCACGAGCAGCACCGCGCACACGGCCGCCGGGATCAGTGCCAGCGGACCGACCACCCAGCCGACGAGCAGCGCGGCGGCCGCCAGCTCCAGCAACACGATCCGTTGCAACCGGAACGCCCCGGACCGCCTTCGGCTCGTCTTGAGGTGCAGCGCCCCGGGCCGGTCCGGCTGGGAACGGGACTGCTGCCGCGGCGGTGTGTGCGGCGCGGACGTCCCGCGCCGCGGCGCCGACGCGGAGGCCGAACGATCCGGCGGCTGCGTCCGGTCGTGCGACCGGGCGCGCGTTCCGGAAGCCATCACTCCATCCCCCCGATGTGTTCACAACTCGCTTCAGTGGGGCCCCGGGCCCGCTGGAACAAGGCCCCGGCGCAAGCCCCTTGAGGGCCCGGGTACCCTACCCGCTCCATGAGTCCGTTCTCGTACCAGGCATAGTAGGGGCCCGGTCCGACAACGCAGACCAGGGTCAGCGGCACGGGCTGCGGAGCACGCGAATCCGGCGAATCACGGGGGAGACACAGGCTCAGATGGCATCTCGGCGGGACCAGCTCAACGCCTACACCTTTGCGAAGCGCCGCATGCTCGCGTCCTTCGTCCAGTCGTCCCCGGACGCCTCGGACGAGGGTGCCCCGCGTCCGCTGCGTGCCGTACTGCCCGGCACCCTCGTCGGGGTGATCGTCATGGCCGCGTTCGGCGCATGGGGGATGTTCAAGCCGACGGCGCCGAAAGGGTGGGACACCCCCGGCGAAAAGGTGATCATCGCCAGCAAGTCGACCACCCGTTATGTGGTCCTGAAGACGGGCAAGAAGACACAGCTGCACCCGGTCCTCAACATGGCGTCCGCGAAACTCGTCCTCAACACCGGCAAGGGCGATGTCGTCACCGTCGACGAGTCCATCCTCGACAAGGGCGACATCCCGCACGGCGTCACCATCGGCATTCCCTACGCCCCCGACCGGCTTCCCTCCGAGGGCGAGGCCGGCGCCGCCAAGCGCTGGGCCGTGTGCGAACGCCCCAGCGCCGGCGGCCGGTCCATCCAGAAGGCCGCTTTCGTCCTCGCCTCCCGGGACATGGACCGGACCGAGGGCCGCAAGCAGAAGCTCATGGGCGGCGAACTGCTGTATGTGGCGGGCCCGGACGGTACCCGCTACATCGTGGACGCGTCCGGCACGTCGTACGAGGTCGACAAGGACGACGAGTTGCTGCTGCGCACCCTGGTCCGCTCCGGCCGCGCACCGCAGCGGGTGTCCCAGCAGTGGCTGGCCACCCTCCACCAGGGCGACCCGATCACCTTCCCGGAGGTGGCCGGCCCGATCGCCGCCGACGCCGGAGTGTCGGGGAGCCTGCCCGAAGGGGCGAACAAGGTGGGCATGGTTCTCCGGGCCCCCAACGGCGATACGCAGCAGTACTACCTCGTCGAGACGGGCAAGGTGGCACCGGTCTCCGACTTCACCGCCCAACTGCTCCTCAACAGCAGCGATCTGACCAGCCTCGGGCAGGCAGGCAAGGCGCTCGACGTCAGCGCCGGCGCTTTCGTGCCCGCACTGACGGAGTTCGCGGCGGAGCACAAGTGGCCGACCCACGCCCCGCGGGCCGTCAACGACGCGGACGCCGCACCGGGCAGCCGCAACACCGTCTGCAATGTCCTCAGGGACGTCGACGAGGCCGACGGCGCCACGACGCTGAGCACCTGGGCGGGCACGGACTTCCCCGCCACGCTCCCGACCGGCTCCTCCAGCGCCTATGTCACACCCGGATCCGGTCAGCTCTACCGCCAGTTCCAGGGCAAGGAGACCAAGGCGGGCGGCGTCTTCCTGGTGACCGACACCGGCCTGCGCTATGCCATGCAGTCCAACGCCGACAGCGCCACGGACGACGCGGGCATCGGCGTCTCCGCCAAGGAACGCCGGGAGCTCGACCAGGAGGCACAGCTGGCGCAGACCCGGCTGGGCTACGCCGGCGTCACCCCGGCCGCCGTCCCCATGGAGTGGTCGGCGTTCCTGCCGACGGGCCCACGCCTGTCGACGGCGGCGGCACGACAGCCGCAGGGTTCGTAGAGGGGGATGCGGAGATGCCGTACGCGCGTCATCGCGGTGCCGGACTCCTGGGCGTGATGGTCGTGACCGCCACCACGACCGTGATGGGGTCCCCTGCGGCCCTGGCGGCCGGCGACCAGTGCACGTTCCCGAACAAGAAGTACGAGGGCCGCCCATGGGCCCTGCAGCGTGTCCTCCTGGACGAACTGTGGACCCAGTCGAAGGGCAAGGGCGTACGGGTCGCGGTGATCGACACGGGCGTCGACACCACGAACTCTCAGCTCACCTCCGCGGTGGACGCGTCCCTGGGCACCAACCTCCTGCCCACCAAGGACGACAAGGGCGAGAAGATCGACCGGGGCAGGCCCGACGGCACCACGGACACGGTGGGCCACGGCACCCGTGTGGCGGGCATCATCGCGGCCCGCCCCGCGAAGGGCACGGGCTTCGTGGGACTGGCCCCCGAGGCGACGATCATCCCCATCAAGCAGAACGACGCGGAGGGCCATGGCACGGCGGGGACGCTGGCCGACGCGATCCGCCACGCGGTCGCCAAGCGCGCGGACGTCATCAACATCTCCCAGGACACGGCGGACGCGGTGGAGCCCACCCCCGAGCTGCGGCAGGAGGTGGAGGCGGCGCTGGCCCGGGGGATCGTGGTGGTGGCGTCGGCGGGCAACGACGGCATGGGCGGCAACGTCAAGCCGACCTACCCCGCGTCGTACAAGGGTGTTCTGGCGGTGGCCGCCTCGGACCGCAACAACGAGCGGGCGGCGTTCTCCCAGTCGGGAGACTTCGTGGGCGTGGCGGCGCCGGGCGTCGACATGATCTCCACGGTCCCGAAGGGCGGTCACTGCTCGGACAACGGCACCAGCTTCTCCGCCCCGTATGTGGCGGGTGTGGCGGCCCTGATCAAGGCGAAGCATCAGGACTGGACGGCCCGCGAGATCGTCGCCCAGATCGAACAGACCGCGGAGCGCTCGATCGCGGGCCATGACCGCCTGGTCGGCTGGGGTGTGGTGGACCCGGTGGCCGCACTCACGGAGGACGACCACCCGATCGAGTCCCCGTCCGCCCGGGAGGGCCTGTCGAAGGCGGAGGCACCGACCCCGGCCAGGCTGGATCTCGGCGAGACGGCGGACGAACGCAACATCCGCCTGGCCACCTATGCGGCGGTGGGCGCGGCGGTCCTGGTGGCGGGCACGGCGGGCACGGCGGTGGCGGTACGGGACGCACGCCGGCGTCGGCGGGCGTGACGGCGCCGGTCCGCCGGCGGGGCCGACGAGCCGTCGGCATGCGGTCTCGCCTTGCCGGACCGGCCGTCGGACATAATCCCGTGCCATGAACGTACTGATGCCGATTCTCGTGATCCTGGTCGCGGGCGGGATCATCGCCCTCGTCGTCACCCTGGCCGTCAGGGTCCGGAGGAGCGAGGCCCGCAGCGTGCAGGAGAGAGCGGCAGCGGTCCGGCTCGCCCAGGAGCGCGGCTGGAGCTATCAGCAGACCACGCAAGGGGTGGTCGACCGGCTCTGCGGCACGGCCCCGCTGCCCGTCTCCGGGCGCAATCTGCGGGCGACGCACTACATCACCGGCGAGTTCCGGGGCCGCGGCTTCTGCTGCTTCCAGTACGCGACCGGCACGATGGGTGTCCATGACGGTCCGGGCCGCAACCGGCCCACCTACTGGACGGTGTTCACGGTCACCGCGCCGGGACCGGGTCCCGAACTGGTGGTCCGTCGGCCGCAGCCGCTCGACGGCATGACGGGGCGGGGACGGCTGGTGCGGTTCGGGGTGCCGGACTTCGACGAGGCGTTCCGGGTGATCACGGACGACGAGTCGTTCGCCCGCAACGCCCTGACCGGGGCCGTGGTGCCCTTCCTGACCACGGACCCCCGGGCCGTGAAGGACGCCCCGCTCCGGCTGCACCACGACGAGCTGCTCACCTGGCGCCGGGGCCGCCTGAGCCCGCAGGACCTGGACGAGCGGCTCGACTATCTGTGTGATGTGCTGGACCGCATCCCACCGCAGGTCTGGTCCGCGGCCTGACACCGTCGACGTACGGTCCGCGGTCCGAGACCGTCGGCAGGATCAGGAGTCCTGGTCCGGCCGCACCGAGCGGACGAACTCCTTGAAGTCGTCCAGTACCTCCGGCAGCTGCTCCGGCTTCGCCGTGAGCACCAGCTCGAGCACGGCACGCCGGGACGGATGGTGGACGTCCTCCATGCCGAGGTAGACCTGGCTCTGCACCAGTTCGAGCGGTTCACCGCGCAGGGTCGTGGACAGGCGCAGGTCCTGCACCACTCCCGGCGAGTCGGTCAGACCCGGGATGGCGGGCGTGCCCACTTCTTCCTTCTTGAGGACCTGCACCGTCCCCGCCTGGCCGAGGCGCTGCACCGACTCGTCGGCGATCTCCCGCATGGTGGCGGCGTCGTCGCGCATCCGTCCGGCGACGGTGATGTTCGCCGTGAACCCGTCCGTGGCGGCGGGGTGGAGGGCGACGAAGGCGGCCCCGGGCGCCCCGACCTCGTCCGGTGGGGCCGACCGCCAGCCGTCCGGCAACGAGAACGAGATCTTGACCGGCAGGGTGGCCGTCATGGTGAACCCTCTTCCTCGGTGATTCTCTGATCAGCCTTTGAGTGGTCTTTGAGCAGACTAGAACAACGCGCCGAGCGAGTGGTTCCAGACGGATTCCGCCGCACTGCCGATCGCGCCCGCCGCGTCGGAGACTGTGTCGATGACCTCGTCCGTGTCGACGGTGAACTGGAAGCCCACCTTGGCGCCGATACCCAGGCCGACGCCCAGTTCACCGCCGATGTGGTACTTGCCGTCATCGCCCTTGCCGAGATCCATGGTGGCCGAGGCCCCCGCCCCGGCCCACGCCTCCCCGGTCACACCGGCCCCTATACCGCCCACGTCCGCGGAGGCCGACCCCTGGGCCTTCGCGCCGGCGAACGCCTCCGCGCCCGTGTTCAGACCGTCCTTGCCCGCCGCGACCTTCGTCTCGGCGTTGGCGCCGACCCTGGCGCTGCCCTGGCCCTGGAAGCCGATGATCCCGTACTCGGCGCTGCCCGAGGCCGTGGCCTTGGCGAGATAGGCGTTGCCCGTCGCCTTGAGCTCCAGGTTTCCGTCGGTGATCCCCGCGAAGGCGCTGCCGTCCACGCCGAGCAGCGAGACACCGGTCTCCCCGGACAGTTTGACGCCGCCCACCGTCGTCTCGCCCCGGGCGTTCGCGGACCAGACGTCGGCGCCCCCGCTGACCCCGGCGATCTTCACCGCCCAGCTGGGCTTCCTCGGGGCGTCGGGGTCGTCGCCGGCGTTGCCGCCCTGATGGCCCCATTGCCAGGTGTGCTTGTCTGCGGGGTTGTTCCCGTACTGCCGGATCCCGTCGTAGCCGAAGCGGGTGTCGCCGATGCCGAGATCTTCGATGACCTGCTTCGCCCGGGTGAGCCAGGACGGGCTGTCCGCGGCGCCGCCGGCGAGCCTGCCGAGCTCGGCTGACAGCGTGGTGCTCGCGCTCTCCAGCCGGGTGCGCGCATGGTCGAGCACCTCCTGCGCCCCGGTGCGGTCCTCGTCCTCCCACCTCGCTATCGCGTCGGCCGCCTGGCCCTGTGCCCAGCCGAGCACACCGCTGTACGAGGTGATGGCGGTCGCCGCGCCCGACAAGTGGTCCGAGGCGGTGTACCAGTTGCCCTTTTCTTCGGACAGGCTCCTCAAGAAGGCGTCACCGGCCTCGCCGTGCCAGCCCGGAACCCTGAGGTCCCGCAGGTTGGCCCCGACCTTGTCGAACTTCTCCGACCAGCGCGTCATGGTCCCCGCGAGATCGGTCAGCGTTTCGACGTCACCCGGTATGAGCGCCTTGGGATCCGTCGTCGAACCGAGCGCAGCTGCCACCGTTCCCCTGCTCCTGCCCTTACCGGCCCTGGTCGGTCTTGACGGAGCCCGCCGCGTCGCGGATGTCCCCGTCCGTCCCCGCGAGGGTGCTCTTCGCCGAGACGACTCCGGCGGCATGTCCGGCCGTACGTCCACAGAGGATCTGGGTGCCGGCCTGCCAGGTGGCGCAGAACTCCACGAACGCCGAGGACGCCGACGCCTCGCCGAACGACGAACTCCGCCCGGCCGGCTCCTCGAGGCCGAACCCTTCGGTCGGGCGCAGAGCTTCGATGACGTCCTTGGCGCCCTTCTTCAGAGCGTCCGAATCCACACCCAGGTCCGGATCAGCCACCGCCGACTTTCCCTTCGTCAATTTTCAGCCACATCCGCCCATTTTGGCGCGATCATGACCATCGGCGCGCGAAGCTTAGCACCGGGTGAGGTGGGCAACGCGGCCCGCATGAACGTGCTTTGGAAGATGATCACTGTCGACGACCGAGAGGCCGCGCGGTTTTGTTTTCTCTTGACCGGGAAGAAGTGAGGCTCAGGTCATCAAGAAAGTCGAATTGCTCGCCCTCGCACCAGTTCCGCACCGACTGTTTTCGATCTGTTCTTGTGAGTGAAGGCCGTTCGCGGATGTGGTGAAGCCTCTTCGGCCGATACCGGGCCGCCCCTCCGGGGGACGTGCCCGGAGCGCCCCCGCCGAGTATGCTTCCGGCGTCTTCTTCCCCGGCCACCTGGAACGGAGCTCGCCATGGCCATGGCCCGTACGTCCACGGTGACTTGGAGCCTTTCCGCGGTGGCCGCCGGTGTGCTGCTGGTCGGCTGCTCGGGCTCGATCACCATAGGAAACTCCGCGCCGGAACTGGCCGCGGACAAGCTGGCCGACACGGTCGCCGAAAAGCTCGCCGCCTCGACCGGCCGGGAAAAGCCGGACATCACCTGTCCCGAGGACCTCGTCGGCAAGGTCGGTAACACCACTCGATGCACGCTCACGGCCGCCGACGGCAGTACGTTGGGCGTGTCGGTCACCGTTTCCGCCGTCGAGGGAAGCCGGATCGACTTCGACATCAAGGCCGACGCCACGGCCTCTCCGGCCGCACAGTGACAACCGGTCCTTTCCGGACCGTCCTTCACGAGTGGCGATCGCGTACATCTGATCGGCGACACGGCACGGGGCAGGCACGCCACACGATTCGGGGCTGAACCGCAACGGCCGAGCTGGATACAGTGGTTGAGGGCACGGCAGAGGCCGTACGGAGCGGCTGTGCACGACCACTCGGGAGGACGCCGGGTGGACCAACGGGGAACGGGGAAGGGGACGCGACGTGATCCCTGACGACATGGTGGGTGGAGCCTCACCGGCACGGGCAGCCGACCTGGAGGCCAGCAGCGAGGCGCTGTCGACCTTCCAGAAGCGGGTGAACGCCCTGCTGGCCGACTTCGAGGCGTCGGCGGGCAACCCCACGAAGGTGGGCGCCCAGACGATCTCGGCGTCATCGCTCAACAGCGGGAGCAGCAGCGCCTTCCCTGAGGCGCACGGCCTGTACGCCCAGTACAACCGGGTGCACGAGCGCCTCACCTCGCTCTCCAAGCTGCTGAATCTGCAGATCGAGGCGATCGGCATCGCGGTCCAGGGCGCGCAGCGGGGCTTCGGCAATCTTGAAGAGGAGCAGCGTCGGCGATTCTGGCAGATCCAGGTAGAGATCAGGGAAGGCCAGGACGCGGACCGGCGGACGAGCGACGTCAAGGCTGGAGACTTCTAGTAATGTCGGACAACCAGCAGTACGGCCCCTATGTGCCGCACCAGGCCGACAGAGACCGAGTTGCCGGACAGAACGCCGTCACGGACTTCACGAGGACTGTCGAGGAGTTGCCTGAAAGCGGCGGCCCCTTCGGCCTCAATCGGATGCTACGTGCCGCCGTGCTGAACAGCAGCCCGGCCGGCGAAGCGCTCCGCACCTCCCGGCGGACGAACTTCGAGGGGCACAAGCTCAACGAGATGCTCGATCTGGTCGAGCAGACCAATCCGGCGGACCTTGAGTCTTCGGGCCAGGCCCTCTGGGACGCGCGTGATGCCATCAAGGCGGCGGCAGCAGAGCTGGACGGCCATATCGACAGAGTTCACTGGGTCGGTGAGTCCGGTGAGGCGTTCCGTGCCTGGGGCGCCAGTCTGGTCAAGCACGCCGACGCGCTGGGCGACTTCGCCGGCACGGCGGGCGACCAGATCTCGGCGGCGGCGACGGGCCTGGCATCCGTGCGCAGCGCCATGCCGTCCCGTGACAACAGGCTTGTCCAGAAGAGGGCCGAGGACTTCGCCGCACCCGAGCGGGTCGAGACCAACCATGAGTACGCCGCCGCGGTGAAGGTGGAGAAGAACCGCCAAGAGGCGATCAACCAGATGAACCGGTTGTCGTCGTACTACGTGGTGTCCGAGGAACAACTCGCCGCCCTGGAGCCGCCGAAGTTCGAGTCGATGCCGGATGTGGGGGTCCCGGAGCCGTCCGGTGGAAGAGTCACGGAGCCTGCCGGGCGACAGACTCCGACGCATCGGGGCAGCGGTGAGCCGTCGATGCCGGCAGATCACTCTCCCGCTGCTACTGGACGGGTGGAGGAGAAAGCCTTTACGCCAACCCCCGAGAAAGCGCAGGGGCGGGTTGACTACCCGGGCCGCGATGTCGGGACAGACATCGACAGCGCCGGTGTGCTCCCGGAACGCAGGATCGAAGGCGTAGGGCATGCACCGTCCACGGTGTCCAGTCCTCCGACCACAGGGGATAAGTTTCTGCCTCCCCCGGTCACGGGTTACAACAAGCCTGTCGTCAGGGGGCTCTCCTCTCGCGGCATCGGACCGGGCGGTGCACGGACTCCTGTGTCGGCGAAGGGGAAACCCAGCGCACCGAATACCGGAGTCATCGGTCCTGCAAGGGGAACGGCTCCGCGTGTCGCAAACCCCATCGACCAGGCTCGCGCGAACAACCAGGCCAGCGCGAGGGGCGGAACCGGTCAGAGCACCGCCAGAGGTGGGACATCGGGGCCGAGACAGGCAGCGGCGGGCCGCGGAATCTCGGGAGGGACCCAGCAGTCCGGGGTGACGCCGTCGGCGCGTGCTGCTGGGCGCTCAACGGGTGCGGGGCGTGGTAATGGCGTCGTCGGAGGTAAGCCCGCAAGCGGCGCGGCTGCACCTGGCAAGCGCGCGCCCAGAGTTCCCCGTGGCACGGTCGTCGGTGGTGAGGCATCCAGGAGTGGCGCCCCGGCATCGAACGGCCGACCCAGTCAGCGCGGGGTCATCGGATCGCCCGACAACTCCAGAACCTCCCGTGCCAAACCTGGTGAGGAAGCGACGCCAGGCCGTAAGCCGCAGGGCAGTCCCGAAGGCGTGACTGGCAAGCCGGCAGCAAGGAATTCTGCTGCGAGAACCAAGAAGGCGGGTTTCACTTCTGGCGGCTCGGGTCTCTTGCGAAGGCTCACGGGGAAGCGTCAGTCTCCCGGCCGTGAGAATCCGCAAGGCACACGGCGATCGGCTGGAGCAGCTGAGGATGAGGGAACCCAACTGCCCAACACGCCGCGGCGTGATGTGCCGCCGGGAAACGACTAGAGGCGAGCGAGGACAGACAGCACCATGAGGCGAAGCATCGACCGGCATGGCGGACGAACAGCACCATTCGGGGGACGTGTCGTGAGACGTGTGTCTGCTCTGGGTGCCGCTCTCGCTGCTCTTGCATCCGTGTCCGTGGGAATGGCGCCGAGCGCCGCTTCCGAAGACGTCCAAGCGCAGCAGTGGTATCTGGACTCGATGCAGGCCGACCAGTTGTGGAAAGTCAGCAAGGGTAAAGGCATCAAGGTCGCGATCATCGGTTCAGGCGTGAATCGTGACACGCCCTCCCTGCGGGGACAGGTCCTGCAAGGGGTCGATGCCCTGGTCAAGGACGGGCTCGCCAAGGGGAGCGTGACAGACACGCAGGACACGACGGGCGAGGGGACCACGGCGGCTGAGCTCATCGCGGGCACAGGCAAGGACGGCGGGATACAAGGCCTTGCTCCCGATGCGCAGATCATTCCGATTCGTGTGCCGGCCATCAAACACGACGAACTCCCCGACCCCAACTATCCGCTTGCCACCGCCATCATGGCCGCGGTCGACAAGGGCGCAAAGATCATCGACATCACGGTTGGCAACCAATACGTGATCGGCACACAAATCGTCGGTGACGCGGCGCTCGACTACGCGGTCGAGCATGGTGTGCTGATGATCGCGAGTGTGGGAGACAACGCCAAGGAAGGCAACAAGCCGCAATATCCTGCCGCGTACAGACAAGTTGTGGGTGTATCGGCTGTTGACCGTTCGGGGAAAGTCTCCCCGACGTCCCAGTACGGCAATTACGTCGACCTGGCTGCTCCGGGCGTGGACATTCCGCACTGGTGTGACAGAACCGTGCGTTCCTACTGCGATGCCGGCGAAGGAACCAGCCAGGCCTCAGCGATCGCCTCCGCGTCCGCCGCCCTGGTCTGGTCCGCTCATCCCGACTGGACCGCGAACCAGGTTCTCCGGTCTCTGATCGACACGGCCGGGCGTACCTGGAAGAAGGACATCCCGAGCAAGTATCTCGGCTATGGAATCGTGCGTCCCCGCAAGGTTCTGGAGGACAGCGGGTACAACCCCGGCCCGGCCGACTCGGATCCCCTCGGTAAGGCGAACGAGGCCGGTGGGGCCACGCCCTCGCCTTCCGGTTCCGTACCGGCCCCGTCACAAGCTCCGGAATCCCCTTCAGGCGGCGAGACCGTGGCGGCAGAATCTACTTCGAAGTCGTCCGACGACGGCAGCACCCTGTGGATCGGCCTCGGTGCCGTCGCGGCGGTGGTAGTCATCGGCGGTGGTGCGTTCGCCGTCAAGCGTGCACGCAGCAGGGCGTGAAGGCGTCGACGCGGGGATGCCGGAGCGCACAAAAGCCTGAAGGCATCCCCGGGTTGACTCGCCTGCACCACGAAAAGGACCTCCCTCTCCTCCTTTCCCGAGAGGGCAGCCAGAGCAGTTCCGAGCTCCACCGGAACACCACGAGAAAGGGCCAGTAATGGCACAGGGGCAGCGGCTTACAGACAGCCAGATGGCGGAACTCGAAAAGAAGATCGCCGAAAAGTTCGAGAACATCCGGACGCGTGTTCACAAGCTCCAGGGCGTCATCGACGGCCTGGAGGGACAGTGGCACGGCATCGGCCGTGCCGAGTTCGACAAGAAGCAGTACGAGATCAATGAGTCGCTGGCCCGCATGGGCCGGATCCTCACGGAGTTCCTGGACGCGATGACCGGAACCCGGAAGATCAAGGACGACAGCGAGGAGCAGGTTCGCGAGACCATGCGGAAGATCGACCTCTATGACGGAGCCTCCACGGTTCCGAAGTCGCCGTTCGCCGGTTACTGAGGCGCATCGGACGCGGTACGGCAGCAGAAGTCAGTAGTTCTCCTCCACCCACGAGTCTGACGAGGTAGGCAACACATCATGGCGAACAACCAGGACGGCCTTGCCGTCACATACGACGGTCTCGACATCGCGGCGACCACGATCGGCAACGAGGCGAAGGCCTTGGAGACCGATCTGCAGGAGATCAAGCAGTTGGTGGCCAACACCGTGCAGTACTGGGAGGGCGAAGCCCAGAGCACGTACGGCGAGAAGCAGGCGGCGTGGGACAAGGAAGCCGCCGACATCCACCAGGCGCTGCAGAGTATCGGGCATGTGGTGGGCACGGCCGGCGGTACGTACATGGGCGGCGACAAGAAGGCCGCCAGCTACTTCCGCTGACCCCGGTCAGCCGCAGACGCAAGGGTGGGCACGCACGGGAGGTGCCCACCCTTTCGCTTGCCGACCGCGAGCGTATGGAAGTAGGCCTCCACGAGGCGGGTGAACCGGTTGTCGCCGTGCTGAGTGATGTCCGAGAAACACACCGCGGCGTAATGTTCCGCCGGAAAACAACTAAAAGGCGAGCGAGGACAGACGGCACCATGAGGCGAAGCATCGACCGACACGGCAGACATACAGCATCATTCGGGGGAAGTGCCGTGAGACGTGTGTCTGCTCTGAGTGCCACTCTCGCTGCTCTTGCATCTGTGTCCGTGGGAATGGCGCCGAGCGCCGCCGCCGAAGACGTGCAGGCGAAACAGTGGTATCTGGCGTCGATGCAGGCCGACCAGATGTGGAAAGTCAGCACGGGTGAAGGGGTCAAGGTCGCAGTGCTGGACACCGGCGTCACGGAGACCCCTTCTCTCAAGGGGCAGATATTGGGAAATGATGTTCCCAAACCTGTCTCCTACCGTGCCACCGAAGACTATGACGGTCACGGGACAACCCTGGCGGAATTGATTGCTGGAACAGGTTCTGGCGGTGGTTTGAAAGGGCTGGCACCAGGGGCGAAGATCGTTCCTTACCGCGTACGTCTCAACAGTTTGAAGGGGAGCGAGAGGCAGAAGACGCCTGAGCCGTACCAGGCGATTCGCGCCGCTGCCGATACGGACGCCAAGATCATCAACATGTCCTTCAGTGGTGCCTATGTCAGTGCCAGAGAAGAAGCCGCCATCAATTACGCGATGTCGAAGGGCAAACTGCTGATCGCGGGCGCGGGGAACGAAGGCGAGCAGGGTGAGGGATCCGTCGGATATCCGGCTGGATATCCCTATGTCGTGGGTGTCTCCGCCGTCGACGCGTCCGGTACGGTGACCAAATTCTCGTCGTACGGCAACAACGTCGACCTTGCCGCGCCGGGACTGGACATCCCCTACTGGTGTGACAAGACCTTGCGTTCCTACTGCGATGCCGGCCAAGGAACCAGCCAGGCCTCAGCGATCGCCTCCGCGTCCGCCGCCCTCATCTGGTCCGCTCATCCCGATTGGACCGCCAACCAGGTCCTGCGGTCTCTGATCGACACGGCCGGGCGTACCTGGAAGAAGGACATCCCGAGCAAGTATCTCGGTTATGGAATCGTGCGTCCGCGCAAGGTTCTGGAGGACAGCGGGTACAACCCGGGCCCGGCCGATTCGGATCCCCTCGGTAAGGCGAACGAGGCCGGTGGGGCCACGCCCTCGCCTTCCGGTTCCGTACCGGCCCCGTCACAAGCTCCGGAATCCCCTTCAGGCGGCGAGACCGTGGCGGCAGAATCTACTTCGAAGTCGTCCGACGACGGCAGCACCCTGTGGATCGGCCTCGGTGCCGTCGCGGCGGTGGTAGTCATCGGCGGTGGTGCGTTCGCCGTCAAGCGTGCACGCAGGAGAGCGTGAAGACGTCAACCCAGGGATGCTTGAGCGCACATCCTCGGGTTGACTTGATTCACCACGACAGGGCCTGCCTCTCATCCCCTCCCGAGAGGGGAACTCGGAGCAGTTCCAAGCTCCACTGGAACATGGCCTACTCCGCCTCTGCCCCGCCGTTCCCTGATGTCGGCTCCAGGTCGAACTCCCCGTCCCGCGCCCCGAGTACGAAGGCCGTCCATTCGGCCTCCGTGTACCGCAGCACGGTTTCGGGGTCGAGTGACGACCGCATCGCCACGGCGCCCTCGGGCAGGTACGCGATCTCGACGCGCTCCTCGTGCTCCTCGGTGCCGGGAGCGCTGTGCCACTCCACACCGGAGATGTCGAGGGCATAGAGCTCGTTCTTCTCACGCTCCTTGCGGGCCTTGACATCCTCGGTCCGGGCGTCGGCACCCTTGTCCTGAGCATCGGCCATCGGACGGCCGCCCCCTTCCTGACGCGCGAAAGAACTGCCCATCCACCTTACTCGGCATGGGGCGGCGGGCAGCCCAGGTTCTTCAGCACTCCGGTTGTGTATGCGCGGGCGAAGCGCTCGAGATCCTTGCGCCGCTTCGAGGTGTCGCTGTTGACGTCGGGGTTCACCGTTACATCCACGTTCACATACGGTGCGCCGTCGACGCCGCACTTCGCACTGACCATGGAGCTCTTGTCCCCCACGGCGCCGGCGCCGTCGAAACCGAGGCGGGTCATTTCCGCCCTGTCGGTGAATTTGAAGCTCTCGAGTTCGGACATCGGGTCGTAGAACTTCTTCACCTTGCTGACGGTGACGGTCAAGGCGCGCTTCTGGTCCACGAGGACGTCACAGCCCTGGGACGTGCCGCCGGAGTCGGATCCGCCCGGAACCTCTCCGACTTTGTCCCCGTCCGGCAGAAGGGGTCCAACGACGCTCTCGGGCGCGGGAAAGCCACAGACCGAGGTCGGCACCGAGTATCCCCGGTCCGATCCGGAGCATCCGGCACAGGCGGCCGCGAAGGAAAGGGTGATGAGTGCTGCGCCGGGCCGGTTGATGCGTACGTTCATCGCGATGAACCGGTCGGCATGGGACCTTCCGGGCGTCACCAACTACCCTCCCGCACAAGCCCCGTCTGCACCAACGGCTTCCCCCGGCGCCGGGAGACGAACACGCCGCGCCCGGTCGGCATCGGCCGGGGCCGTACGCCGCCCAGCAGTTCGCCCTCGCCCGGTTCGCCCGCGAGGACGACGCCCTGGGCGCCCAGCTCCTTCATGCGCTGCAGGAAGGGTTCGTAGGACGCGCGGCCCGCGCCCGCCGTCGAGCGGGCGATGATGAAGCGGACACCCACGTCCCTGGCGAACGGGAGCAGTTCCGTCAGACCGCCCAGCGGGTTCCCGCTCGACGTCGAGACGAGGTCGTAGTCGTCCACGACCACGTACACCGTCGGGCCCCGCCACCAGCTCCGCTCGCGCAGCTGCTGCGCGGTCACCTCCGCCGTCGGGGACCGGCGCTGCATCAGGTCCCCCAGGGCCGTCATATGGTGGTCCATCGCATTGGACATCGGGATGTACTCCGCCAGATGCGTGGCGGGCGTGACGTCCAGGAGCGAGCGGCGGTTGTCGACGACGAACAGCTTGCACTCGTCGCCCGAGTACCGCTCCGTGATCTGCTTGATCAGCAGCCGCAGCAGGTTGGACTTGCCCGACTCGCTCTCGCCGAAGACCAGGAAGAACGGGTCCTGCTCGAAGTCGACGAAGACCGGCTCCAGGTTCTCCTCGTCGAGCGCGAAGGCCACCCCCCGGCGCGGGAAGCGGTCGCCCGACGGCAGCTGCTCGGCCGGCAGCTCGCGCGGCAGCAGCCGTACCTCCGGGGCGCCCGGCGCCTGCCAGTGGCGTGAGACCTCCGCCGACAGCGCGGCCGTGGCGTCCGCCAGGTCCGTGTCGGAGGTCAGACCGTCGATCCGCGGCACCGCCGCCATGAAGTGCAGCTTCTGGGGCGACAGCCCGCGGCCCGGCACTCCCGCGGGGACGTTCGCCGCCACCTTGCGGTCGATCTCGGAGTCCATCGTGTCGCCGAGCCGCAGCTCCAGCCGGTTCATCAGGTGGTCCTTGAGGTTCGAACGCACCTCCATCGAACGCGACCCCGTCAGGACCAGATGGATGCCGTAGCCGAGGCCCCGCGCCGCGATGTCCAGCACCGCCGGCTCCAGACCCTCGTAGTCCGAACGGAAGTTGCCCCAACCGTCGATGACCAGGAAGACATCGCCCCACGGCTGGTCCGTGACCGAGATGTCCCCGCGGGCCCGGCGGGCGCGGAAGTCCGCGATCGACGCGATGCCCGAGGAGCGGAAGTACTCCTCGCGGCGGGTCATCACCCCGTAGACCTCCGACACCGTACGGCGGACCCGCTCCGGGTCCAGCCGCGAGGCGACCCCGCCCACATGGGGCAGCCCGGCCACCGCCGCCATGCCGCCACCGCCGAAGTCCAGGCCGTAGAACTGGACCTCGTACGGGGTGTGCGTCAGGGCGAACGCGGAGATCAGCGAGCGCACCAGCGTCGACTTGCCGGACTGCGGGCCGCCGATGAGCTGCAGATGGCCCGCCGCTCCGGAGAAGTCCAGCCACAGGGGGTCACGGCGCTGCTCGTACGGCTTGTCGACCAGGCCGACGGGGACGATCAGACGGCCCGCGCCCTCGTAGCCCGGCTGGGTGAGGCCGCGGTCCTCGACCGCAGCCAGGCCGGGCAGCAGTCCGTCCAGCGACGGCGGGCTGTCCAGCGGCGGCAGCCACACCTGGTGGGCCGCCGGGCCCTGCGCCTCCAGCCGGCGCACGATCACATCCAGCACCGTGTCGGCGAGCGCGTCGTCCGTCTCCGACTCGGGCTCCGTGCGCTGCTGGGGCACCTGTACGTACTGCACCGGCACCTCGGCCGCCGTGAACAGCACCGGCCGCCGGTCCACCGGCAGCGGCCCGCCGGGCAGCGCCGCCCGCGCCGGACCCGAGCGGTACACCCCCGAGACGTACGCCGCCTTGAAGCGGACCATTTCGTCGGTGCCGTACTTCAGGAAGCCGGAACCCGGGACGTTCGGGAGCTCATAGGCGTCGGGGACGCCGAGCGCCGCACGCGACTCCGCCGCCGAGAACGTCCGCAGACCGATCCGGTACGACAGATATGTCTCCAGGCCGCGCAGCCGGCCCTCCTCCAGGCGCTGCGAGGCGAGCAGCAGATGCACACCGAGCGAGCGGCCGATACGGCCGATCTGCACGAACATCTCGATGAAGTCCGGCTTGGCGGTCAGCAGTTCGCTGAACTCGTCGATCACCAGGACGAGCGACGGGATCGGCTGCAGCGCGGCGCCCGCCGCACGGGCCTTCTCGTAGTCGTGGATGTTCGCGTAGTTGCCCGCGTCCCGCAGCATCTCCTGGCGGCGGTTGAGCTCACCGCGGATGGAGTCGCCCATGCGGTCCACCAGCGTCAGATCGTCCGCCAGGTTGGTGATCACGGCCGCGACATGCGGCATCTGAGCCATGCCCGCGAAGGTGGCACCACCCTTGAAGTCCGCCAGGACGAAGTTCAGGGTCTCGGAGGAGTGCGTCACGGCGAGCCCGAGGACGAGGGTCCGCAGCAGCTCCGACTTGCCGGAACCCGTCGCGCCCACGCACAACCCGTGCGGACCCATGCCCTCCTGCGCGGCCTCCTTGAGGTCCAGCATCACCGGCCGGCCGTCCTCGCCGAGACCGATCGGCACCCGCAGCCGCTCCGACAGCGCCCGCGGCCGCCAGGTGCGCTTGGTGTCCACCGAGGCCGCGTCCCCGAGGCTCAGCAGATCCGTGAACTCCAGGTTGGCGAGCAGCGGTTCGTCGTCGTCCCCGCCGGACGCCACCCGCAGTGGGGCGAGTTGCCGTGCCAGCGCCTCGGCGGACTCGTACGACAGCGTGTCCGGGGTCCCCTCGTACACGATGCCGTGCGCCGACTCCAGGTGCAGGGTCGTCGGCTGTACGACGATGGAGAGATCGCCGCGCGGTCCGGACAGCTCACCCGGTACGACCTCGACGACCGTGACGCCCTGAAGGCCCTCCGGCGAGGCGAGCACCGAGTCGGGCAGCAGCGACAGATCGTCCAGTACGACGACGAGGTGCGGCTCCTCCGGCAGCGGCGCCGCATCGGGGTGGAAGCGCGGCCGGCCGGTGAGCCGGGACGCCAGCAGGTCCTCCAGCTCGCGCGAGTCGGAACCGATCAGCCGGCGGCTGCCCGCACCGTCCGTCACACCGGGCGCTTGGACGTGCGGCAGCCACTTGGCCCAGTCCCAGTGCGGCAGCGCCTCCCGTCCGGCGGCGACCGCGACGACGAGGTCCGCGGGCGAGTGCAGCGCGGTCAGCGAGCCGATCAGGGCGCGCGCCGAGGCACGCGCGCCGTGCGGGTCGCCGCTCACCGTGACGTGGTAGAAGGCCCGCAACGACACCGCTATCGGCAGGTCGGAGAGGGTGTTGTGAGTGGCGACGAACCGCTGCATCGCACCCGCCGTCAACGGCTCCAACTGCTCCACCGGGCCGGTCTCCGGGGCGATCAGCGGGGTGGCCAGCGTCTGCGGGCCCAGCCCGATGCGCACCTGCGCGAAGTCCTCGTCGCCCGGCCGCCGTTCCCACAGCCGGCTGCCCTCGGCGACCAGCGCCCACAGCTGTTCGGGGGAGGGATGGAGGTAGAACTGGGCGTCGCGCTGCGCCCTCGCCGTGTCCATGGCGGCGCGCCGGGTCTGGGACAGATAGCTCAGATAGTCGCGACGCAGATCGGCCAACTGGCCCTGGGAACCACGGCGGTAGCGGACCACCATCGCGATGGACATCGCCACCGTCGATGCGATCATGACCATGCCCATGATCTTCATGAACGGCTGTCCGCTGTTGAAGAAGAACACCACCGAGCCGCCCATGCCCAGCGTCGGCAGCAACTGCATGAGCACGCTGTCCTGGTGGCCGCGCGGCAGCTCGGGCGGCGGCTGTACGGCCACCTCGTCGGTGGGTACGTCGGACGGCAGAGTCCTGGGCGGACGCTTCACGACAATCTGGCTCACTGCTCACCATTCCCTTGCCGGACCCGGGGTGTTCGCCCGCCGCCCCGTGTCAGGCGGGCGCCTGGCCGCCGCGCGATACTACTGACTTGGCGGGAGCGCGGTGGGCGGTAGGGTGCCGGGAGGCTCGCGCGACGACCCGCGAACGAGGCCGGGAAACCAGGGTAATTCGTGCGAGGCACACCCGCGCGGCGCTGGTCGACCGGCTTCCGGCGGGTGGGTCGGGCACCGGCCACGGAGTACACCGGCAAACCGTCGCAGAAACTTCACATCGCCCGTGCGACGCCGTCACCGGTACGCACCGCCACCAGCAGACACATCACCATCACTGAGGGGGATCAGCAGGTGAGCACCACGGCCACCGCGAGCGGCGGGCCCGGGACCACCCTTCCTTCCGGAGCCCCGTCCGGTGTCGGAACGGGACTCGGTTTCTGCCGCGTCACCATCGTCGCGCCCGACAGCCGCATCGACGTGGCACTGCCCGACGACGTCCCGGTCGCCGACATCTACCCGGAGATCCTGCGGCTCTCCCAGCAGAGCCCCGCCGAGAGCGCCCCGGTCGGCTACCACCTCGTACGCCGCGACGGCACCGTCCTCGACAGCTCCCGCTCGTTCGCCGCCCAGCGGATCCTGGACGGCGAACTCCTCACCCTGCGTCCCTTCGCCGAGTCCCTGCCGCCCGCCGTCTTCGACGACGTCTCGGAGGCGGTCGCGTCCGCGGTCACCCGGCGGCACACGCTGTGGAGCGGGGACCTCACCCGGGCCGCGGGCCTCGCCGGCGGAGGAGTGCTGCCCACGCTGCTCGCCTTCGTCGCCTGGTCCGCGGACCCGCGGCACGACATGCACGGACTGCCCGGCATCCTCGCCGCGGTCGCAGGAGTCCTCCTGGTCGTCCTCGCCGCCGTCCGCGCCCGTGTCTACGACGACCGGGGCTCCGCCGTCGCACTCGGCCTGGGCGCCCTGTCCAACATGGGCGTCGCGGGCAGCGGGCTGGTCCCCCTGGCCGACGGGCAGGGCATCGGCAAGCTGCAGTTCCTGCTCGCCTGCGCGGCGGTCCTGATCGCCTCGGTCGTCCTCACCGTGTGCTCCCCGAGCGGCGACGGCCCCTTCGTGGCCTTCGTGTTCGCCTCGGCCGTCGCCCTGGTCGCCGTCTTCGCCGGGATCCTCGCGCACTGGACGCCCACCGAGGTGGCCGCCGTCTGCGCTCCCGTCGCCGTGGGCGCCCTCGCCTTCCTGCCCGGGCTGTCCATGCGGTTCGCCCGCCTCCCGATCGGTTTCGAGCCCCCGAGCAGCACCTCGCGCGGCGCGTACGACACCGAGTCCGCCCCGCACGAGCCGGTCGACGCCGAGCGGGTCGAGGCCCAGGCCCGCCGCGGTCATGAACTCCTCGTCGGCCTGGTGGGCGGCTGTGCGCTGCTCGCCGTCGGGGCAGCCGCGGTGCTCGGCTTCTCGGACGGCGTCTGGGCCCAGCTGCTCGCCCTCGCCACCGGCGTCGCACTGCTGATGCGCGCCCACCTCTTCCGCTACACGGCCCAGGTCGCCCCGGTCCTCGCCGCGGGCCTCGGTGCCCTGGTCCTGCTCGGCCTCGGCCTGGCCCTCAACCCGCCGGCGACCGTGATGCGGGAGGCGCTGACCGGGGACCGTGCGGCCCTGGACATCCGTACGATCTGGCTGGTCGCGGTGATCGCGGCGGCGTCGGCCGTGGTCACCGCGCTCGGCCTGATCCTGCCGCGCGGCGGTCTCACCCCGTTCTGGGGACGCTTCTTGGAGATCGCGGAGAGCTTCGTCCTGCTGACTCTGATCCCGCTGACCCTCGCCGTCTTCGATGTGTATATGGCGGCCAGGTCCATGACCAGCAAATGACGTCGGGCAAAGGTCCCGTTCTGCCCTGGTACCCTGTGTGACGGCCGTTCGTGTACGCATCCTCGGACCCTGCCCGAGACCCTCCGGGGTCACCTCGGGGATCCGGAGGTCGCGATCGGCTCGATCCCGCCACCCGAGTCACGGAAGCTTCCCTGAGACGAAGACCAGGGGCACTCGGTGGCACTCAGAAGACCACAAGGAGAACGCGTGTCGCTCGACGCCGCCACGAAGAAGCAGATCGTTGCCGATTTCGGTACCAAGGAGGGTGACACCGGCTCCCCCGAGGTCCAGGTCGCGCTGCTGTCCCGCCGGATCTCCGACCTGACCGAGCACCTCAAGACCCACAAGCACGACCACCACTCCCGCCGTGGTCTGCTGATCCTGGTCGGTCAGCGTCGCCGCCTGCTGCAGTACCTGGCCAAGAAGGACATCCAGCGCTTCCGTGTGCTGGTCGACCGCCTCGGCATCCGCCGTGGCGCGGCCGGCGCCCGGTAAGACGCGGTGAAGGGGAGCGGTTCCTGCTGAAGACGGGACCGCTCCCTTTGCTGTACGTGCGGACTGTCACCACCGCTTTGTAGGGTGGTAGCACAACGCCATACGAACAACTCCATACGAACCACATCGTGTGGACGGCGCCCGATCACCGGACGCCGCCCCGCACACCGAACGAGGAGAAGCGCACCTTGCCGCCGCCGGTCCTCGGTAGTGGCCCCCGGGAGAAGAACCCCGGGTGCTTCGATCGAAGACCGGCCCGCACAGGACGGCGCGCTTCTCCGCCACCGTCCCCCTGCCACACGGGCAGCCCGGGACGAAGACGAGGAGAAAACGCTGGTGGAGAACGAGACCCACTACGCCGAGGCCGTCATCGACAACGGCTCCTTCGGCACCCGCACGATCCGCTTCGAGACGGGCCGCCTGGCCAGGCAGGCCGCCGGCTCCGCCGTCGCGTACCTGGACGACGACACGATGGTCCTCTCGGCCACGACGGCGTCCAAGAACCCCAAGGACCAGCTCGACTTCTTCCCGCTGACGGTCGACGTCGAGGAGCGGATGTACGCGGCCGGGAAGATCCCCGGTTCGTTCTTCCGCCGTGAGGGCCGCCCCTCCGAGGACGCCATCCTCACCTGCCGTCTCATCGACCGTCCGCTGCGCCCCTCCTTCAAGAAGGGCCTGCGCAACGAGATCCAGGTCGTCGCCACGATCATGGCGCTCAACCCCGACCACCTGTACGACGTCGTGGCGATCAACGCCGCGTCCGCGTCCACGCAGCTGGCCGGTCTGCCCTTCTCCGGCCCGATCGGCGGCGTCCGCGTCGCGCTGATCAACGGCCAGTGGGTCGCCTTCCCGACGCACAGCGAGCTCGAGGACGCCGTCTTCGACATGGTCGTCGCGGGTCGTGCCCTGGAGGACGGCGACGTCGCGATCATGATGGTCGAGGCCGAGGCCACCGACCGCACCATCACCCTGGTGCAGGGCGGCGCCGAGGCGCCCACCGAGGAGGTCGTCGCCGCCGGTCTCGAGGCCGCGAAGCCCTTCATCAAGGTGCTCTGCAAGGCCCAGGCGGACCTCGCCGCCAAGGCCGCCAAGCCGACCGCCGAGTTCCCGATCTTCCTCGACCACGAGGACGACGTCCTGGAGGCGCTGAGCGCCGCGGTCCGCCCCGAGCTGACCCAGGCGCTCACCATCGCCGGCAAGCAGGAGCGCGAGTCCGAGCTGGACCGCGTCAAGCAGCTCGCCGCCGAGAAGCTCCTGCCGGAGTTCGAGGGCCGCGAGAAGGAGATCTCCGCCGCGTACCGCTCGCTGACCAAGACCCTGGTCCGTGAGCGTGTCATCAAGGAGAAGAAGCGCATCGACGGCCGCGGTGTCACCGACATCCGCACCCTGGCCGCCGAGGTCGAGGCCATCCCGCGGGTGCACGGCTCGGCCCTGTTCGAGCGTGGCGAGACCCAGATCCTGGGCGTCACCACCCTGAACATGCTGCGCATGGAGCAGCAGCTCGACACCCTCTCCCCGGTGACGCGCAAGCGCTACATGCACAACTACAACTTCCCGCCGTACTCCACGGGTGAGACCGGTCGCGTCGGCTCCCCGAAGCGCCGCGAGATCGGCCACGGCGCCCTGGCCGAGCGCGCGCTCCTCCCGGTGCTGCCCCCGCGCGAGGAGTTCCCGTACGCGATCCGTCAGGTCTCCGAGGCCCTCGGTTCCAACGGTTCGACGTCCATGGGCTCGGTCTGCGCCTCCACCATGTCGCTGCTGAACGCCGGTGTGCCGCTGAAGGCCCCCGTCGCCGGTATCGCCATGGGTCTGATCTCCCAGGAGATCGACGGTGAGACGCACTATGTGACGCTGACCGACATCCTCGGTGCCGAGGACGCCTTCGGCGACATGGACTTCAAG
Organism: Streptomyces nodosus; assembly: GCF_008704995.1. NCBI lineage: Bacteria > Bacillati > Actinomycetota > Actinomycetes > Kitasatosporales > Streptomycetaceae > Streptomyces > Streptomyces nodosus. Next base: position 5,478,855 of record NZ_CP023747.1, read on the forward strand.
GTCGCCGGCACCAAGGAGTTCGTGACCGCCCTCCAGCTCGACACCAAGCTGGACGGCATCCCGGCCTCCGTGCTGGCCGCGGCCCTCAAGCAGGCCCGCGACGCCCGCCTCCACATCCTCGATGTGATGATGGAGGCCATCGACCGGCCCGACGAGATGTCCCCGCACGCCCCGCGGATCATCACCGTCAAGATCCCGGTCGACAAGATCGGTGAGGTCATCGGCCCCAAGGGCAAGATGATCAACCAGATCCAGGAGGACACCGGCGCCGAGATCACGATCGAGGACGACGGCACGATCTACATCGGTGCCGCCGACGGCCCGTCCGCCGAGGCCGCCCGCACCACGATCAACAGCATCGCCAACCCGACCATGCCGGAGGTCGGCGAGCGCTACCTGGGCACGGTCGTGAAGACGACCACCTTCGGTGCGTTCGTCTCCCTGCTGCCGGGCAAGGACGGCCTGCTGCACATCTCGCAGATCCGCAAGCTCGCCGGCGGCAAGCGCGTGGAGAACGTCGAGGACGTGGTCGGCGTGGGCCAGAAGGTCCAGGTCGAGATCGCCGAGATCGACTCCCGCGGCAAGCTCTCCCTCATCCCCGTGATCGAGGGAGAGGACGAGGACGGCGAGGCGAAGAAGGACGACACCGACAAGTGACGTCCCGTGGCTTCAAGGCGACGGCCCGCACCTCCTCGGAGGCGCGGGCCGTCGCCCGTACCCAAACCCTGATCAAAGGAATGAACGGCATCGGTACGGTCCGTAAGACGGTCCTCCCGGGCGGCCTGCGCGTCGTCACCGAGACGCTGCCCTCGGTGCGCTCCGCCACCTTCGGCATCTGGGCGCATGTCGGCTCCCGCGACGAGACGCCCTCCCTGAACGGCGCCACGCACTATCTGGAGCACCTGCTCTTCAAGGGCACCGGCCGCAGGAGCGCCCTGGACATCTCCGCCGCGATCGACGCGGTCGGCGGCGAGATGAACGCGTTCACGGCGAAGGAGTACACCTGCTACTACGCACGGGTGCTCGACACCGACCTGCCGCTCGCCATCGACGTCGTCTGCGACATGCTCACCGGCTCGCTGATCCTCGAGGAGGACGTCGACGTCGAGCGGGGCGCGATCCTCGAGGAGATCGCGATGACGGAGGACGACCCAGGCGACTGTGTGCACGACCTGTTCGCGCACACCATGTTCGGTGACAATCCGCTGGGCCGCCCGGTCCTCGGCACCGTCGACACCGTCAACGCCCTCACCGCCGACCGCATCCGCCGTTTCTACAAGAAGCACTACGACCCCACTCATCTGGTGGTCGCCTGCGCCGGCAACATCGACCACAACAAGGTCGTGCGCCAGGTGCGCGCCGCCTTCGAGAAGGCCGGCGCGCTCACCCGGACCGACGCCACCCCCATCGCCCCGCGCGAGGGGCGCCGTGCCCTGCGCACGGCCGGACGGGTCGAACTGCTCAGCCGCAAGACCGAACAGGCGCATGTCGTCCTCGGCATGCCCGGCCTGGGCCGCACCGACGACCGCCGCTGGGCCCTCGGCGTGCTGAACACCGCCCTCGGCGGCGGCATGTCCTCCCGGCTGTTCCAGGAGGTGCGGGAGAAGCGCGGCCTGGCCTACAGCGTGTACTCGTACACCTCGGGCTTCGCCGACTGCGGCCTCTTCGGGGTGTACGCGGGCTGCCGTCCCGGCCAGGTGCACGATGTGCTCAAGATCTGCCGCGACGAGCTCGACCAGGTCGCCGAGAACGGACTGTCCGACGAGGAGATCGCCCGTGCCGTCGGCCAGCTGCGGGGCTCCACGGTCCTCGGCCTCGAGGACACGGGCGCGCTGATGAACCGTATCGGCAAGAGCGAGCTGTGCTGGGGCGACCAGATGTCGGTCGACGACATGCTGGCCCGGATAGCCGCGGTGACCCCGGACGACGTACGGTCCGTGGCCCGGGACATCCTGGGACAGCGGCCCTCGCTCTCGGTCATCGGCCCGCTCAAGGACAGGCATGCCGCCCGTCTGCACGACGCGGTCGCCTAAGTTCTCCACCTCGAGCAAGGAATCAGGAACATGAGCAAGCTGCGTGTGGCGGTCCTCGGCGCCCGGGGCCGGATCGGTTCGGAGGCGGTACGGGCCGTCGAAGCCGCCGAGGACATGGAACTGGTCGCCGCCCTGGGCAGGGGCGACCGGCTGGAGACCCTGGTGGAGGCCGGCGCCCAGGTCGTGGTCGAGCTGACCACCCCGGCCTCGGTGATGGGCAACCTCGACTTCTGCGTGCGGCACGGCATCCATGCGGTGGTGGGCACCACCGGCTGGACCGAGGAGCGCCTGGCGCAGCTGAGGGGCCTGCTGGACCAGTCCCCGGAGACGGGTGTGCTGATCGCCCCGAACTTCTCCATCGGCGCCGTGCTGACCATGAAGTTCGCCGAGGTGGCCGCGCCGTACTTCGAGTCCGTCGAGGTCATCGAGCTGCACCACCCCGACAAGGTGGACGCCCCCAGCGGCACCGCCGCGCGCACCGCCCAGCTCATCGCCGCCGCACGGGAGCGGGCCGACAGGGGCCCGGCACCGGATGCCACGGTGACGGCCCTGGAGGGCGCCCGCGGCGCCCGGGTCGACGGTGTCCCGGTGCACTCCGTCCGGCTGCGCGGGCTGCTCGCCCATCAGGAGGTGCTGCTGGGCGGCGAGGGGGAGACCCTCACCATCCGCCATGACTCGCTGCACCACAGCAGCTTCATGCCGGGCATCCTGCTCGGCGCCCGCCGCGTCGTCACCACTCCGGGCCTGACCTTCGGCCTGGAACACTTCCTCGACCTGAAGTAGCCGCCATGCGCGCCAAGATCACCTACGCCGTCACGGCCGTCGTCCTGGTCTTCTACTTCGTCCTGGTCGGCAGCCGGGGCGTGTTCCTGATCCAGAACGGCACCCCGCTCACCGTCTCCTTCGGTGTCGCGGTGCTGATCCTGCCGGTCATCGGCGTCTGGTTCCTGTGGAAGAACACGCAGTTCGTGCACCGGGCCAACCGGCTCGCCGCCGAACTGGACGCCGAGGGCGGCCTGCCTCCGGACGAGCTGAGGCGGACCCCCGGCGGTCGGATCGACCGCGACTCGGCCGACGAGGTCTTCGCCAGGCGCAAGGCGGAGACGGAGGCGGCCCCGGACGACTGGCGCAGCTGGTTCCGGCTGGCGATCGCCTATCACGACGCCCGGGACACGCCGCGCGCCCGCAAGGCGATGCAGCGGGCGATCGCCCTGCACGACGGGAGGACGGCCGAGGCCTGATCTCCGCGGGCTCCCGGCCGTTGATCTTCAGGAGCTGCCCTCCCGGGGCCGGACGCGGTGTCACGCGGTGTCCCATGGGGTCGACGACATGACGAGGGGGCCGCCCCGCTCCGTACGGCGGGACGGCCCCCTCGTCATGTCCGGTCGGGCCGGTCAGTGGCGGCAGTACTCCGCGGCCCATGCCTCCACCGTGTCCGCCGCCCGGTCGAAGGACTCCGAACGGCCCAGGAAGTCGGCGTTGTGTGTGGTCAGCAGCGGCGGCGGCTCCTGGGAGGCGCGGCTCTTGCGGGCCAGGATCAGCGCCTGCCCCTGCACCGTGCGGGGCAGACCGAACCAGCGCACCGGCTGCTGCGCCGTCCGCACCGCGGTGATCTGCTCCCAGGGCGTCGTCCGGGTGCCGAAGAAGCCCACCCGGCGCACTCCGCGGGAGCTCACCCAGACACCCATCCGCAGCAGCCGCAGGGCCCAGACGACGCCCACCAGCGCGAGACCGAGGATCGTGCCGGCGTCGGACGGCGTCCCGGTGAGCGCGATGACGACCGCCGCGAAGAGCACGAACGAGGAGAGCAGCAGCAGGAGCGCCGCCCCGCCCACCCGCCAGGGGCCGGGGCGGTACGGGCGCCGCCAGCGCTCGTGGTCGTCGTGGGGCAGCTCGTCCGCTGCCTGCTCGGAAGCACGGTCGGCCGTCAGAAAGGGCAGGGGCACGCTGATCCTCACTCGGTCCATGGGGCTGTGCCCGGTGAGGCTATCGAGCCGTGTCCATGCCCACCACCCTCGGGGTCCATGGAGGGCCTGCCCGCCGGTCGGGTCACCCCGGGCGGGCGGCAGGGTCAGCGCCCGTCGGACGCCTCGGAGTGCTGCGTCGCCGCGGGCGAGGGGTGCTGCATCGCCGGGGTGCCTATCACCAGGGCACCGACCAGCCCCGCGACGATGGTGAGCCCCAGCAGCCAGCGCCCGGCCAGCTGGCCGGGGGTGGCCCGACGGCGCGGCGGGGGAGTGACATTGCTGCGGAAGGAGTCCGCTTCGGCGAGGAAGGCGAACGGAACGGGCTCGCGACGGGACATGGCGGCGTCTCTCCTTCGGGGCCGTAGGGAGCAGCTGTCGGGGGACCGGGGTCAGGAACGGTGACACGAACGAATCATCGTCATCCGGACAGACGAACAGGCAGCGCGAAAAGTGCCCTCTTTCATCGATTTCGCGGAAGTTCGCCGACGAGTTGTCGAGGCCCGGTACCGAACACCAGGTCGTGGCGGCCGGGGCCGTAAAGTGGGCGCCGCCCGAGCCTGTGATGGGAAGGACCCCCACCCCGTGACCGACGATCCCGTCGACGACCTCAAGCCCAGCTTCCGCAGCGATGTCACCGTCGAACTGGTCAAGCACAGCGCGGCCGACTCCGACGTGCTGTGGGCCGCCCGTGTCTCCACCGCCGGGGAGCAGTCCCTGGACGAGCTGAAGAAGGACCCCGAGCGGTCCAAGGGCCTGATCAACTACCTGATGCGGGACCGGCACGGAAGCCCCTTCGAGCACAACTCGATGACCTTCTTCATCAGCGCCCCGATCTTCGTCTTCCGCGAGTTCATGCGGCATCGGGTGGGCTGGTCGTACAACGAGGAGAGCGGCCGCTACCGCGAGCTCCAGCCGGTCTTCTACGTCCCCGCCGAGTCCCGCAAGCTGGTCCAGGAGGGCCGCCCCGGGAAGTACCGCTTCGTCGAGGGCACCCGGGCGCAGCAGGAACTGGTCGGCCGTGCGATGGAGGACGCCTATGTGCACGCGTACGAGGCGTACCAGGAGATGCTCGCCGCCGGTGTCGCCCGTGAGGTCGCCCGCTCGGTCCTGCCGGTCGGTCTTTTCTCCTCCATGTACGCCACCTGCAACGCTCGCTCGCTGATGCACTTCCTCGGCCTGCGCACCCAGCACGAGCTGGCCCAGGTGCCGTCCTTCCCGCAGCGGGAGATCGAGATGGTCGGCGAGCGGATGGAGGCGCTGTGGGCCGAGCTCATGCCGCTCACCCATGCCGCCTTCAACACCAATGGCCGTATCGCCCCGTAGCGCTCTCAGCCTCCGGTCGGCACAGATGTGCGGTCAGCCGAGCGAAGTGTCCGTATTGCGGCATTTCGAGAAGTTCATCTAGCCTGATCAAACGGACCCGGCACTGCTTGAACCCCCGAGCAGGCAGTGCCGGGTTCCACCTTTGTCAGGACTTTCCCCGCACCCTAGGGCGGCCCCTGCGCGACGCAGCGAGTAGCGTGTTACCCATGGCTCCGACCTCCACTCCGCAGATCCCCTTCGGGCGGATCCTCACCGCCATGGTCACGCCCTTCACGGCGGACGGCGCACTCGACCTCGACGGCGCGCAGCGGCTCGCCACCCACCTGGTGGACGCAGGCAACGACGGCCTGATCATCAACGGCACCACCGGCGAGTCACCCACCACCAGCGACGCGGAGAAAACGGACCTCGTACGAGCCGTCCTGGACGCGGTCGGAGACCGCGCCCATGTCGTCGCGGGCGTCGGCACCAATGACACCCGGCACAGCATCGAACTGGCGCGCGCGGCGCAGCAGGCCGGCGCGCACGGACTGCTGACCGTCACCCCGTACTACAACAAGCCCCCGCAGGACGGCCTGTACCGGCACTTCAAGGCCATCGCCGACGCCACCGACCTGCCGGTCATGCTGTACGACATCCCCGGCCGCAGCGGTGTCCCGATCAGCACCGAGACCATCGTGCGTCTGGCGGAGCACCCGCGGATCGTCGCGAACAAGGACGCCAAGGGCGATCTCGGCCGCGCCGGCTGGGCCATCGCGCGCTCCGGTCTCGCCTGGTACTCCGGCGACGACATGCTCAATCTTCCCCTGCTCTCGGTGGGCGCGGTCGGCTTCGTCTCGGTGGTGGGCCATGTGGTGACGCCCGAGCTGCGCGCCATGGCCGAGGCCTATGCGGGCGGCGACGTCCAGAAGGCCCTGGAGATCCACCAGAAGCTGCTCCCGGTCTTCACCGGCATGTTCCGCACCCAGGGCGTGATGACCACCAAGGCGGCGCTCGCCCTCCAGGGACTGCCCGCCGGACCGCTGCGCCTGCCCATGGTCGAGCTCTCGCCGGAGGAGACCGCGCAGCTCAAGATCGATCTTGCGGCCGGCGGGGTACAGCTCTGACACAGACTTCACAACTGAATAGGCAGGACACAGGTGCCTGCATCCCATCCGACAACTGCTTCTGCACGAACGTCATGCGCGCCACGTGCCCTACAGGTACGTGGCGTGCGTGGTGAGGAGAGTCTTTTGAGTCATCCGCATCCTGAACTCGGCTCGCCGCCGCCACTTCCCGAAGGCGGCCTGCGGGTCACCCCGCTCGGCGGTCTCGGCGAGATCGGCCGGAACATGACGGTCTTCGAGTACGGTGGCCGTCTGCTGATCGTCGACTGCGGAGTGCTCTTCCCCGAGGAGGAGCAGCCCGGAATCGACCTGATCCTGCCGGACTTCTCGTCGATCCGGGACCGTCTCGACGACATCGAGGGCATCGTCCTCACCCATGGCCACGAGGACCACATCGGTGGTGTCCCCTTCCTGCTGCGGGAGAAGCCCGACATCCCGCTGATCGGGTCCAAGCTCACCCTGGCCCTGATCGAGGCGAAGCTCCAGGAGCATCGCATCCGGCCGTACACGCTCGAGGTCGCCGAGGGCGGGCGCGAGCGGATCGGTCCCTTCGACTGCGAGTTCATCGCGGTCAACCACTCCATCCCGGACGCCCTCGCGGTCGCCATCAGGACCCCCGCCGGCATGGTGGTGCACACGGGCGACTTCAAGATGGACCAGCTGCCGCTGGACAACCGGCTGACCGATCTCCATGCGTTCGCACGGCTGAGTGAAGAGGGCATCGACCTCCTCCTCACCGACTCGACCAACGCGGAGGTCCCCGGGTTCACCCCGCACGAGCGCGACATCTCCCATGTGCTGCGCCAGGTGTTCGCGGGTGCCCGCAAGCGGATCATCGTGGCGAGCTTCGCCAGCCATGTCCACCGCATCCAGCAGATTCTGGACGCGGCGCACGAGTACGGCCGCCGGGTCGCCTTCGTCGGCCGCTCCATGGTCCGCAACATGGGCATCGCCCGGGACCTCGGCTATCTGAAGGTGCCGCCGGGCCTGGTGGTGGACGTCAAGACGCTGGACGACCTGCCGGACCACGAGGTCGTGCTGGTGTGCACCGGCTCGCAGGGCGAGCCGATGGCGGCGCTGTCCCGGATGGCGAACCGGGACCACCAGATCCGCATCGTCCAGGGCGACACGGTGATCCTCGCTTCATCGCTGATCCCCGGGAACGAGAACGCGGTGTACCGGGTGATCAACGGACTCACCCGCTGGGGTGCGAACGTCGTGCACAAGGGCAATGCCAAGGTGCATGTCTCGGGTCACGCGTCCGCGGGCGAGCTGCTGTACTTCTACAACATCTGCCGCCCGAAGAACCTGATGCCGGTCCACGGCGAATGGCGCCATCTGCGGGCCAACGCCGAACTCGGTGCGCTGACGGGTGTCCCGCACGACCGGATCGTCATCGCCGAGGACGGCGTCGCGGTCGACCTGGTCGAGGGCAAGGCCAGGATCTCCGGCAAGGTCCAGGCCGGATATGTGTATGTCGACGGTCTCTCGGTCGGTGATGTCGGCGAGCCGGCGCTCAAGGACCGCAAGATCCTCGGCGACGAGGGCATCATCTCGGTCTTCGTCGTGGTGGACTCGTCCACGGGCAAGATCACGGGCGGCCCCTATGTCCAGGCGCGCGGCTCCGGCATCGAGGACTCCGCTTTCGACGGCGTGCTTCCGAAGATCACGGAGGTGCTCGAAAGGTCGGCCCAGGACGGGATCGTCGAACCCCATCAGTTGCAGCAGTTGGTGCGCCGGACGCTGGGCAAGTGGGTATCGGACTCCTATCGCCGCAGGCCGATGATCCTGCCCGTGGTCGTCGAGGTCTGACATCCCTTCAGGCCCCGGCGAGGGTGAGTCCGGAGCGAGGCTGCCTCGATTTGCATCGAGGCGCCTCGCTCCAGTACGTTTACGGCTCCGCCAGCGGGGGAACCCGACGCGATCGAGCGTCAGGTAACGACCGCAGCAGGGCGGAAATCCTGACTCAGATTCTCTGATAAAGTCGGGATCGCCGGAAAGGGAAACGCGAGAGCGGGAACCTGGAAAGCACCGAGGAAATCGGATCGAGAAAAGATCTGATAGAGTCGGAAACACCGAAGGGAAGCGCCCGGAGGAAAGCCGAGAGAGAATCTCGGTGAGTACAAAGGAAGCGTCCGTTCCTTGAGAACTCAACAGCGTGCCAAAAGTCAACGCCAGATATGTTGATACCCCGTCTCCGGCCGGTTCGGTCGGGAC